>JARGFW010000414.1 GCA_029211085.1 Deferrisomatales bacterium | reverse complement strand
CTCCGCCACCTGCCCAAGTCCCCTTACACCACAAGATGTTGTGGTCGGGCCTGAGGGTGGTGGATGAAATCAGATCCAACTACCCACACGATCCGGAAGAGAACCCAGATTTTCGAACCGGTGCGCACTTCTTGGCGCCCCTTGGCGTCTTGGCGGTTCAGACAGGCCGTGAATGGTAGACGGTCCGTGAATCTTCAATCGGGAATGGTCAATTGTGACACGTAAGCCGTAAGCCGTTCCCAACATATGGGTGCATTTCTTAGCGCCTTGGCGACTTGGCGGTTCAAACGGTGAAGATCCTCTCTTTTTCCTACTGCTACCCGAACCGCACCAGCCCCACCTGGGGGGTGTTCGTGCACCAGCGGCTTTCCTCTCTGGCCGCGCGGACCCGGCTCGAGGTCTGCTCGCCGGTCCCCTGGTTCCCGCTGCTGACGGCCCGGGGCGGTGACCCTGGGCCGGCCGAGGACGAACTCGACGGCCTGCGCGTGCACCGCCCCCGGTTCTTCTACATCCCCCGATTCTTCAAGAACCAGGATGCCCGGCTCTACGCCCGGGGCCTGCGCGGCTGGTTCCGGCAGGTGCTCCGCACCGGGAAACCGGACCTGCTCGACGCCCACTTCGTCTGGCCCGACGGGGTGGGGGTGGCGCGGCTCGCCCGGGAGGCCGGTATCCCCTACATCATCACCCTGCGGGGCAAACTCTACGAGTGCCTGAAGGTGAAGTCCCAGACCCTC
Source organism: Deferrisomatales bacterium (assembly GCA_029211085.1). GTDB lineage: Bacteria > Desulfobacterota > Deferrisomatia > Deferrisomatales > JARGFW01 > JARGFW01. Next base: position 1,506 of record JARGFW010000414.1, on the reverse strand, counting down.
CAGTGCTCCGAGGCACTCCGGGGCGCAGCCGCGGTGATCAGCGTGTCGGGGCCCATGGCGGAAGAGGCCCGCAAGCTCGGCGTCGCCGAAGACCGCCTCCACGTGATCCCCAACGGCATCGACCCGACGGTGTTCCAGCCCCGGGACAAGGCCTCCTGCCGCCGGGAGCTGGGTCTCCCGGAGGGCGGCCGGCTGCTGGTGACGGTGGCCCACCTGGGGCACCGCAAGGGACACCACGAGGTGCTCCGCGCCCTGGCGGGCCTGCCCGACGACGTGCGGCTGGTCATCGTCGGCGGCGCGGCCCAGGGGGGCACCGCCGAGGAGCTGCGGGGGGTGGCCGCGGCGGCCGGCGTCGGGGAGCGGCTGCTCCTGCCGGGCCGCCAGCCCTTCGAGAAGATCCCGCTCTACTACGCCGCCGCCGACGCCAGCGTGCTGGCCTCCTACCGGGAGGGCTGCCCCAACGCGGTGCTGGAGAGCCTGGCCTGCGGCACCCCCGTGGTGGCCAGCGACGTGGGTGCGGTGCGGGACATCCTGCCCGAGCCGGGCGCCGGGCGCATCGTGCCGCCGCAGACGGTGGAACCCCTGCGGGAAGCCCTGCGGGAGGTGCTGGACCGCGACTGGGACCCGCAAGCGGTGGTCCGGGCCAGCGGGGTGAAGTCCTGGGATCAGGTGGCCGATGAGGTTCATGGGGTGTTGAACGGCGTCGCCTCACGCAAAGCCGGATCTTGAACCGCCAAGACGCCAAGAACGCCAAGGAGGGAGCCGAAAGCCTTTCTCTCACAGAGCTCACAGAGGACACAGAGAAGGGCCGGAGTGGCTGGCTTTGGGTGAGACAAGGTTTCCAGGTTTTCACAAAATAAGAGGTTCTCTTGGCGTCCTTGGCGTCTTGGCGGTTCAAAAAGGACGTAAGTCGTGAGCCGTAAGCGGTGAGCCGTTCAATACGGAACGATCAGACTTTCTTAGCGACTTTGCGGCTTTGCGCGAGACAAGGTGTTCAGGGTTTCACGCAAGAAATGGGTTCCTTGGCGCCCCTTGACGGAGTAGGCCCCCTGGTCCAAGCTGGACCCACAATGTAATTCCTTGTACTCGCCGGAGGACCCATGCCGGGACTCACCGCCAAGATCATCCGTATCGGCAACTCCCAGGGCATCCGCATCCCGAAGTCGGTTCTGGAGCAGTGCCACTTGGGGACGGAGGTCGTACTGGAACCCGGGGAGGACCGGCTGGTCGTGCGCCGTGCGGAGGGGACCCGTGCCGGTTGGGACGCAGCGTTCCGGGCCATGGCGCAGCACGGGGACGACGTTCTCCTGGACGGCGAGGCAGAGGACCACACCCTGTGGGATGAAGAAGAGTGGGAATGGTAGTCCAGCGCTTTGAGGTCCACCTCGTTACGCTCGACCCCACCCGGGGTCACGAGATCCGCAAGACGCGGCCGTGTCTTGTGGTATCCCCTCACTGCTGTCCGGTTTAGAGTTTAATGATTTCAATGGGTTACGATTTCACGGG
>JARGFW010000413.1 GCA_029211085.1 Deferrisomatales bacterium | reverse complement strand
AGGTCCACTCACACCACCCAACGCACCCCCGTGTACACTTAGATGTCCACTTAGTCAGTTGGGAAACCCCCCGGCTATGCCGGGGGCCCCGTCGAGGTTTGACAGTTCCGGGAGCATGCCTCACCCCATAAGCAGGCCATCCCGCGTGTTGGGTAGGACATCAACCGGAGAGCGAAACCTGGAGTAATCTGAGGTCGTGAGCGGCGCCAGTGTTGGTTTCCTCGTTGGGAAGTTGGGGGTGGCCAACAACGTCAAAGGAAGACGGGTTTTGTGTCGGCCCCTTTGAGGGGCCCCAATATCAAGCCTCCGGCTTTGCCGGAGGTATGTGACTCCCGAATCCCCTGTGCACCTCTCGCCCAGAAAAACCCGTACCTTTCCACGGTTCTCCTTCGTGTTGTCTGAGCCAGTTTAGAACTCCACCACCAGGTCGAAGTACTTGAACCGGACCGAGCGCCTCGTGGACCCATGTCGGCACCGAACCGTCCCGAGGGGCGACTTTTCGGCTTCCGATCCTTACAAAGGTTTGGATACTCCGAGGCGGGTCACTCATGGCCGCCGATCACGTCCCCCAAGCGGGTCTGAGGTCCCGCGTCGATTCACAACGATCAGTGTGCAAGGGCAAGGTCCCACCTCTCTAGAGCGGCGCCTTGCCCCGTCCACACCTCTGAAAATCGCGGAAACTGCTCAACTCTTACCCTCCTTACCCTTCTCAGCTGACACCCTATCAATGAACAAGAGGTTCTCGCTTGAGCTTCACTGAAGGGCGTCGGGTGCACGTGGATCTTGGCGGCTGACGTTCCTCATGAGTGTGTGTCCTCAGAACGAGGTAAGAAGGATAAGAGGCCCGTGATTCCGGGATGATAGGGCGGTGTGGCGAGGGTAAGAAAGAAAGGGAGTAGGGTGGGCAGGAAGTCAGACCGGGAGCTCGACCGTCCATGGGCGGCGATGTGACGGAGTGGCGGGGAATCTACCTACTTTGTCCGCTCTTCCTTCGTTTCGCCGCTCACGAAACCGTCGACGTCGAGTCCCATGGCGAGCATCGCCTCGAAGTCGAGGAGCACCGCCTTCTTGGTCCCTCCGCCGGCCGGCCCCAGTGCGAACCACTTGGGGACATTGCTCTCCTTGAAGTACGGTTCTTCCTTGAGCTGCTTCCGGAACGCCTCCAGGGAGATGAGCTCCTCCTCGTAGCGGGTCTTGATGGCCCATTCCTTGAACCTGGGAAAGAGCTTCTGGAGCCGCAGGTAGAGCCTCCCCGGGGAGCCCGTGGGATCGAACTCGGCCAGTTCAAAGTCCTGGCCCCGGGCGAGGACGCCGTTTTCGGCGGCGGCGGCCATGTACTCCAGCGTCCGATCCACGATGCTCGGCGGCTTCGTGGCCGTTTCGCTCGCGTAGCGGGTCTGCATCTGGAGCCGGACCAGGGCCTTTACGTGCTCGTCGAGGGCCGCCCGGGGGAGGGGCGCTTCCCGCTCGGCGAGCCAGCGAGTCCACATGTGCAGCCCAAAGACTGCGACGGCGACATTGTGGCGGATCCGGTCTCGTATCCGTTCGGGAAGAGCCGCCTCCACCTCCCGATAGAGGTCCACCATGTCCTCGTCGGTTCGGTCGAGGGACCAGCGCAGGTAGTCGAGGCCCAGTGCGCCCAAGTCGAGTTGGCACAGGGCCTGCCAGGCCCCCGAACACCCTTGCCGGTCCTTCGGAGAGAGGAACACCTCCACCATACGGTCCTGGGCTGCCGGCTCGAGGATGGTGTCCTCCCCGGCCACAACCAGCGGCGCCACCGCGGGGTAGAGGCGCTGGGTCCGGGCGTCCCGGTTGCCGCGCTTGCCGGCCATCGCGTCGTAGTTGTCGCGGATGACCTGGGAGAGCATGGAGCGCTGCCAGCTCTCCAGGTAGGACCAGCCTTTGTATTCGTCGAGGACGAAAGGCACGAGGTTCGTGAGGCTGGCCGAGAGCATGGCGGTGAAGGGCTTGTGCTGGGTGACGGAGGACCAAGGCGTCTGGCCTCCAGAGTAAAACCGCAGGAGAACCTGTTCGGCCGTGGAACTCTTGCCGCAGCCCTTGGGCCCCCAAAGGAGGAGGAAAGGGAACTTGCGGGTGAGATGCTTTGCTAAACGGGCCTTCCACGCCAGCGCCCCCATCCAGCCGACGATGGCCGCCGCCTTTCCGGTAGCAGTGAACTCCAGGCCGTGGACCGCCAATGTCTGGAGGTCCTCGGGGCTGGGTACTCCGGTCGCCTCCACGGCCCAGCGGACCC
>JARGFW010000111.1 GCA_029211085.1 Deferrisomatales bacterium | reverse complement strand
ACCTCCAAGTGACCCTGCGCCGCTCGAGCACCGACGGGGAGCGGCTTGCGCAACGCCGGCACCCTCACTCCCTGGTGTGGCGTAGCAACGCGGACAGCCCCGACCTGGCCGCTGTGTGCCAGGTACAGAGCTCCGGGTCGCACGGTCTGACCACCGGGAAGGGGGGCTAGCCCCCCGCCTGGATCTGGCCCCGCAGCGTGCGCACTGCCGCTGGTGAGGACCATTTCTTCCCAGGTCGCCCGGCGCATCAGCAACTCGGTCCGGAGTCATGGACGCCACGAAAAAGAGAGGCCCGACCGGGTGCTTCCCGTCGGGCCTCTCCTCCACTGCCGTGTTCGTCCGGCCTCTCCCGCGGGGCCACCTCCCGCCACCGGCACGCCGGCTGTTCTGGCTACTTCTTGGCGTAGCCGATTTCCTTCAACTTCTCCTCGATCTCGTCGAGGATCGCCGGGTCGTCGATGGTAGAGGGCACCTTGTAGGTTGCGCCGTCGGCGATCTTGCGCATGGTGCCGCGCAGGATCTTGCCGGAGCGGGTCTTGGGCAGGCGCGCCACGATGTTGGACTGCTTGAAGCAGGCGATCGGGCCGATCTTCTCGCGGATCATCTTCACCAGTTGGGCGTTCATGGTTGCGGGGTCTATCCGGGCGCCGGCTTTCAGCACCACCAGACCCACCGGCACCTGGCCCTTGAGTTGGTCGTCCACCCCCATTACGGCACACTCGGCCACATCCGGGTGGGTGGCGATGATCTCTTCCATGCCGCCGGTGGAGAGTCGGTGGCCGGCCACGTTGATCACGTCGTCCACCCGACCCATGATGTACACGTATCCGTCCTCGTCGATGTAGCCCCCGTCTCCGGTGAAGTAGTAGCCGGGGAACATGTCGGTGTAGGACTCGCGGAAGCGCTGGTCGGCCTGCCACAGGGTGGGTAGATTGCCCGGCGGCAAGGGCAGTTTCACGGTGACGATGCCTTCCTGGTTGGGACCCAGTTCTTTGCCGTTTTCATCGAGGATGGTGATCTTGTAACCGGGCACCGACTTGGTCGGGGAGCCGGCCTTGACCGGCAGGTGCTCGATGCCCAGGCAGTTGCCGGCGATGCCCCAGCCGGTCTCGGTCTGCCACCAGTGGTCGATGACCGGCCGGTCCAGCAGATCGACGGCCCAGTGGTAGGTGTCGGGGTCGGTGCGCTCGCCGGCCAGGAACAGGGCCTGGAACTTCGAGAGGTCATACTTCTTGAGATATTCGCCCTTGGGGTCTTCCTTCTTGATGGCGCGGAACGCGGTGGGCGCGGTGAACAGCACCTTGGCGCCGTGCTGGCTGATCACCCGCCAGAACGCGCCGGGGTCGGGGGTGCCGACGGGCTTGCCCTCGAACACGATGGTGGTGCAGCCGTGGAGCAGGGGACCGTAGACGATGTACGAGTGGCCTACCACCCAGCCCACGTCCGAGGCCGACCAGTACACATCTCCGGGGTTCACGTTGTAGATGTTCTTCATGGTCCAGGGTAGGGCCACGGCGTGGCCACCGTTGTCACGCACGATGCCCTTGGGAATGCCCGTGGTTCCCGAGGTGTAGAGGATGTACAGGGGGTCCGTTGCCTTCACCGGCACACAGGCGGCCGGCTGGGCCTTGGCCATCAGCGCGTCCCAGTCGAAGTCGCGGCCGGCCGTTAGCTCGGCTTTCACCTGGGGGCGTTGGAGGATGACGCACTTCTCGGGTTTGACCGTCGCCAGGGAGATGGCTTCGTCCAGCAGGGGTTTGTAGGGCAGCACCTTCTTGCCCTCGATGCCGCAGGATGCCGAGATCATGACCTTGGGTTTGGCGTCGTTGATGCGGATGGCCAACTCGTTGGGAGCGAAGCCACCGAACACCACCGAGTGCACGGCGCCCAGGCGGGCGCAGGCGAGCATGGCGAACACCGCCTGGGGCACCATGGGCATGTAGATGATGACCGTGTCGCCCTTGCCGACACCCAGACCCTTGAGCACCCCGGCGAAGCGCGAAACCTGGTCCAGCAGTTCCTTGTAGGTGTATTTCTGGACCGTGTCGGTTACCGGGCTGTCGTAGATGATGGCGGTCTGCTCGGCGCGCCCGCCCTCCACGTGCCGGTCGACGGCGTTGTAGCAGGTGTTGAGTTCCCCATCCGGGAACCACCGGTAGAACGGCGGGTTGGAGTCGTCCAACACCCGGGTCGGCTTCTTGTACCAGGAGATCGCCTCGGCGGCTTCCCCCCAGAACCCGTTGGGATCCTCGATGCTGCGCTTGAATACCTCGTCGTACTTGCCCATACATCTCCTCCTTTCGCCAGAAACACTTGTCGAAGAGCCTCCCAGACAAACGGTGTTGCAGGGTATCATCGGCCTTTCGTCTTTAACAACGGTAAAAATTTTGAGTATGGCTAAAATTACACACGACCGGGAGCCGGTCCGCCAGGGTCGGTTCGGAAGGGTACCAAACCCAGCGCGAACCGCCACCGCGGCTGATTGACAGTCCCTGCGGGGGGCTGGCAGTATGGCCGGTCGCGGGTGGGGGTGGATCCCCGGCAGAAGGGCGCAAGGTGACGCAACGACAGGATGGAAACGCAGAATCGGTGGTGGCCCTGACGGAACTGTTCGGGCGCGCGGCGGGACTGTTGGGGGACGGTCCAGAGGTCGGTAACGGCTGGCGCGAGCGGCTGGGGCGGTTGACCGAGGCACCGGACGGCCGCCTGCGGGTGGCGGTGGCCGGTACCGTGAAGAGCGGCAAGAGCACCCTGGTCAACGCACTGATCGGCAGCGATCTGCTCAAGCGGGGCGCGGGAATCATCACCTCCCTGGTGACCCGGGTGCGGCCCGGCAGCGAGCTGCGGGCCGAGATGCTCCTCAAGGGCTGGCTGCAGGTGAACCGGGAGGCCACCGACGCCGCCCTGTTCCTGGGGGGCGGCGAGGGCGGGGAGCCGGTGGACCTGCGCCGCGACGACGACCGGGAGCGACTGCGGGCAGCCCTGGACGCCCTGGGGGAGGAGGCCCTGGGGGAGGGGGGCTTCTTCGACAAGAACGTCGCCTTGCTCGGTGCCTACCTGCAGGGGTACTCGGCGATCCGCGACCTGTTGGAGGACGAGCCGCGCAGTCTCGTCTTCGGTGCCGACGAGTTCGAGCGGCACCGCGAGTTCGCCGGCAGCGACGCCCTGGCCACCTACGTAGATGATCTGATCTTGGAGATTCCGGGCCTGCCGTACCCGGGAACCTACGAGATCGGTGACTGTCAGGGCTACGACTCCCCCAACCCCCGGCACATGGAGCGGGTGCAGGAGTACCTGCTGGGAGCCCATCTGGTGGTGTATGTGGTGTCCAGCCGGGTGGGTCTGCGCGAGGCCGATCTGCGCTTTCTGCGGGACATCCGTGCCCTGGGACTGGTGGGCAGCGCCCGCTTCGTGCTCAACGTCGACCTCACCGAACACAGTGCAGCCGAGGACCTGGACGCGGTCGCTCGGCGCCTGACCGAGGAACTGCGGGCCGTGGCCGGCGAGGTGCCCCTGCACGTGTTCTCCGCCCTGCGCTCCCTGTTGCAGACCCGCGCCGAGCGGGGTGAGGAGCTGGCCCGCAAGGAGACCCTGCTGCTGGAGTTGTGGCAGGAGTCGGAGATGATCGCCGACGGCGGCGACGGCTTCGCCGAGTTCAGCCGGTTCTTGTGTCTGGAACTGGGGGAGCACCGGGAGGCCCGCCGGGCAGAGGCCCGGCGTGGTGTGGTGCAGCGCGCCGCCGCCGCCCTGAAGTCGCGTCTCGACGCCGGGTTGTTGCTGGCCGGGGAAGAGGCCGTGGAGTACGACGCCGGAGCCGCGGCCCTGCGCGAGGCGCGCCGCCAAGTGGAGGCGTCCCTGGGCATGTTCGAGAGTTCCCTCCAGGGGCTCGGCGTCACCCTGCGCAAGGAGCTGTTTCGGCGCACCGACAAGGTGTTCCACCCCGGCACCGGGAGCCTGGCCCAGGCGGTGGTCGCCCACGCCCGGGGCCTGCGGCCGCCGCCCGACGCTCTGGTGGCCGGAGATCGCAGCAAGCTGTTCCGCCAGATGGCGCGCATCTATCAGGAGATGAAAGCGGCGTTCCAGCGCTACAAAGTGGAGACCGCGAACCCCCAGGGGGTGGACGCGATCCGCGAGGTGTGGCGCGGTGTCAGCGAGGAGTTGGCTGCCGCGGCGGCGGCCCCTGCCGAACTGCTGATCCAGAACGTGGAGGCGTACCGGAAGCAGGCAGCGCTTCTGGGCATCGAGATCCCGGATCAGGGACTGCCCGACCTGGACCCGAGCATCGGCAAGCGCGCCATCCCCTTGTTTTCGGCGGCCACCCACGGGGGCGGGGATACGGTGAGCGACCAGGTGCTGGCGTTCGCCAAGCAGTGGAGCCGCAAGCTGGCTGTGGGCTGGACCCGGCGCCTGCTGGGGCGGGGGGGGGGCGAACGCCCGGGGTTCGCCGCGGCACTGCTCGCCGATGCCGCCGCAGCGGTCAGCGAACTGCTCGCTGAAGAGGCCCACTGGGCCCTGCTCAACTACAACGAGCAGATCAAGTATCAGGTGCTGGGCAAGAGCCTTGAGGAACTGGGTCAGGTCTGGAGCCAGGCCTATCGTGACACCGTGGAGGCCCTGGTGGTGGACCTGGACGAGTTGGCGGAGCGTATCCGCGCCCGGGGGGCCGAGCGGGCGGACCTGATCCCCCAGTTGCGGGAGGTGCTCGGTGCCGTGGAGTCCCTGCTCGCCTGAACCATACCCCGGGATTGGCGCCCACTGGCGGGCCCGGTTTGGCCAGCCGGTGCGCCGGGTGGGGCTGGACCCCGGTTTCCCCTGTCCCCACCGCGACCCGCGAACCGGAACCGGCTGCGCGTTCTGCGACCCGGCTTCGTTCACGGCTCCGTCGGCTGCAACGGGGCCGGGGCGCCCGGTGGCGGAACAACTGGCCACGGGGATCGCCGGCCTGCGCCGGCAAGGGGTGAACCGCTTCGCCGCCTATTTCCAGCCCCGCACCAACACCAACGCCTCCTCCGGGAAACTGGTCGCCGCCTGGGACGTTGCCACCCGGCCTCCCGAGGTGGTGGCCCTGTGTGTGGGCACCCGCCCCGACTGCGTGCCCGACCCGGTGCTGGACCTGCTGGCGGAATATACCGGCGGGCGTGAGGTGTGGCTCGAACTGGGACTGCAGTCGGCTCGGAACGCCACCCTGCGAGCGTTGCACCGGGGCCACGACGCTGGGCAGTTCGCCGACGCCTGCCGCCGCGCCCGGCAGCGGGGCCTGCTGGTCTGCGCCCACGTCATCCTCGGCCTGCCCGGGGAGGACGCCGCCGACGAGGCCCACACCGCGGCGTTTCTCGCCGCCTCGGGGGTTGAGGGAGTGAAACTGCACCAGCTGGCCGTGGTGCGCGGCACGCCTCTGGAGGTCCGTTGGCGGGCCGGGGGGTTAGCGGTGCTGGACGAAGCGGAGTATGTTGACCGAACCGTCGCGTTCTGCCGGCAGCTGTCCTCTGCCACCGTGTTGCACCGGTTGGTGGGGGACCCCGCCCAAGAACGCCTGCTGGCACCCCACTTCAACAAGGGACGGGTGGTGGCAGCGATCCGCAGGCGGCTGCGCTCCGCGACCGGAAACGAAAACGCCGGCCCGCGGGCCGGCGTATCGTGACATGGTGGGCGGAGCGGGATTCGAACCCACGGCCTCTGGTTCCGGAGACCAGCGCTCTATCCAGCTGAGCTACCCGCCCTCGAGAAGGGTCGCAAGTTAAGCACAGCTCCTGAGGGATTGCAAGGACACAGGTGGGCGACGGAGAGGGGGCCGCGGGGGGGGGCTGCCCCGCAGTCTGGGCCGAAACGGCCGGCGGTCGATATTCGTTGATGTATCCGCGCTGGAGGAGGAGCGGGCAGGGGTTCGGCGGGGGGGCTGCCTCGGCCGCGTGTCCGGTGGACCCGATGCCTCCGGTTGGGTTCGGAGGCGTTCGCAGCGAAAGGGACGGTCATGAAGCGAGGAGTCAAGATTGTCGGCTGGATCGGCGGCCTGGTGGCGCTGCTGCTGGTTGTCGCCACGGTGGCGATCAAGCTGTACCTGACCAAGGACCGCGTGCTGGGGTGGGTGGTGCCGCCCCTGGAGGAGGTGCTGCACCGCACCGTCACCATCGACGACGTGGGCGCGGGGCTCACCGGCCTGTACCTCGACGGCATCGACGTGCGCGCAGAGGGCGCCGCCGAGTCCCTGGTGGCGACCCGCCGGGTGCAGGTGAGCTGGAACCCCTGGTCCCTGCTGGGGGGCACCGTGGAGATCACCGAGGTGCGGCTGGTAGAGCCCCGTATCCACGTCACCCGGCTGCCCGATGGTTCACTGGACGTGGATGATCTGACCGCCACCACGTCGGCAGGCGCCCCAGGGGAGCCTCCGGCAACGCCCGCTGCGCCCGACGGAGGAGGCAACGGGCCGCCGGTGGACGTGGTGGTTCGGGTGTTCGCCCTGCAAGGGGGCCGGCTGACATTCCTGGACCGCAGCGCGGACCCGGCGAAGGAGTACGTGTTGGGAGGGATCGAGGCCCGGGTCACCGAGATCACCTTGGACGGACCGATTCCCTATGAGCTGTCCGCCGACCTGCCCCTTTCCGCGGCGGGGCGTTTCCGCAGTTCCGGTACGGTGAACGCGGCCACCGGCAACCTGGACGCGACCCTGCGCGTGGCCGAGTTCGAGTTGGCCTCCCTGAACCCCCTGCTGGGGGGCGGGACGGCGATCGCCGGCGGGGTGCTGGGCGTAGACCTGACGGTGAAGCTGGCGGGCGCCGCAGACGTGTCGGCGGGCGGTACGGTGGAGGTCGCCGGTCTGACCCTGGCGGCCGGCGAAGCCCGGGGGGCGACGACGGATCTATCCCTGCAGCTGCAGGCCGGTGCGGACCTGTCGGCGCAGGTGGCCCAGGTGAAGGAACTCTCGCTGGTTGCCGCTGGGCAAACCCTCACCGCGACCCTGGATGCCCGCAACTGGGGTACCCGGCTGCACTTGAAGTTCCTCCTCCAGTCCGAGGAACTGCGGGTGGACCCGCTGCTGGCGGTGCTTCCCCCAGCCGGCGCCGCGGCGCCGGCAGCCGCCGGGGCGGCGCGGACAGGGGGGGCGGCGCCCGAGCCGACGGCCGGGCCGCCCAACGTGCCCCTCGACGCCGAAGGCGACGTGAAGATCGCCCGGCTGCATCACGGTGAGATCCAGGTCGAGAACCTGGCCGTGCACCTGGTGCTCAAAAAGAACCGGCTTAGGGTGGACCCGGCCACCGCCAGCCTCTACGGCGGCACCCTGGTGGCCACCGCCGGGGCAGACCTGTCCAGCGCGGGTCCGGTTTTCGATGCCGCGGCCAAGGTGGAGTCGCTGCAGTTGGGCAAACTCCTGGGAGCGACCTCTCCGAAGCTCAAGGGCGCCCTCACCGGAACCGCTGCCCTGGATCTCACCGCTGCGGGGCAGGGGGGGGACCTTGGGGCCCTGGTTTCCCGCACCCAGCTCACCGTGAAGGACGGCAAGCTGGTCAGCCACCCCCTGGTGCAGCAGTTCACCGAGCTGTTCCAGATGAAGGAGTACCAAACCCTGAACTTCTACGACCTGCTCGCCGACGTGGGCACCGAGGCGGGGCTGGCCACGGTGGACTCGCTGATCTTCCGCGGCCCGAACCTGCAGGCAACGGGCAAGGGTACCGTGACCCTGGTCGATCCCATGATGAACCTGCAGCTGGCGGTGGCCTTGCCCCGGGAGGTGGCCGCCAAGGTGGTGGGCAGCAAGGAGATCCTCGACACCCTCACCGACAAAGAGGGCTGGACCCGCCTGCCCCTGCGCCTGGAGGGAACTCCCGCGGTGCCCCGCTACGGTGTGGACTCCCACGCCTTGGAGAAGGTCGCGGCCAAGGCATTGGAGAAGAAGGCGCAGAGGATGCTGGAAGAGAAGGGGCTCAAGGACGTTCCCCTGGACGAGAACACCAGGGACGTGCTCGACAAGGGAATGAAGTCCCTGTTCGGGCGGTGAGAGGCGTGGGTCAGGCGGTATCCCTCGGCGCGAAGGCGCGGACCAGGAGCGTACGATGAAGATTTCCGGTAATTTGGGGAGACGGCTGGGGGTCTGGACCCTACTCGGTGCCTTGCTGGCTGGGCCGGCTCTGGGCCTTGATGCCCAGACGGTGCGGGACATTGAGCGGACCGACAGCGCCGAGAAGCTGGCGCGTCTGGCCGACAAGATCGCCAGCGACGCTGCGACCCGGCAGCCCAAGGAGTTCGAGGAGGGTACCCAGATCGCCACGGAGACCAACAGCTACCTGCTCTATATCATCGTCAAACAGAACGCGCTGTTGCTGAAGGCCCAGGAGCAGAACTAACGGAGGGGCTCCGACCACCGTGGGGCGGGGCCGGGCAGGATTCTCCTCCGGAGGACCAGGAACCTCGGGGTTCCAACGCCCGCAAGGATATGGGGCGGGTAGATGTCGAGAGGCGCCGCTAGGGTCCGTTGCGGAGCTGCCTTTCCCTCTTTCGGGGAACCCCGCCCGGCCATCCCTGCCTGCGGTAGCGGGATTTCAGGACCTCAAGATGTCCAGACGCCCTCAGCCGTGGCGTTCCGCTCGGGCCAGCAGCACGACCCCCAGCACGGCGAACCCGATGTTTCCCACCCAGGCTGCCAACACCGGGGGCAGCACGCCGGCCTTGCCCAGGCTCAACCCCACCGCCAGCACCAGCCAGTAACTGAAACCGAGCAGGATGGCCAACACGATGCCCGCCGAGGCGCCGCCCCGGCCGCCGGCGCGTACCCCGAACGGGAACGCCAGCAGGGGCATGAGGAAGGCCGCGAATGGCACGCTGGTCTTGGCCCACAGGCCCACCTCCAGATCCCGGGTGTCCAGACCCTGTTTGCGGTAGCGCTCCAGGCGGCGCTTCAACTCCGCCCAGGACTCCTCGACGGCCGTCACCACGGGGACGCGGAACTCCTCGGGGCGCTCCTCGAGGGTGCAAGGGCTCTCCGCCAGCCGCTCGGTGCGGGGGATGCCGTCGGCGTCGAAGTGGCGGATCTCGGCGTCCACCAGCAGCCAGCGCTCCCCGTTCCAGCGCGCCTGTCGGGCGTCGGTCCGGCGCACCACCCGGCTGCCGTCCAGTTCGGCGACGGTCACGTCCACCAGCACCGTGCCCTCGGGTTCCACCCGGCCCACGTGCACCACGTTGTTGCCGGAGCGCAGCCACAGGTCTTCGGTCTTGAGCAGGGAGCGGGGGGACCTGCCCTTGATGCGCACCTCCTGCACCTCTCGGGCGAACGCGAAACCGCGGGGGGCGGCCACCTCCTGGATGAACCCGTTGCACAGGGCTAGGACGAGCCCGCAGACCAGGTAGGGCAGGACCAAACGGCGCAACGGGACGCCGCCGCAGCGCAGCGCCGTGATCTCACCGTTGCGCGACAGCAGGGTGAGGGACAGCACCGTCGCCAGCAGGGCGGCCATGGGGAGCACCTGGCTTACCATCCACGGCACCCGGGAGGTGAAGTACAGCAGGCTGTCGCCCAGAGTCGCCTGGTACCGGAGGATCATGCGCAGTTTCTCGAAGAACTCGATCACCAGGAACAGCCCCAGGAAGGTGATCAGCGCCAGGACGAACAGACGCAGGAACTCCCCGGCCAGGTGCCGATCCACCACGGTCATGTCGGTGCCTCCCGGTGGCGCAGTTTCGCGCGCAGTGCGGCGAGCCAGCGGCCCAACTGGTCCTCGAGGGGCAGCGGCGCCTCCCGGTTCTTGCGCACGAAGGCGTAGGCCGCCAGCGCTCCCAGCACCAGGTTGGGCAGCCACATCGCCAGTTCCGGCGGCAGGGTCTCGCTCTTGCCCAGGGATCGGCCCACGGTGAGCAGCGCGTAGTAGGCGAGCAGTACCACCAGGCACATGCTCACCCCGTGGCTGCGGCCGCCCCGGGAGTGGTGTAACCCCAGGCAAGCACCCAGCACCCCGAACACCAGGCACGCGAACGGCAGGGCGAGGCGCCGGTGCAGTTCCAGGCGCGCCTCTACCGGGTCGCCGTCGGTTGCTCCATAGGCCTGCGGCCACAGTTCCCCGGTCGGGGTTTCCTCTACGCCCATGCTCCAACTTGCGGTGGGCAGGGGAACCCGCATCTCGTAGCGGCGAAAGCGCAGTACCCGGTAGACCTGGTCGGGGCCGGCGCGCTGGTGCATCTCGCCGTCCTTGAGGTCCAACAGCAGCTTGCCCCCGCCGTCACGGATGGCGCCGGAGCGGGCCAGGATCCACACCCCGCCCTCGATGCCCTTCTCCAAACACAGGAACAGGTTGCGCCACTCGTTGCTGCCGGCGTCCAGTTCCTCGGCGTACACGGTGACCCCCTGGGCCAGTTCGGTGAACACCCCGGTTTCGGTGGTCAGCCCGATGCGGTTCTTCACGGATTGGTAGAGCAGATCGTTGAAGGTGCGGGATGCTTGCGGTTGGGCCCACAGGCTGATCCCGGCGGTGAGCAGCAGGGTCAGGGTCGAGAGCACCAACACGGGGCGGAGATTCTCGGCCAGCCCCACTCCGCTGGCGCGCATCGCCACGATCTCGCCGTCGGCGCTCATCCGCCCCATCGCCAGCAGTACCGCCAGCAGCAGGCTCACCGGCAGGAGCAGGGGCATCAGGGAGGGCAGGGCCAGCGCCAGCAGGCGCGCCACCTCCAGCAGGGGCACCCCTTTGGCCACCACCAGGTCCGAGAGCTTCAACAACCGGTGCATCAGCAGCACGAAGGCGAACACCACCACGGACAGGGCCAGGGTGGGGAGACATTCGGTGAACAGGTAGCGATCCAGTGTGCGGCGCATGGCGGGAGGATACCGCGAAGGGTCCGGGCCCTGAAAGCTGCTTGAGGGGTGGGCCTCCCGGGTGATATGAAGGCCACCGGCAAACCCGCCCCTTTCCCCCGTCGACGAGGACCGCTGTGGCGATCACCCTGGACCTGCTGCGCCGCACCATCGAGTCCACCCTGCTGGCGGCCACCGCCACCGAGGCGGCGGTGGAGGCCCTGTGCGCCGAGGCCGTCGAGCGGGGTTTCCACGGGGTGTGCGTGGCGCCGTGCCGGGTGGCGCGGGCGGCGGCGGCCCTGGCGGGCACGCCGGTGCGGGTGGTGAGCGTGGCCGGGTTCCCCCTGGGCTCCCAGACCACCCGCACCAAGGTCGCCGAGGTGGAGGAACTCCTGGCCCTGGGCGCCGCGGAAGTGGATCTGGTGATGAACGTGGGTTGGTTCCTGGACGGGCGCATCTCACCGGTGTCCCAGGAACTCCGCCGGGCCCGGGCGGCTGCCGGGGACGCCGTGTTCAAGGTCATCGTGGAGACCGCCGCCGTGGGGCCCAAGCGGGTGCGGGAGGCCGCTGCCCTGGCCCTGGGCGCCGGCGCCGACTTCCTCAAGACCTCCACCGGCTACGGGCCGGGGGGCGCCACCATCCCCGACGTGCGGGCGCTCAAGCAGGTGGCCGGCAGCCGCTGTGGCGTGAAGGCCTCCGCCGGTATCCGCAGCTTCGCCCAGGCGCGGGATCTGATCGCCGCCGGCGCCGACCGTATCGGCACCTCCGCGGCCGGGGCGATCTGGCGCGAGGCGGTGGTGGCCCTGGGCCAGGGCTGAAGGGGGACGCGGCCGGCGTCTTCCCCGTCTCGGGCTCCGGAGTCTCGCAAGAGTCGTGCGACCGGTTTGTACTCCGTTGCCCGGCGCCCAAGGCCTTTTCGCCAACCGCTGCCGGCCGAGGTCCAAGACCGCTTCCAGGGCGCGGCGGTCGCGCCTTCTCCGACAGGGCAACCTCCAGCCAAGGCCCAAACCCCCTCCACGTCATGCCCGAGGCCAGGTGGCTCTTGGGTCGACCGGTGCGCACCGGCATACACGAGCCGGAGGGGGAGAGTCGCGCTCCGTGGCCGCAGAGGGTTCGGTCAACGTACGGGTCAACGAGCAGGACGACTTCTTGACATGGATGGGAGAAAAGAGCCCAATATCGACTGATTGTCCCAAGGTGTCCTATTGGAGCTCCGGAGGTCCCATGCAGCTCACCGTGCGCGACGCCGCCCAGTTGCTGGAGGTGTCGGAGAAGACGATCTACCGCTGGGCGCGCAAGGGTGAGGTCCCGTTCACCCGGGTCAACGACCAATATCGCTTCCACCGGGTGGAACTGCTGGAGTGGGCCACGGTCCGCAAGATCCCGGTGTCACCCGAGATATTCCGGGAGGAAGAGGAAGGCCCGTTCCCCTCGGTGGTGGAAGCGTTGGAGGCCGGAGGGATCTTCTACCGCCTCGAGGGTGACGACATACCGTCGGTGTTGCGGGGTGTGGTGGGCCACCTGCGCCTGCCCGAGGAGGTGGACCGGGAGTACCTCTACCAGGTGCTGCTGGCGCGGGAGCAGCTCGGTTCCACCGGGGTCGGCGACGGCGTCGCCATCCCCCACGTGCGCAACCCCATCGTCCTGCATGTCGCCCGGCCCACGGCGACCCTGTGCTTTCTCGAAAAACCCATCGACTTCAAGGCCCTGGACGGCAAACCGGTGCACATCCTGTTCACCCTGGTAAGCCCCACGGTGAAAGGGCACCTGCACCTGCTGTCCCGGATCGCCTTCTGTTTGCGGGACCGGACGCTGCGCGCCCTGCTCACCGAGCCGGCGGGCCGGGACGTGCTGCTGCAGGGGTTCTGGGAGGTGGAAGCCCGGTTGCCCGGGCCAAAGGGGGAGAGCGCCCCTTGATCGCCGCGCTCTTCTTTGCAGCCCTGGGCCTGCAACTGGCCGGCGGATTCGCCGGCCTTCTTCTTTCCCACCGTCCGCGACTGGCCCTGCGGGCGGGCGCCCTGGGCGCGGTGGCCGGCGGTTTGGTGGGCGTCGGCCTGGCGGTGGCGGTCCTCACCGGCACGCCGTTCCTTTCCATCGATCTGCCCTGGCCGGTGCCGGGCGGCACCCTGTCCCTGGGGGTCGATCCCCTCTCGGCCGTCTTCCTGGTGCCGGTCTTCGGCCTCTCGGCTCTGTTCGCGGTGTACGGGGTGGGCTACCTGGCCGCCCAAGCGGGCAAGCGCTGGCTCGGCGGTCAAGTGTTCTTCTACAACCTGCTCGCGGCCTCCATGGCCGTGGTCGTCGCGGCCCGCGACGGGGTGCTGTTCCTGGTGGCCTGGGAAGTGATGAGCCTCGCCTCGTTTTTTCTGGTCGCGTTCGAAAACGACCGTCCCGAGGTCGGCGCGGCGAGTCGCCTCTACCTGGTCGCCGCCCACCTGGGGGCCGCAGTCCTCCTCGTGTTCTTCGCCCTGTGGGAACACACCACCGGCTCCTTCGCCCTGGCCCGGCAGGCGGCGGGCGCCCTGGGACCGGGGGCGTCCGCGACCCTGTTCGGCTTGGCCCTGGTGGGGTTCGGCACCAAGGCCGGGCTCTGGCCCCTGCACGTGTGGCTACCCAAAGCCCACCCGGCGGCGCCGAGCCACGTGTCGGCCCTGATGAGCGGGGTGATGCTCAAGGTCGGGGTGTACGGCGTCTGCCGCACCCTGTGGCTGCTGGGCACCGCAACCGGAACCTGGGCCGTGGTGCTCCTCCTGTGCGGCGCCGTATCGGCCCTGCTGGGCATTCTGGGTGCCCTCGGACAGCGTGACCTCAAGGCCTTGCTCGCTTACTCGAGCGGCGAGAACGTCGGGGTGATCTTCCTGGGCCTGGGGGTGGGCGCCCTGGGCAGCGCGGCGGGCCAGCCGGTGGTCGCGGCCGCCGGGTACGCCGGCGCCTTCCTCCACACCTGGAACCACGGTCTGTTCAAGGGGTTGCTGTTTCTGGGGGCCGGCAACGTGCTGCACGCGACCCGCACCCGCACCCTCGAGCACCTGGGAGGCCTCGCGCGCTCCATGCCCTGGACGGCCGCCGCCTTCGGGGTGGGTGCCGCCGCGATCGCCGGGCTTCCCCCGCTCAACGGCCTGGTCAGTGAGTGGCTGATCTACGGTGCCCTGTTCCGGGCCGGGGTGCATCTGCCCGGCGCGGCGGGGCTCCTGGGACTCGGCGCGGCAGCGGTACTGGCGCTGGTGGGGGGGCTGGCCCTGGCGACCTTTGCCAAGGCCATGGGGACCGTCTTCCTCGGAGAACCCCGCACCGCGGCCGCAGTCCACGCCCACGAGGCCGGCCCCTGGCTCCTGGCCCCCATGGGCGTGTTGGCCGCCGGGTGTCTGGCCGTGGGCCTCGCACCGGCGTTTGTCACCGGTCTCCTCGGACGGGCTGTGGGGGTTCTGGACCCCGGCGCCCACGCGGTCCTGGCCGAGGTCACCGCATGGACCGGGCCCCTGGCCAAGGTGGGCAGGGTCTCGGCGGCGGTGCTGGTGCTCACCCTGGGGATCGTGGCGCTCCGGAACCATCTCCTGAAGCGCCGGGCCGTGGCGGTCTCCCCCACCTGGGGCTGCAGCTACGCCGCGCCGACCGCCAGCATGCAGTACACCGGAAGCTCGTTCAGCGACCCGGCGACCGCCCTGTTCCGGCCGGTGTTGCGCGCCACTGAGCATCTGGAGCCGCCCCGCGGGTTCTTCCCCGCCGTCGCCACCTTTGCCACCCGTACCCCCGACCTGGCTGAACAGGCCCTGTGGGCACCCCTGTTCTGCGGGGCCGCCCGGGGCCTGGCCACCCTGCGTTTCCTCCAGGGAGGGCGGCTCCAGCATTATCTGCTGTTCCTCCTGCTCACCCTGCTCGTCCTGCTCGGCTGGGCGCTGATCCCCCTTTGAGGCCGACCGTCATGACCATTGTCCTGGTGAACGCGACCCTCCTGGTGATTCTGCCGCCCCTGCTCCTGGGGGTACTCATCCGCACCAAGTCGTGGGTTTCCGGGCGGACGGGCCCGGGAGTGCTGCAGCCCTACCGGGATCTGGTGCGCCTGGCACGCAAGGCGAGCACCTGCAGCCCCACCACCACCTGGGTGTTTCGGCTCGGCCCTGCCTTGGCTCTGGCGGCCCCCCTGGCGGCCGGCATGCTCCTTCCCCTGGTGCCCGGCAGCGGGGGGGGGCTGGGCTTCCCGGGGGACTTCGTGGTCCTCGCCTACCTGCTGGCCCTGGGGCGGTTTGGGACCGTGCTCGCCGCCCTCGACACGGGCTCCGCGTTCGAGGGCATGGGCGCGAGCCGGGAGGTTACCTTCGCGGCCCTGGCCGAGCCGGCCCTGTTCCTGTGCCTGGGGGTGTTGTTGCGGAGCACAGGGGCGTTGGGCCTGGGTCCCGCCCTGGGGCCGGCGCTCGAGGCCGCCTGGAGAAACAACGCGCTCCCCCTGGGGCTGGCCGCCGCCTCCTTGTTCCTGGTGTTCCTGGCCGAGAACTGCCGCCTCCCCGTGGACGACCCCACCACCCACCTGGAGCTGACCATGATCCACGAGGTGATGGTGCTCGACCACTCGGGGCCCGACTTCGGACTGATCCTCTACGGGGCCTCGGTCAAGTTCCTGGTACTCGGCAACCTTCTGGTGAGCCTGTTGGTGCCGGGGTTCGCCCCTGGTCTGGGGCCGTGGGCGGGGCTAGCGGCGCGAGTGGGGGGGCTGGCGCTGCTTGCGGTGTTCGTTGGGGTCATCGAGTCGTCCATGGCCCGCCTGCGGATGAATCGGGTTCCCCTCTACCTGGCCGCGGCGATTGCATTCCCCGCCCTCGGCCTCACCCTGATCTTCGCCTGAGGTCGGCCGTGGAACTCTGGATCTCCAACAGCGTCGTGGCGGTGGTACTGCTGTCGTTCTGGATTCTGACCAGTTCCCGCCTGCTCTCGTGCCTGCGGGCGGTGGCCGCCCAGGGTGCCCTGCTGGCCGTGCTGCCGCTGCTGCTGGTGGCGGTGGCGGTGGAAGGCCACGGGGAGCATCTTCTCCGCGCCGTCATCCTGGCCGGCGCGTCCCTCACCCTGAAAGCGGTCCTCATGCCGGCTCTCCTGTGGCGGGCCATCCGCCTGGCCGAGGTGCGGCGCGAAGTGGAACCCCTGGTGCCCTTCGGTCCCGGCCTGCTCCTGGGAGCCGTCCTCACGGGCCTGTCCTTCGCGGCCGCAGGGCGGCTGCCCCTGGAGGACGGGTTGCGCATCCTGCTGGCCGGAGGGCTGTCGGTCCTGCTCCTGGGTCTGCTGATCCTCGTGGGCCGGACCAAGGCCGTGACCCAGGTGGTGGGGTATCTCATGGTGGAGAACGGGGTGTATCTGATCGGTCTGCTGCTGCACCGGCAGATGCCCCTCCTGGTGGAGGCGGGCATCCTCCTCGACGTGTTCGCCGGGGTGTTCATCATGGGTA
>JARGFW010000412.1 GCA_029211085.1 Deferrisomatales bacterium | reverse complement strand
CAATGGCCCAGATAATCAGACAATCCGCGGCCAAAGAAAGTGGGAAACAACACCTACACACCCAAAAGGGCAACTGGTGTGGCGATCACCTCTCAGATCGCTAGATCACGATTTCTGACTCTTGTACGTAAACCTGACCCCGTCACCTTGTGTGACCCCGCTACCGTAAGTGATCACGGGGGGGATCTGGTGGCATTCTGAGGATGGTGGGTAGCTTGGCGGGGGTTGAAATCGGAGGGATACGTGGTGCGTTAGTCTGCGTCCTTTCCAAGCAACCAGGAGAGGTCAGGAGTTCTGCGGAGGAACAGGGCCTCCACGGCATCGACGAGCACGGGATAGGTGGCCACCTTGCGCAAGCGGCAGGTTTGCCGCACCGACAGGATTCGTTCCACCCAGCGGTTGCCCTTTTCGGATGCCGTGCCTTGACTGCGTTTTCGCCAAAGAACGCCGAAACGGATCATTTGTTCGGCAAAATTGTTCGTGGGGGCAACCCCGTGGACTTCAAGAAACAGCCACAGGTGGTCCAACTCCCGGAGGAGCGTTCGGGCAAGGCGCCCTGCATCATCTTCGCGCTCAACGGTCTTGAACAGCAGTCCAACGAAACGCGCATAGAACATGTTCCACTGCCCAGCGGTGGGCGGCGCGTGGGCCATATGGACAAGCCGCTGAAGCTCGCGCTGGATGCGGGCGCCAAAGGCGGCGATTTCGGGGTCCGCTTTCTCGCTGAGCCCCTTGGCCCTGCGGATCAGGTGAGCCAGGCAGTGCTGGCGGAGGTTGACCCACCTGGTGTAGACGCCGTAGCCGTCGCAGACCAGGATGCCCTTCCACGTATCGACGAGGGCCAGGAACGCTTCTTTGGAACGGTGCGGATGGATCATGAAAAACGCCACGGCCGGGTTGGCCAGGACCCACAGCCACAGTAACGTGCCCTGCCGATACCAGGGGGTTTCATCGGCGTGGTTGATCGGGGATGTGCGTGCGATACACCCGATTGCCGCATAGTGTGGGACCAAGGCGTTCGAGACGCGGTCGATCATCTTCTGGATGGCGCCCAGGCTGACATCGAGTTTCCACACGGAGGCCAGCAGGGTTTTCACCGCAGAGCGGCTGTCACCCATCATTCCGCCCACTTCGCCGACAAAGGCGGTGAGGCGAGGCCCAAATCCGGTTTCGTGGCCTTCGGGAATCCGCGCCTTGTTGCGCTTGCCGCAGCACGTGCATGTGCCCTCGAGGAGTTGAAAATGGTGCACATCGAGAGGCACCTCTGGCAGCTCGATTTCCTGGTGCGTATGGAACGTAGTGAGCTCGGCGAAGAGGGCGTTGCCGCATGCGCAGGCTGCGGGGGGAACGGGACTGGATCGAGTCGGCGTCAGTAGTTTTTGCGAATGTCCCGGGTGGCCTTTCTTAGCGCCGGCCTTGCCCTTCTCGTCGTTGGAGGGCTTTTTCCGGTAGGGGTTGTCGGAAGAAGGAGGACGGCTGGAGTTGGTTGAATTCTGGCGCAGCGTGGTCTCGGACTTGTCCGCGAGCGCAACGAGGGTCCGAAGGCGAGTCAGGAGCTCGTCTACCTGAGCACGCAACAGGTCGTTGTTGTGCTGGAGGTCGGTCAGGTGCTGCCGGACGTGTTCCGGGGTAGCCGCCCAGCCCTCCGGAGAGAACGGAAAGCCCCACGCATTCTCAACGCGGGAGGAGCCAGGCGGTAAAGGCTGTGCGGCAACGGAGGTTTGCACGGCGGGAAATGCTCCTTTCCAGGTTGCTTTTAGCACGGCTGGGAGGAGATGTCCCGCAAAAAGCGCGGCCTGGGGTCAGGTGGATTGTGTGGGTGGCACAACTTCATGCCACCACCCGCAGCTCAGCCCCCCGTGATCGCTTACGCCATTTTTGCCAAAACGTTGCTATAATCTGGGGCCACAAAATATCCAATAACAGAATCTGCTATCACTAAAACCGCGACACCAAAGAATATAATCTTTGAATACCGCCAATATCGTCTGTAGTGCCATGGATGATATTTGATTTCCACGTTCTTCCCTTGCCAAATGTTGAAATCATACTACGCAGCCCTACGAATCGATCCGCATGCTTGTACCAAGATAACTATTTCGATGCTCCTGTATACGGGTAGTGCTTCGCGCATCCGTCCTTAACCTTTATATCAGTGGTCATATAAGCAGATACATCCATAATGCTTCCTAAGTTAGCCCCGCGTCTTGCGTAAATCGTCGAGTTCCACAATTTGCCCTGTATTGATATCCTACGATTTGATATCAAAACAGCCCCATTTACACCGG
>JARGFW010000110.1 GCA_029211085.1 Deferrisomatales bacterium | reverse complement strand
GGAACCCGGAACCCGGAACCCGGAACCCGGAACCCGGAACCCGGAACCCGGAACTTCGAACAAAGGGAAACACCATGGCCAAGAAGAGAATGCCGGTGAACGTCTTGGAGGAGTCGTCAGCGGGGGGTGCGGGCAAGCCCGTGCTGGATGATCTGGTGGGGGGGCGCGAACCCGGGAGCGGGGCCGAGCGCCCCATGAGCGACGAGACCCATGCCAAGGTGGAGGCGCGGCGCCTGGGGCGGGCCCGCGGCGATGTGCGCACCTGGGCGCTGGGCAGCCTGCTGGTGGGGTTGATGCCCTGCTGGTCCCTGGCGTTCCTGGTGCTGGCGGTGGTGCTGTTCAGCCTCACCCGCAGTCTGGGGCGGCGGTACGGCGGCGACGCCGCGTGGGAACTGGGCAGGCCGTTTCTGGGGGCGGTGATCGGCGCCGGCTTGGCCCTGCACCTGGCGGCGTACCTGGCGTGCTGGCTGCCGCTGTTGGGTTCCCACAGCGACACCCTGTGGACCGCCCTGGCTTCGGCCGGCGCGGTCTCTGTGGTGGGGCGCCTGTTCATCAAACACTACGAAGCCGGCGGCACCCTGCTGGGTCTCGACGTGGCCCGCATGCACAGGTTCTTCCGGGACAAGTACGGGCGGGAGTGAGGCGATTGAATGCCAGGAGGCAGGGAGGGTAGGAGGCCAGGAGGCTGAAACCCAGAACTCGGAACCACTTCCAAGAGGACCCCATGGCCTACGACCCGAACAACATCTTCGCCAAGATCCTGCGCGGGGAGATCCCCTGCAACAAGGTGTACGAGGACACGTACGCCCTGGCGTTCCACGACATCACGCCCCAGGCCCCGGTGCACGTGCTGGTGATCCCCAAGGGCGCGTACGTCTCGTTCGACGATTTCTCCGGCACCGCCCCGGCGGAGGCGGTGGCGGGCTTCTACCGGGCGGTACAGCAAGTAGCCGCCCAGTTGGGGCTGCAGTCGGGGGGCTACCGCGTGCTCTCCAACGTCGGGCCCGACGCCCACCAGGAGGTGATGCACTATCACCTGCACCTGTTCGCCGGCTGCGACCTGGGCCGCATGGTGAAGAAGGGGCTGGCGGCCGGGGGGTAGGGGAGAGACAAGAGCGACCGCCGCAAACTCGGCTACGGAGCAGCCGGTCGGTGGCTAGTCAACGGAAAGAACAAATCCATTTTTTGGACGGGATCGCACGGATCGCGCGGATCGAAACCCCAGACCCAGAACCATATTTCGCCTGATCTTCCATCCGTGAGATCCGTGCAATCCTGCCTAAAACTGCCCTCCGTTTTTTGCATTTCCCTCAATCACATTGGAACGCATGCCCCCTTCCCGTGATCCAGAACAGATCCTGAACAGCGTGTTCGGCTATCCCGCGTTCCGTGGGCAGCAGGAGGCGGTGATCCGCCACCTGGTGGACGGCGGAGACGCCCTGGTGCTGATGCCCACCGGGGGCGGCAAGAGCCTGTGCTACCAGATCCCGGCTCTGGTGCGCCCCGGCCTGGCGGTGGTGGTTTCGCCGCTGATCGCGTTGATGAAGGACCAGGTGGATGCCCTGGTGCAGCTGGGGGTGCGCGCCGCGGTGCTCAACTCCAGCCTGGCGGCGGCGGAGGCCGCGGCGGTGGAACGTGCTGCCGGAACCGGGGCGTTGGACCTCCTGTACGTCGCCCCCGAGCGCTTGCTCACCGAGCGCTTCCAGACCCTGCTGGAGCGCACCCCCCTCGCCCTGTTCGCCATCGACGAAGCCCACTGCGTCAGCCAGTGGGGCCACGACTTTCGCCCCGACTACCTGGCCCTGGAGGTGCTGCACCGGCGCTTCCCCGCGGTGCCGCGCATCGCGCTCACCGCCACCGCCGACGCCCCCACCCGCGCCGACATCGTGGAGCGCCTGGGGCTGGGGGGGGCCCGCCAGTTCGTCTCCGGCTTCGACCGCCCCAACATCCGCTACCGCATCGTGCCCAAGCTCAAACCCCGGGACCAGTTGCTGCGCTTCCTGGAGGACGGCCACCGCGGCGACGCCGGCATCGTCTACTGCCTGAGTCGGCGCAAGGTGGAGGAGACCGCGGGGTGGCTGGCGGAGCAGGGCTGGCCGGCCCTGCCGTACCACGCCGGGCTCGACGCCGATACCCGGCGCAAACACCAAGAGCGGTTCATCCTGGAGGAGGGGGTCGTGGTGGTGGCCACGGTGGCGTTCGGGATGGGCATCGACAAGCCCAACGTGCGCTTCGTGGCCCACCTGGACATCCCCAAGAGCGTCGAGGGGTACTACCAGGAGACCGGCCGCGCCGGCCGCGACGGCTTGCCCGCCGATGCCTGGCTGGCCTACGGCATGGGCGACGTGGTCGGCATGCGCCGGCTCCTGGAGGGGGGGGAGGGGGACGCGGCCCACAAACGGCTGGAGCAGCGCAAGCTCGACGCCCTGCTGGGCTACTGCGAGACCGCCGAGTGCCGCCGCCAGGTGCTGCTGCGCTACTTCGGCGAAGAGCTGCCCGAGCCCTGCGGCAACTGCGACACCTGCCTGGAGCCGGTGGTCACCTGGGACGGCACCGAGGCGGCCCAGAAGGCCCTGAGCTGCATCTTCCGCACCGGCCAGCGGTTCGGCGCGGCGTACCTGGTGGACGTGCTGCTCGGCCGCGAAACCGAACGGGTGCAGCGTTTCGGGCACGAGCGGGTGAGCACCTTCGGTATCGGAGGGGAACTGGACGAACTCGAATGGCGCTCGGTGTTCCGCCAGTTGGCGGCCGCCGGCCTGGTGAGAGCAGACCACCAGCGCATGGGGGCCATGCAGCTCACCGCCCGGAGCGGCCCGGTGCTGCGGGGGGAGGAACGGCTGGTGCTGCGCAGGGACCCGGCGCCGCGGCGGGTTCCCCGGCGTCTGGCCGCGTCCCGGGCGGCGCGTGTCGGCCTGACCCAGGCCGGGGACCGGGACCTGTTCGAGCGCCTGCGCGAGCTGCGCCTGGAGCTGGCCCGCGCCCAGGGCGTGCCCCCCTACGTGATCTTCCACGACGCCACCCTGCAGGCCATGGCGGTGGAGCGCCCCCAGACCCTGTCCGGCCTGGCGGGTATCACCGGGGTGGGGGAGCGCAAGCTGGATCGCTACGGGGAGGCGTTCCTGGGGGTGCTGCGGGGCGCCGTGGGCGGAGGGGAGGGCGGGGTCGACGCTTGACGTCCGTCGGTGGCTCCGGGGGTCAGGTCAGGGGCAGGGGGGTGCGGGCGCCCGCGCCACCACCACACCGGAACCGTCCGGGCAGGGGCGCTGCATCAGCTCCGCCAGTGCGGAACGCACCTTCTCCGCTTCCTCGGTGCGCCCCGACGAGGCCAGGGCTGCAGCCAGCACCCGGTAGGCTTCCCGGTACTCCGGGTCTTCGGCCACCGCCTTGGAAAATAGGTCCAGGCCCTGGTCCCGCTTCCCCTGGGAGAGGTAGAGCTGTCCCATGCGCAGGTGGGCGGCCGCCTTGCCCTTGGGAGCGTAGGTGTCTTGCCTCGCAGCTGCTTTTCGCTGGGGTGCGTCCACGATCCCCACCATGCGCTCGACCCGGGCGGCCAACTCGTGGCGCTGGGTCGCCGGGTACCCCTCCAGGGTTCCCGCGACCGCGCCCCGGGCGTCCAGCAGGATGGAGGACGGCACCGAGGTGAAGCCGTAGCGGGCGAACACCGAGAGGTCCCTGTCCAGTGCCAGGGGGTAGGTGACGCCTGCTTCCCGGGCCACGCCCTGAATCTTGCCCACCTCCGTTGGGTCCCACGCTTGGTGTTCCACGTTCACGGCGATCACCCCCAGGCCGTCCGCGCCGTGGGCGTCGAACAGTGCCTGGTAGTCTGCCAGGGCCTCGGCACTGCGGGGGCTCCACGCCGCCCAGAACAGCACCAGGGTGGCCTTCTCCCCCAGGGAACGGGACAGCTGCACCCGCTCGCCGTCCAGGGTTTCCAGGGTGAAATCGCCGAGAGTATCTCCGGTGGCGGGGGCGGCCACCGCAACGAGGGGTGCCAGGAAAAGCATGAGGGCCGCGAGGGCCGAAACTACAGTACGCATGTCGGAAAAACCTCCGGTTCGGTGCCGTGTCGTGGCTCCCGCTCTCCTGTAGCAAGTGCGGTGCCAGGGGCTATCTGCTGCTGCCGGTTGCTGAGATGCAGCGGATTTTCGGGAGGTTACAGCGGGGGCGGGTGCCGGAGGGGGGAACGCCGCCGGGGGTGGGGCGGGTGCCTGGACCTCAGCCGAGCTGGGGGAAATCACCCAGTAGGGGAGTGTGCAATGTGGCGGATTACCCGGGCACCCCCTCGGGGCCGGCCGCCATCCCGGGGGTTTCACCGGAGCGCATCAGCAGGGGATCACGGTTACTCGGCGATCAGGTCGAGATCGTGTTCGATGCGGATGCAGCCGATCACGCTCATCGCCCCGGGGCATTTCTCCAGGTAGTTTTCAAACGCCCAGCGGGCGTCCGCAGCCTCGCCTGCACGGACCTTGAGGCGGTGGTGGACACGGATCTCCGTGATCTTCAGAACGCCCCCCACGTCCTCGATGTCGCCCTCCACGGCGGTATGGAACCGGTCGGTGTGGGTGCGGATCTTCCTGGTGGCCAGCACGCTGGCCATGGTGCCCATCATTCAAGCGGCCACCGCACCGACGATGTGGTCGAGGGTGGCGGCATGCTCTTCCACCGGGTCGACGCCGTAGAACTTCTGGATGCCGCCGTGGATTCCGTAGTAGACGGGCTCCGCGAAGCCCTCGATGAAGGCCTTGCGCACCGGCCCCTTCTCCCGGGTGATGGTGATCCTCGAGGTGTGCACCACGTCTCCCATGACGTCCTCCCATACGTGCGGGTAACTGCCCGTCCGGAAACTGCCACCTTCAGGGTGCCGCGTTCAGACAGCCGCTTTCAGCCGTCAGCGTTCAGCCCTCAGCTCAAAGATTCTGAATTCGTATCTAGGCTGATCGCTGAATGCTGAAAGCTGATCGCTGAACACTCCATCCGGGGGTATGTCTTTCCGGGGGCAAACGACTCAAGGAACCAGGACGATCTTCGCCCCTCCCTGCCAGCCGGCGATGAGCCGGTGGGCCTCGGGCGCTGCGTCCAGGGGGAACTCCGCACCGATGGGCGGCGTCAGGAAGCCCCCCTCCAGGGCCCCCTGCAGCGCGGCGTAGATCTCGCCGCGCTCGGCCTCCGGCGCCTTGCCCAACAGCATGCCGCGGACCTCGGCCTCGCGCACCATCAGCGCCCGGGGGTCGATCTCCACGGTGCCGCGGCTGCCGACCACCACCACCCGGCCCTGCGGTGCCAGCACCGCCAGGTCGCGGCCCAGGTTGCGGTTGGCCAGCATCTCGACGATCAGGTCCACGCCGCGCCCGCCGGTCGCGGCCAGCACGTGGTCCAGGTGGTCCGGGGCGCCGTGGTCGAACACCTGCACGGCGCCGTTCTCGGCCGCCGCGGCGCAACCCGCCGCGTCGCCCCCCGTGCCGAACACCACCAGGCCGGCGGCCCGGGCCAGCTGCACCGCGGCCAGCCCCACCGCGCCGGTGGCGCCGTGGACCAGCACGGTCTCCCCGGGGCGGGCCCGGCCGCGCTGGAACAGGGCCCG
This sequence comes from Deferrisomatales bacterium, assembly GCA_029211085.1. Taxonomy (GTDB): domain Bacteria; phylum Desulfobacterota; class Deferrisomatia; order Deferrisomatales; family JARGFW01; genus JARGFW01. The sequence goes on along the minus strand of JARGFW010000110.1, from coordinate 10,721 downwards.
GTAGGCCGCCGCGCAGGGAATGCCCAGCGCCGCGCCCTGGGGGAAGTCGGCCCGTTCCGGCAGCCGGTACACCTGTCCCGCGTTGCACAGGGTCCGTTCGGCGTAGGCGCCGCTCACGGTGCCGGCGGTGAATACCCGGTCTCCGGGGGCCAAGCCGGTTACCCCGTCCCCCACCCGCTCCACCAACCCGGCGGCATCGCTGCCCGGGGTGTAGGGCACCTGGGCCCCGTACCCGTGCTGCCCGCTGCGGATGTAGGTGTCCACCGGGTTCACCCCGGCCGCCCGTACCGCCACCAGCACCTGCCCGGGTCCGGGCACCGGGTCGGCCACCTGCTCCACCCGCATTACCTCCGGCTCCCCCAGTTCGTGTACCCGAACTGCCCGCATCTGCACCTCCGCTCGCCTGCATGGTCGGACTACCACGTGTACCCCGACGACGGGGGGTGCGCAAGCCGGCCCATGCCATGCCCACAAACGGAAAGCGGGGCCGATTTCTCGGCCCCGCTTTCCAAGGAGGAGGAGGGTCTTGCCACAGGAGGAGGAGGTTCCTGTCACCGCTCGCTTCAGCACCCGGGAGAGCTGCCACCCTCGCCCGGTCGCCATGTCTTCGCGATGTAGGAAGGAGAATACCGGGTCAACATGAAAGGAACCTAAATTCCCAGTTAAAGTTCCGTTAGAGTATTTGTCCGACTTTGCGGATTCCCGGCTGGAACTGCCCCCGGATGTCGCCGACCAGCTCCAGCCGGTTCACCGCCTCGGTGAGGAAGGAGAACTCTGCTCCCTCCTCTGATTCCACTCTCCTAAGGAACGTACAGTTCAGGCAGCAAATTGTCTTGGGGACCCCGGTGGGGGGCGATCCCACGTTGATCTGGGTTCCGGGGACCGTCCAGCACGCCCTGCCACCGTTCTTCCCCCGGTTGATGCCGTCCAGTCGGAAGTCGGTGGCCGCAGGGCAGGGCCCTAGAACCGCACTGTTGGCGCCTCCCGCCTCCCGACCGCAGTGGATCGCCTCCCAGCAGTTCTGCGGTTTCCCGTTGGGTTTTCCCTGCGGTCCTTGTGCCATCTCGGTTCTCCCGGGTCTGGGATCAGGGATGACCCCACGGGCAGAAGTTCCGTTGGGTCCCGTTCCGATTTCCGGCTCCGCCTGCTGTGCGGGGCCGGTCGTCGCCACCGTGGCCAGGCCCTTCATTCTCGTGGGCACGCCCGCCCGGAATTTCGACTCCCCGGCGGGCGCGAGGCCCTCAGGACCCTTGGGACCCCGGGCTCCCCTGGTGCTGTGTCAGTGGCGCCCCGTTCGGGTCCTTCCCGTAGCCGTCGATGTAGTGGCACCCCGGGTCGTCGTCGACTCCATCGCCGTTCACGTCCGGGAAGTTGTCGTTTTGGCCGTCGCCGTCCGAGTCAGCCCAGCCGAACCCCTCCCGCAGGGAGTTGCCGCAGCCGTCCGGTTCGCCGTCGCCGTCCCGGTCCACGTGGGGCCCGAGGAAGCCGTGGCGGTAGTGGTGCCGGGCGTAGCGCGCGTCGCACACACCGTCCCCGTCCGCGTCCTTGCAGTCGCACACGCCGTCACCGTCGGCGTCGGTGAAGTTGTCGTTGACGCCGTCGCCGTCAGCATCCACGAAGCCGTAGCCGTGGCCGTAGCTCAGGCCGGTGTGGTCGCAGATGCCGTCGCCGTCGGCGTCCTGGAACCTGTCGTTGACCCCGTCGCCGTCCAGGTCCACCCAGCCGGGCAGGGCCGCGTAGGGCCGGCCGGTCACGTCGTTGATCCCGTCGCCGTCGGCGTCTGTGAAGGTGTCGTTGACCCCGTCGCCGTCCGCGTCGACCCAACTGGCATCCACCCGGTAGGGCATGCCGGTGTGGTCGCAGATGCCGTCGCCGTTGGCGTCGGTGAAGGTGTCGTTGACCCCGTCGCCGTCCCCGTCGGCGAAGCCGAAGGCCAGGCCGTTGGGGGTGCCGTCCAGGTCGTTGATGCCGTCCCCGTTGGCGTCCCGGTAGCGTTCGTTCCGGCCATCTCCGTCGGCGTCCTGGTAGCCCCAGTTCATCCGGTAGGTGTATCTGGCATAGAGGCAGTCCGCGTCGCACACGCCGTCGCCGTCGCCGTCGCAACAGAGGTCATTCACCCCGTCGCCGTCCGCATCGACGAAGCCGAACGCGTAGCCGTCGAAGCCGGTGACCTCGCCCAGTTGCCCGTTGCGGATCGTCACGGTGCCCAGGCTGAGACCCTTGCCGTCGAGCATGCGGAACGGCACCTCCACCGTGACGCCGGAGGCGCTGGTGATGAACAGGGAGTGGTCCCCGTCCAGGATCTCGGTCAGTGCGAAGCGCCCGTGCTGGTCCAGGGGCCATGCATAGGTGCCATCGTCCAAGGTGACGGTTGTCCCGGCGGCCGGAGCTTTGGCCGCCCGTGGGGCAGCCTCGGCCACCTCGTCCACCTGACCCACCACGGTGCGGGCCGCCGGCGGGTCGAGGCTCACGGTGGTCGAAGCGGTGTCTCCTCCTCCGCCGGAACTGCCGCAGCCCCACAGCGCTGCGGCAAGGCTGAATGCCGCGCCGATGCTAATGACGGTTCTAGCCCAGTTTCTCACTCTCATGACCCTACCTCCTGTTGCGAATGTGTATTTCCCATGCGGTTGCACCGGTGTTGACAGTACCGACGTTGCCCGCTGGAAAACGGTTTACACGGGTACTGCGAAGTGCTCTCGGGGCAGGAGCCGGTGTCGCCGTGTGGGGAGCGTCGGGTGGTGCCTAGTGCCCGACGGGTGGGGCGGTGAGTGGCGCGGAGGGGTCGTTCAGGGAGTTCAGGTCGAGGAGTCCCAGTCGCCTCGTAGCGTCCGTCAGAAACGAGAACTGGACTCCCCCTTCTTCCTCTACCTTGCGCAAGAACGAGCAGTGCAGGCAACCGAAGGCCTTGGGAACGCCCGTCGCGGTGGGTTCCCAGCCGATCTGGGTTCCGGGCACCGCCCAGCAGGATCTGCCTCCGTTGCGGCCGCCGTTGATCCCGTCCAACCGCGTCTCGGTGGCGGCAGGGCAGACCCCGAGAACCTTGCAGTTGCTCCCGCCGGGTTCACGGCCGCAGCGGATCGCTTCCCAACAGTTCTTCTGTGCCATGGCGAAGCTCCTGATGCGTACTGGAAGCGTGGGCCACGGGGAGGGAGATGGCCATACAACAGATGACGGAAATGTGTACGAGGAATGGACCGAATGGGGCTGCTGTCTGGAGCCTGTCGATTGGCGCGGGTGCCGGAGCCTTCGTTCTCCATCGGCAGGGGAATCAAAGCGCAACATGCGGAAACAAATTACACATAAAGTGATCATAAATTTTGTCAGGTATCCGATTTTTTGTACATAATCTGCTGTTTTTATCTATCAACATGATGCGGCTTAATCTTTGCAATGTTTTGCGGAAATGTTGCCTGGCGCCGGCAGGCAGCCGGCAGGAGGGAGGGCAGGGATGGGAAGCTTCCTGTGGTCCACAGTGCCGCTCCTCTGCGCGGGATTGTTTGGTCCCGTTGTCCTGTCAGCCGTCCCTTCGTGGGCGGCGAGCATTGTCGCCTGGGACCCCAGGGGCGGGGGCTTGGTTATGGGGTCCGGGGGAAATGCGGAGAATCCTCCCATCGTCGACCCGGCATCGCCTTTGGGAAGCTTTGTCTTCACCACGGAGTTTTCAAAGGTTGAAAGTGCCGACCACGAGACCGGGGACTCAAGCAGCGGCGGCAGCGGCTGTGCCGGCGGAGGGGGCTGCGACGGCAGTTGCGGGAACTCTACCCACGGCGGACCGGACTCCGGGGGCAGCGGCGGCAATCACACAACGGACGGGACCACCGGTGGTCATGAACACGTGGAGGTGTTCGAGCGCCTGGCGCCCATCCACCTGTTCCTCACCTTGGAGAATTCAGGGTCGATAGACCCGGATTTCTATCGGTTCTCCGCCACGGTGGAGAACCACACCGACCGGGCGTGGGACGGGCTTCTGTTCGCCCTGAAGCGCAACGAGGCGGGGCTTGCCAAGTTCACCAAGGCCCCCACACCGAGTGCTACGGATGGGTTTACGCTGTCCATCGAGGGGGGCAAGAAGCTGGAGTGGAGCGGCGCAACCCTGAAGCCCGGGGAGGCCGCCACCTTCACCTTCGGGATCAACTTCCTGGACTGCAGTGACGAGCCGAACTCGCTCATCCCCTGCAGCGACACCCCGGCCAGCCAGGGCAGTGGTCTAGACAGCCAGGGCACAGATCTCGGTTACCAGGTCATGCTGCAGCAGTTCCCCCTGGTGAAGCCCGTGCCGGAACCAGGATCGGTGCTGCTCCTGGGCAGCGGGTTGTTGGTGTTGAGCGGCACCCTGCGGCGGCGCGGCCGCTGATCGCTGCGAGCGGCAGGAACCCTTGTGGTACTCCGAGCGCGGAGCCGAGACGGCTCCGCGCTCTTTGCGTTGGGGGTACGGCCCGTTTCCCCGTGCGTCCCTCGCAGCCGGGGCCTACGGCTCCGGCACTGGTAGGTCGAAACTGGTGGCAGCGAGGATGGCCGGGGTGTTGTCCGCCTCGTTGTAGAGTGCGCTGAAGTCCTGCGCCTCTGGCGTAGCGTACCCCGCCAGGTATGTGGCCTCGCCCGGCGTCACGGACTGGTAGAGAACCTCGACGGCGACGGTGAAAGGTTCTTCTGCCGCCCCCACGGCGATCTCATAGGTCACCGTGTCCTGGCCGCTGCCGTCGGCGTTGAAGTCGTCGTCACTCGCCGCTCCCCCGACGATTTCCGTGTATTCGTAGAGGCTGCTGTTTGTGCTGAACCCTGCCGGCGGGAGCCGATTGTCCTTGGCGTAGTCACCGGCCAGGAGCAGGGTGCGGGTGACGTAGGTTAATCCATCCGGATCCGCGCGAGGATCGGTCTGCATCACGCCCTGGTAGATCTGCACCTCGTCCCCAGTGTGGATGACCTCGTAGTGGGGTTCGTAGCCGGCATCGAGCCCGACGATCTCACCGTCGGAGTCCACGCCGCCGGATTCGAACAGCACGCTGCCGCCCGCCGACACGGTCAGGTGGATCCAAACCCGGCGCAGGGGAATTCCCGTGGGCAGTTTGTGCCCCGCCTTGTTGGTGACCGTGACGTCGACCGTGAGCGTCTCGCCGCTGATCGAGCCTGACGCCGCCAGTCCGGCCGTGTCCGCGAGCAAGAGGTCCTGGGTGTCGATGATCTTCTCGCCGAACTGCGCTGCCGTGGCGGTCAGGCCGAGATCGGCGACGTTGTCGCGCAGCATCCCCAGCATGAAGGTGTTGCCGCCCACGAACTCGTGGTACCAGAACGGGCTGCGCGTCTGCAGCCGGCGCGGCCGGGTGGAGATGGCGATAGGGGTGACCGTGGAAGGCATGTGGCACCCCTGGCAGGTGGTCCCCAAGCCGGGGTAGTCGCTGTTGAGCCACTCATAGTAGGGGGTCTGCTCGGGGAACTTCTCGGTCGACAAGATCGTGGTTCCATCAGGGTATTCGCCGATCTTGTAGTTGGTGAACAGGTTGTGGCAGGTGGCGCAATGCTCGGAGTCATTGATGACCCAGTCCGTTCCTGACCCCTGATAGGCTTCTCTCGGCCAGTACCTGGAGTCGTTCACCATGGGTCCGGCGAGGGGGTTCGGATAGGGCCCGAAGATCCTGCGCGTGTCGTCGATCTGGAAGCCGCCGCTGAAACTCTCATACAGGCCGAAGTTCGTGGGCTGGATCTGGTGGCACACGGTGCAGTTGATGCCGTCCCGGTACAGGGGGTAGCCGATCAGAGCTGCGAGGCTTGCGGGGACTACCTCGTAGTGCAGCATCGGCGAGTGGCAGGTGATGCACTTGTCCTCGATGGCCGCCGCGAGGTCTGGAAGCTCGGCCCCTTCCGCCGACACCTTCGCCAGCCACACCGGATCCTTGGCCGAGTTTCCCATCATGCTGGCCCGCCACAGGGTCACCGGGGAGACGTCCACCCGGTTTTCGAGGAGACCCTCATGGCACCGGGCGCAGATGCCCGAGCCGGCGAACAGGTCCGTCTCCTCGGTTGGAAGGCCGGTGCCTCCCGGGCCGCCCCCCTGCTGTGCCACCGCCGTGCCGAGTGCCGCCCCCAGCAAAAGCAGGCAGGAAAGCATTCCCAATACCCGTTTCATGGATCACCCCTTTCTCCTTACCGGTCTCGACCGGCTCGATGGATGGAAGCCTCAGTACGGCCCCCAGATACCTTGAATACGGATCAAGTCTAGTAGGAGTGTGGGGGTTGTGAATCGGCGCTTTGATGGGTTGTGAGGCGGGCTTTCCTCGTCCGATTTGCGGTCATACGTCGGCGTTGTGCCGAGGTGCCGTGGACGGGATAGGGACGGGGGCCGTGGTTGCCGGGCTGGCGTTACCCATCCAGACTTTGGAGGAAGCAGCCGCCGCCTCCGCCGCCACCCCCTCCGGTCTCGGCCGCGGGGAGGACGGAGGCGGCAGGCACGGCCGGGCCCGAGGGATCGATCAGCACGGCGTTTTCGACCCGGTCGGCGTCGTCGGGGGAGGCCCCCTCGGTGAGGCGCAGCACCACCCGGTTGTCGGTGATCGTGGCGTGGTCCGTGATGTCCACCAGGCCTTCGATCGGGTCGAGCTTCAACCAGCGGGTGCCGGCCGGCAGGGGGGCCGGGAAATGGAAGGTCATGTCGACGTCCTGTCCGTGGGTGAGGCCGTCGACCCGGAAGCTGAACACCCCGTAGGACAGTGCCAGACCGCTGGGGGGCTGCTGATCGGCGGGCAGGGCCGCGGTGCCGATGACCGACACGGCGGTGAGGCTGCCGGCGCTCGGCGTCAGTCCCACCGGCTGCCCCGCACCGGACTGGGCCTCGGCCACCACCACCAGCCCGGTCTGGGTGCGGTCGTCCACGCCGTCGCCGTCCACATCGGTGTACCCCGCCACCTCGGCGGTGTCCTGCACACCGTCGCCGTCGACGTCCAGGGGGTCCGACTCCGGCACCTCCAGGGCAACCGGGGTGGACCAGGCCGACCACTCCCCGGTGGTGTCCAGGTGCTGCAGCTGTACCGCGTAATGCCTGCCGGCCAGCAGCAGCCCCGGGGCCAGGGGCACCCGCACCGGGTAGCCGGGGATGGGGAGTTCCGCCAGCAGCGCCTCCGCGGAACCCGCGGTGGTGTCGTCGATGGCCACCCGCACCCGGGCCGGGGTCACCGCGGTGCCCTCGTACGGGGAGAAACGGAGCACCAGGGGTCCGCGGAGCCCACCGTCCGCCAGGGCGGCGGAGGCCACCACCGGGGTGGGCGGCGGTGCGTGGGCGTTGGGGTTGGCCGGGTACTGGTCCAGCACCAGCCCGGTGGTGGAGTCGGCCTCGGTGCAGTCGGCGTTCCAGGCGTCCGGGTAGCCGTCGCCGTCGCTGTCCACGCTGGCGGCGGCATCGGCGGGGAACGCGTCGAGGGTGAGGCCGGTGGTGGAGTCGGCTGCGGATCTGCCAACGTTCCAGGCATCGGGGAAACCGTCGCCGTCCGTGTCCACGCTGGCCGCCGGGTCGCTGGGGAAGCGGTCCAGGGTGTTGGCGACCCCGTCGCCGTCGCTGTCCGGCGCCCCGGTGCCGGGACCGTCCACGTCCCGGCGAAAAGAACCCTTGTCGGTGAACGGGGGCAGGGGGGCGCTCCAGATCAGGGCCGTGCCGCTGCTCTCGCCGTTGACAGGGTCGTAGACGTTGAGGGTCAGGGCCTCGCCGGGAAGCGCTCCCTCGTCGGCCGCGGTGCCGGCGTCGTCGCCGTAGACGTGGAGGGTGAACGCGCCGCTGGCCGGCTCCACCCCGGAAACCCCGCACAGGGTCCCTTGGGGGTCGTAGGCGGCCAGTTCCGCCCCGGCCTGGGGAGCGGCGCCCCCAAGAGTCAGGTACCCGGCGAGGGTCATGCTCGTGGGCGTGGGGCGGAGCGCAGCGGGGTCGAAGTGCACCGGCACCGGCAGCGCACCGGTACCCCGCGGATTCCACCAGGAGCCCGCCACGAGCAGCGCGGCGGCAATCCATGCGGTCCCCCTGCGGGGACCCCGGAGGGTGCGCTTCACGTGGTCTCTCGTCTCTCCTCTCCTACGGCCCGTAGCTCAGCACCGCAGGGGCTGTGAGCTTCACCCAGTAGCCGTAGCCGGGCCCGGTGTAGTCCAGATCCGTTCCCCACACGTGCTCGCCGGTGAGGTCCTCGCTCTTGGCGGCCACCGGGGTGAGCCCCGGCAACAGGTCGGCCTGTGCCACCTGGGTGGAGGCTGGGGTACCGGCCGGGAACGGCACTCCGGCCGTCACCGGGTCGGTGGTGACGTAGCGGGCCCCGTCGCCCCAGTAGCCCACCAGGTTCCAGCCGGTGGCGAGCTCCAGGGTGGCCGCGGGGGCGAGCCGCTCCCCGGTGAAGCTGGTGGTGCAGTCGGCCGAGACCTTCACCAGGTAGCCGAACCCCCCGGCCACCCAGGTGAGGTCGTTGAGTTCCGGGTCCAGGGCCGGGTCGAAGTTGTGCACGCCGTTGCCGTCAAACGAGCGCACCTGTTCGATGGCCGCGCTGGCGGGGGTGAGCGGGAACGCCTCGGCGATGGACGCCTTTTCGAGGCACAGCCCGGCGGTCATGCCGCTGGGCAGCGCCGAGGAGGGCAGCGACCCCGGGGTCACGAAGCACGCCGCCACCGGAAACGAGATCAGGTTCCAGCCGGCCCGCAGGGGCACGGCCACGGTCACCACCGGCCCGGTGACCGTGATGGTCACCTCGACGCTGTCGGTGCCGGCCACCGGGGTGGCATCGTCAGCCACATGGAAGGTGACGCTGTAGTCGTCGCGGCTGCCCAGGGGCGGGGTCCAGGAGAAGGTGGCAGCGCCGGGGCCGGTGGGGGTGAGGCTGGCGCCCGGTGTCGGATCCCCGCTCTGGGAGAACGTGAGTGGGTCGCTGTCGATGTCGGTGGCCGAGAGCGCGAGGGTCAACAACGCTTGCTCCTCCCCCGTGGTCGTACCGGTCACGGTGAGCACCGGGGCGTCGTTGACCGGGGTGATCGTCACGGTCACCGTCGCCGGGGTCGAGTCGAGGGCACCGTCGTTGACCTTGAACGTGAAGGTGTCTTCCCCGGTGGCGTTGGGGTTCGGGGTGTAGGTGTAGGCGCCGGTGTTTGCGCCGTCGACCACCGCGGTGCCCTTGGTGCCGTTGGACACCACGGCGTAGGTGAGCGGGGCACTCTCCGGGTCGAACCCGGTCAGGGTCCCAGGTGTGGGTGTGTCCTCCACCACGGTCAAGGTCGCCGGGTTGGCGGTGGGCGCATCGTTGGCCCCGGTGATGGTCACGGTCACCGTGGCCGGCAGCGAGTCGAGTTCGCCGTCGTTGGCGACGAAGGTGAAGGTGTCTTCCCCCGTGGCGTCTGGGTTCGGGGTGTAGGTGTAGGCGCCGGTGTCTGGGTCGGTGACCACTGCCGTGCCCAGGGTGCCGTTGGTGTGCACGGCGTAGGTGAGCGGGTCATCTTCCGGGTCACTGCCGCTGAGGGCTCCCGACGTGACCGTGTCTTCCGCCACCGTCAGGGTCGCCGGGTTGGCGGTGGGCGGATCGTTGACCGGGGTGATCGTCACGGTCACCGTGGCCGGCGCCGAGTCCTGGTCGCCGTCGTTGGCGACGAACGTGAAGGTGTCTTCCCCCGTGGCGTTTAGGTTCGGGGTGTAGGTGTAGGCGCCGATGGCCGGGTCGGTGACCACTACCGTGCCCAGGGTGCCGTTGGTGTGCACGGCGTAGGTGAGCGGGTCATCTTCCGGGTCACTGCCGGTGAGGGTGCCCGGCGTAGCGGTGTCTTCCGCCACCGTCAACGTCGCCGGGATGGCCGTGGGCGCCCGGTTGGCGGCGTCGATCGTCACCGCGTAGCTCGCCCGGTCGCTGAACACCGGGGGGGCGGGCAGGGTCGTCGCGCCACTCCAGGGGGAGGCGGTGAACACCAGGGAGGCCTGTGTGTAGGTCACGTCCGGCGTGCCCGGCACGTAGACCTCGAAGGTGAGTGGTTCTCCGTCGGCCGCGCATTTCTTGGCCGTGGTGTCGTCGTCGCCGTAGACGTGGATGAGAAACGAACCCGGTTCGGGGGCCGCGGCCACCCCGGAGGCGCCGCACACGGCCCCCTCCGCGTCCCGCACCGCCACGTCCACCCCGAGGGTCGCGGCCACCCCTTCCACCGTGACCACCCCCGAGATGGTCATGCTGGCCGGGCCCTTCACCGCGGGGGAGTAGTAGCCCGCCGGTGGCGGGGCGGCATGCAGCGCTCCTCCCGACACCAGGTTGACGGCCAGGGCGAACACTGTCGCGACGCCCCATCGTGTCGTCCGTTGTTTCATCCCCTTCCCCTTTCGTCCTGGTCCCCGCCATCAAGGCAGGGTGTAGTCCAGCATCCCTCCGGTCCCCACCTTGAGCCAGTACCCGTAGCCGGGACCGGCGTAATCGAGTTGCGTGCCGGCGGTGAGCGGGTCGGTGTGCTCCCCTGCGGCGTCGGAGCTGCGCGCTGCCTCCAGGCTCGCCGCCACCCCGGGGAAGAACTCACCCACCGTGGCCACGGCCCGGTACGCCGGGGTGCCGGGGAACGCCACCGCTGGCGGCTCCGCCGAGGTGTGGCGCACCTCGCCCCCCCAGTAGCCCACCAGGTTCCATCCCTCCCCCACCGCCAGGGTGTCGGCCGGCGCCAGGGCCGGGCCGGTGAACGCCACGGTGGTGCCGGCGGCCACCGTGTCGGCCAGCTTCACCCAGTAGCCGTAG
>JARGFW010000411.1 GCA_029211085.1 Deferrisomatales bacterium | reverse complement strand
CCTCTTCCTTCTTGCGATACAGCGAGGCGAAGCCCAGCACGGTCACCACCAGGGCCAGCCCGGCCGCCGCGGCCCAGACCCCCGCCCGGTACAGCCAGCCCAGCACCCGCGCCAGGGGCTGCGCGGCGGCGTGGGGTTTGATGTGGAAGCTCGCCACGGTGGTCGCCCCGGCGTCGTAGCGTTCCGGCACCCGGTGGCAGGTGGGGCAGCTCTGCCCGGTCACGCTGTCTTCCCCGTGGGCCGCCTGGCCCTGGTGGCAGCTCACGCACTCGCTGACCGCGTGGGTTTCGGAGAGGTCGCCCTTGCCGTGGGCACGGAGCCGCAGCCGCGCCAGCCAGCCCCCCACATCGCCGCTGACTACCTGATCGCGGTGGCAGCGGCCACAGGTCTGGGGCAGGTTGTCCCGGTGCACCGTGGCGGCGGGATCGTCGCTCTTGCGGATGGCGTGGGCGCTGTGGCAGTCGGGGCAAAACGGCGCGCCGCGCACCCCGTCCGCCCAGGCCTTGCCGTGCACGGTGGTGTTCCAGCCCTCGGCGTTGCGGCTGGCTTCCGGCGGCGGCTGGATGCCCCGCTCGCTGAGTTTTTCCAGGGCCGCTTCCGGAAACACCCCCGCCGGCAGGGTCTTGGAGTGACACGCCCGGCAGTCCACGTCCGGGTAGCCGATGCGCGGGTGGGCGTTGGGGTCCGCCCCCTGGTGGCAGTCCAGGCACTGCACGCCCTTCTGCCCGTGGGTGGAGAACACGAACGCCGCGGCGTCCACGCTCAGGTTGCGCAGGCTCCCGTCGGCGGCGCCGGCCCCAAAGCCCTCTACGCCGTGGCACTTCTCCAGGCACTTGTCGTTGGTGTAGGGCGGCTCGATGCGCTCGGTCGGGGGGGTGAACCCCGCGCCGGGCTCCGCCCCGAAGGCGCGCTGCGCCATGCACACCAGGGCCAGCACGTAGAACGCCACGGCCAGGGCAACCGCCAGCACCGGCCATTGGAAGCGGTGGGTTGGGCTCTGCATCGCTCTCTCGCTCCGGTTCACTCGGCCCGTCCGTAGGCCGCTCCCTGCGGGCGCCCCCTGGTGGGGTCGTGCGATTGCGCTCTCCTGCGAAATCGTCATGCCGTGGCCTTTTCCAGGACCTCGGCCAGGTCCAGCACTTTGACGTGTTCCTCGCGCTTGGCCGCCTTGACCCCGTCGTCGAGCATGGTCAGGCAAAACGGACACGCGGTGCAGATTAGCTGCGCCCCGGTGGCCAGGGCCTCTTGGGCCCGCACGTTGTTGATGCGCGGCGCCTCTTCTTCCATCCACATGCGCCCCCCCCCGGCGCCGCAGCAGAAGTTGTCGGCGTGGCTGCGCTCCATCTCGGTGAGCTCGAGTCCCGCGACGCGCTGCAAGAGCGCCCGCGGCTCGGCGGTGATGCCGGCGTAGCGGCTCAGGTAGCAGCTGTCGTGCAGGGTGAGCTGGGCGGGCAGGGGTTTGACGGCTTTCAGCCGCCCCTGGGCCACCAGGCCGAGCAGGTAGGCGCTGTGGTGAACCACTTCGTAGTTGCCCCCAAACTGCGGGTACTCTTTGTCCAGGGTCTTGAGGCAGTGGGGGCAGGTGGTGACGATGGTGGTGACCCCCAGCGCGTCCATGGCGGCGATGTTGTCCGCCACCAGCGACTGGTAGAGGTACTCGTTGCCGCTGGAGCGCACCGGGTCGCCGCAGCACTTTTCCTTGGTGCCGAGGATGCCGAAGCGGATGCCGGCCTTCTGCAACAGCCGCACGGTGCTCGCCACCACTTTCTGGTAGCGGTCATCGAAGCTGCCGGCGCAGCCCACCCAGAGCAGGATGTCGAAGGCGTCGCCCTCTTTGAGGACGGGGACGTCCACGCCCCGACGCGCCATCCAGTTGTCGCGCTCGCTCCAGCCCACCCCCCAGGGGTTGAAGTTGTTCTCCACGTTGCGGTTGACGGTGACCAGCTCGTCGGGCATCGCCCCTTCCATCAAGACCAGATGGCGCCGCATGTCGACGACTTTGTCGACGTGTTCGATCTCCAGCGGGCACACTTCCATGCAGTGGCGACATGTGGTGCAGCTCCAGAGATCCGCCTGGCTGACCCCGCTGCCGTCGATCATGGGGTCGGGATAGCTCTCGCTCTGACCGCTGCGCAGGGCGGGTAGTTTGGCCTGCCAGTGGGTCTTCAGGTCCTGGATGAGTTTCTTGGGGCTCAAGCTCTTTTCGGTGGCAAACGCCGGGCACACGGCCTGGCAGCGGCCGCAGCGCACGCAGGCTTCCAGGTCCAACAGCTGCTTCCAGGTGAAGCGCTCCA
>JARGFW010000410.1 GCA_029211085.1 Deferrisomatales bacterium | reverse complement strand
ACACGCCAAAAAGTGGCTGTTCTCTATAGAATTCAGGGCAGGTGGAAAACGGCTTTATTTCGATTCGAATCCCGTTTCCCGCTCCAGAATTTTCGCCCTGATTTCAAGGGCTTATCATATCGCAACCCCCATTTTGGCCTGATTTCCCCCCAAACTTTCCCCGAAGAAACGGGAAAAGCCAAGGGAAACGGGAACGGAGTGGGGGATTTCTTTGCCGGGAAACGGCGTCATTGCTAACCAAAGTCGGGGCCCAGATATTCTCGGATCGCAGCGACGTCTCCCTCGATTCCCTCCGCGTACGGCGCGTATACCTCGTAAACCATCTGTTTCGAGCCGTGCCCCATGAGGGCGACGACCCGGCTCGGGTGGACCCCCACGATCAAGGCCCAGGACGCGAAGGTGTGGCGCATGGCGTAGGGACGGCGGTAGGGAACACCCGCCCTTTTGAAGGCCTTTGTCCAGACGCCGTTGCGGAAGCGGATCGGGTGGAAAGACCTGCCACTCTCCATGGTGACCAGATGCTCGCCCCGGGCCCTTGCCTGAAGGATCTCCAGACGCGCTCGTAAGGCCTGGCTGATGGGAAGCTGGCGCCGCCGGTACTCGGTCTTGAGTTCCGCCTTCTCCTCACCCCGGACGATCGAGTGCTGGATCGCTAACCGGTCCCCCTGGATCTCTGCGACGCGTAGCCCCGCCACCTCGGAGTTGATCAGTCCGGTCATGACCATCAACTCCGCGACCGGCCGATAGAACGGGTCGATCGCCTCCATCACAGCCTCCCACTCGGAGAACCGGAATACTTCCGGCGGGTTCTTGCGCCGCTTGGGGATGAGCCGGCCACTCCGATTGCGGCGCTTCAAGTGCTGGAAGGGATCGGCGAGCTCCCAGCGGTGCTCGTCGCAGGCGTCTTCCCAGACGATCCGGAGCGGGATGAGGATGTTCCGAATCCGGCTCGGTGAGAGCTTCCCCCCCGACCTGCCACGCCGCTGCCCAAGATCGCGCACGAACTTCACAACCTCGACGCCGGTGATCTGGTGGAAGGTCATGTCCCCAAAGCGGGGGCGCACGTGGCAGTCGATGATGTTGTGGTAGTCGTGGCGTTTTCCAGAAGAGGGGTCGGTGTCCAGAATCTCCGGTATCCACCGGTCCAGGTACTCCCCGAAGACAACGTCCCCGGGATCGGGGCGGTGGTCCCTGCCTTCGCGGCACGCGAAATGGACCTTCTCCGCTTCGCTTGCTCCGGGAAATGCCTCGGAAAACACAAATGTTCCGCGGTCTATGTTGTCAAAGATCTTGTCCAAGAAGGCTCGGGCCTTCCTGCGGTTGCGGGCCGTGTCCTCAAGCCCTGTGGACTTCTCCACGCGCCGACCGTAGTAGGAAAAGGCGACGTAGAGGTGGCGCGATCCCTTCCGTCGCTTGACCGAACCATTGGGACGCGGTTCGGCCGAATCCTCCGGCTCGCGAAAGAGCCGGAACTGCACGACTTCTGCCATTTCAGTCCTCCACGGCTGCACCTCCTTCCTGTCTGGCCGTTTCCGTCCAAGCAGGAGAGTAGCGGAGGGGGGTGGGGTGATCAATAGTCGAGGTCGACGGCGGGGCCGGCTCGTGGTCGTGCCCTGGCGGCCGGCCGGGGGCTGGTGCGCGCCGGTGCCGGCGGCCGTGCCGTCATGCTGTCGGCAAGGAGCATTTGCAATAACTCCGGCCCCCAGGGAAACCGGATCGTCCTTCCAACGCGGAGGAAGTGCCTCCCGGCCTCCAATCTTCCGGTTTTGATCCACTCAAAGACCGTGGAGCGGCTGACCTTCATGCGGGCCGCGAATTCTTCAGTCGAAAGTAATTCCACGGAATGCTCCATAGCACGATGTCATCTCAACCCTTCCTCCCCTACCTCATATGTTCTTCCGGGGTGGAACATGGACGGCGGGAATACCGGGGATTCAACGACGCTCTGGTTGCGCAATATCAAGGCCAAGCCCTACCCGAGAGTGCAACGAGTCGGTCTTGGTGACGCAAAGGTGCGGCGGCAGCCAGAGAACAAAGGGTAGTCCGCCGGCGCCAAGGGCGAGCGCCTGGCAGAACCGCCGGCGCGACTTCCGGAGCCCCTCTGGTTCCTTCCGTCTCGGTTGTTGGGTTCCTCTGTTCAAAATTCCTCGGGCCATACGAACCCTCCACCGGGAGGCGCAGGGAATACTCGTCCTCTCACCCAGATAAATCGGGCGAGTTGGAACACGACGCGGAAGAAAATGGCGTTAGCTTTGGGAGGCACCCAGTTCCGGGCAAAGGAAGCAGCAACTGAGACCCAC
>JARGFW010000109.1 GCA_029211085.1 Deferrisomatales bacterium | reverse complement strand
CCATGGGCATGACCGATTTCCTGTTCACCAGCGAGAGCGTCACCGAGGGCCACCCGGACAAGGTCGCGGACCAGATCTCTGACGCCGTCCTCGATGCGCTGCTCACCCAGGACCCCCGCTCCCGGGTGGCGTGCGAGACCCTGGTCACCACCGGCATGGCGATCATCGCCGGGGAGGTCACCACCAGCGCCTACGTCGAGATGCCTCAAGTGGTTCGCGACACGATCCGCGAGATCGGCTACACCGACCCGGCGATGGGTTTCGACTGGGAGGCGTGTGCGGTGCTCACTTCCCTGGATCGCCAATCCCCGGATATCGCCATGGGCGTCGATGAGAGGGCCGACCACGAGCAGGGCGCCGGGGACCAGGGGCTGATGTTCGGGTATGCCAGCAACGAGACCGAAGAGCTGATGCCGATGCCGATCGTCTACGCCCACAAACTCACGAAGCAGTTGGCGGCGGTGCGCAAGAGCGGCGCGGTCGATTTTCTGCGCCCTGACGGCAAGAGCCAGGTGACCATCCGCTACCAGGGTCGCAAGCCGGTGAGCGTGGACGCGGTGGTGGTGAGCACCCAGCACCAGCCCCATGCCACCCAGGAGCAGATCCGCGAGGCGGTCATCGAGACCGTGATCAAACCGATGATCCCGGCTGAGTTGATGACCAAGGACACCCGCTTCTACATCAACCCCACCGGGCGTTTCGTCATCGGTGGGCCCATGGGGGACTGCGGGGTGACCGGCCGCAAAATCATCGTGGACACCTACGGCGGCCAAGGCAGCCACGGCGGCGGGGCGTTCTCCGGCAAGGACCCCTCCAAGGTGGACCGCTCCGCCTCCTATATGGGGCGCTACATCGCCAAGAACGTGGTTGCCGCCGGGCTGGCCGAGCGCTGCGAAGTGCAGTTGGCCTACGCCATCGGCGTAGCCGAGCCGGTCTCCGTGATGATCGACACCTTCGGCACCTGGAAGGTGGAGCCGGACCGGATCGCTACCCTGGTGCAGCAGGTGTTCCCGTTGAAGCCCCGTCAGATCATCGAGCACCTGGACCTGCTGCGGCCGATCTACCAGAAGACCGCGGCCTACGGGCACTTCGGGCGCAATGACCCGGACTTCACCTGGGAGCGCACCGACAAGGTGGACGCACTGCGCCAGGCCGCCGGACTGTAGTCCAGGGGCGTTTCTGCCCGTTGCTGGGCGCCGCCTCCCGAGGGGGGTGGCGCCCCTTTCCATTGGATGATTTAGCGCCCGGGCCGTGCCCCGGGAGAGGAGTGAACCGTGTCCATCGCATACGCCCCCCCCGCTTCCGGTACCGCCATCACGCTGCAGCCGGACCATAGCCTGAACGTGCCCCACGACCCGATCATCCCGTTCATCGAGGGCGACGGCATCGGGCCGGACATCTGGCGGGCATCGAAAATGGTGTTCGACCGAGCCGTGGAACTGGCCTACGGGGGAGAGCGCCGGGTGCACTGGTACGAGGTGTCCGCCGGGGAGAAGAGCTTCTCTCAGCACGGGGAGTGGCTGCCCGACGCCACCCTGGATGCGATCCGGGACTACCACGTGGCCATCAAGGGGCCACTGACCACCCCGGTGGGGGGCGGTATCCGTAGCCTCAACGTCACCCTGCGCCGGGTGCTGGACCTGTACGCCTGTGTGCGGCCCGTGCGCTACGTCAGTGGCGTGCCGTCACCGGTGAAGGCGCCGGAAAAGGTGGATGTGGTGATCTTCCGTGAGAACACCGAAGACGTGTACTCGGGGATCGAGGCCGAGGCCGGCAGCGACAAGGCCGAGCAGCTCATCGCCTTCCTCCGCGAGAACTGGGGCGACCAGGTGCGGCCCGGCAGTGGCCTCGGCATCAAACCGATGAGCCGGGAGGGTACCCACCGCCTGGTGCGCATGGCGATCCAGTACGCGGTGGACAACAACCGTGACTCGGTCACCCTGGTGCACAAGGGCAACATCATGAAGTTCACCGAGGGCGCCTTCAAGGAGTGGGGCTACGAGGTGGCAGCCCAGGAGTTCGCCGATCGCACCATCACCGAACAGGAGCTGTGGGGCCGCTACGAAGGCGTCCACCCGGCGGGCAAGGTGGTGATCCGCGATCGCATCGCCGACGCCATGTTCCAGCAACTCCTGCTCCGCCCCGAGGAGTACGGCGTGCTGGCCATGCCCAACCTCAACGGCGACTACATGTCCGACGCCGCGGCCGCCCAGGTGGGTGGGTTGGGCATGGCGCCCGGCGCCAATATCGGCGATGGCTACGCCCTGTTCGAGGCCACCCACGGCACGGCCCCCAAGTACACCGGCCAGGACAAGGTCAACCCCGGGTCACTGATCCTCTCCGGAGTGATGCTGTTCGACCATCTGGGCTGGCACAAGGTGGGCCAGTTGATCCGTGTCGGCCTGGAGCAGGCGGTGCTGCACAAGCAGGTCACCTACGACCTGGAGCGGCAGATGGAAGGGGCCGTGTGCCTGAAATGCTCTGAGTTCGCGGAGGCGATCTGCAGTCACATGGAGATGGCCAGCTAGCGAGGTTCTGCGCGTCGCCGTGATGGTCTCACCGTCCGCGCCTGTTGGCGGGCGGTGGGGAGTAGGCCGCCGGGGACTACGTCTGTGGTTGACCAACGGAGGCACCGGGTGGCCTCCGGCTCTGGCGATCCTCCGGCCCCGGGGTGAGCGACACGGGTCCACCGGACCCACGGGAAGCATGGAGCGCCGTTGGGCAAGCAGGGGAACAGGAGTCCCATGACCACGACCGCCTTTCTCGATCGCATCGCCGACGACCGCCGCCGCCGGGTGGAAGAGGCTCGGGCGGCGGTTTCCGTCGCGGAGCTGCACCAGCGCAAGATTCCCGGTGCCACCAACGCTCTGTACCCGCGGCTGCAGGCGTGGCCGTCCGGCCGACGCGCGGTGATCGCCGAGATCAAGCGGCGCAGCCCGTCCAAGGGGCCCTTGCGCCCGGACCTGGCTCCGGCCGAACTGGCCCGGGCCTACGCCGCCGCAGGCGCGCTGGCAATCTCGGTTCTCACCGAGCCGGACCACTTCGGCGGCAGCCTCGCCGATCTGGACGCGGTGCGCGCCGCAGTATCCGTGCCGGTGCTGTACAAGGACTTCGTGGTGGATCCCTACCAACTGTGGGAGGCTCGGGCCCACGGCGCGGACCTGGTGCTGCTCATCGCCGCCCTGCTGGGAGAGGCGACCGCAGAGTATGTGGGCGCCGCCCGGGAGATCGGGCTCGAACCCCTGGTGGAGGTCCACGACGGCCCCGAGTTGGAGATCGCCCTGCGCTCCGGGGCCCGCTTCGTGGGGGTCAACAACCGTGACCTCAAGACCTTCCACACCGACCTGGCGGTGGGACGCGAACTGTTGCCGCGCATCCCGGCCGGGATCTTCGGGGTGGCCGAGAGCGGCATGCGCACGGCGGCCGACCTGGACGACCTGGCCGGATCCGGAGCGGCCGCGTTCCTGATCGGAGAAGCCCTGGTCACCGCGAACGACCCGGGTTCCGCCCTGGCGGCTATGGTGGGGAGCGGCGCCTGATGCGCATCAAGATCTGCGGCCTCACGCGCAGGGAAGACGCGCTGGCGGCGGCGCAGTTCGGCGCCGATGCGCTCGGTTTCGTGTTCGCCCCGCGCAGCCGGCGTCGGGTGGATGTCGAGGCAGTGGCCGACATGGTCGCGACCCTGCCGCCGTTCGTCACCGCCGTGGGGGTCTTCCAGGACCAGCCCCTGGATGAGGTGAACCGGATCATCGACCGCTGCCAATTGGCCCTCGCACAGCTCCACGGCCACGAGGACGTCGCCTACCTCGCCGGGGTGCGGTGCCGGACCCTGAAAGCGCTGTCCCTGGCCGGTGTGGAGGATCTGCAGCGGCTCGCCACGTTCCCCGGACAGACGGCGTTCCTGCTGGACTCCGGCAGTGGGGGCACCGGGGAGACCTTCGATTGGGACCTGGCACTACGGGCCAAGGCCTTCGGGAGGATCGTTCTGTCGGGCGGCCTCACCCCGGACAACGTCGCCACCGCCGTGGCGGCGGTGCGACCCTGGGCGGTGGACGGGGCATCGGGCACCGAGGCCGCCCCGGGTGTCAAAGACTCCGAGAAGCTGCGCACCTTCATCGCCAACGCCCGGCGCGCGGCGGGAAGAATGACGTAGAGGCCTTTTTTTGGACCGGATTGCACGGATCTCACAGATAGAGAGGCAACATCTCGGGCCAGACCCAAGGCAAGGCAAAGGCGGTTTTTGGATAGGATCAACAGGACCTACAGGATTGGGAATCGAAATGCCGGGCCCTGTACCCACGACCCAGAACCGTTTCCCGCTCTTGACTTTCCATCCCGTCAATCCTGTGAATCCCATCCAAACATAGCTTCCGATCTTGGATTTTCCGTTCCCTATAGAAATCTGGGAGAGTAGATCGACCATGACGACGACACCGCTGCAACCCCGCGGTCACTACGGCATCTTCGGCGGCCAGTACGTGGGCGAGACGCTGATGCCGGCCCTCCAGGAACTGGAAGGGGCGCTGGATCTGGCACGCGCCGACGCCGGGTTCTGGGCGGAGTTCAGAGGCCTGTTGGCCGGGTACGTGGGCCGTCCCACGCCTCTCACCCACGCCGCTCGCCTTACCGCGGCGGTGGGGGGTGCGCAGATCTACCTCAAGCGCGAGGATCTGTGTCACACCGGCGCCCACAAGATCAACAACACCCTGGGCCAGGCCCTGCTGGCTCGGCGCATGGGCAAGCGGCGCATCATCGCCGAAACCGGTGCCGGCCAGCACGGGGTGGCAACCGCCACCGTGGCGGCGCTGTTTGGCCTCGAATGCCGGGTGTTCATGGGCGCCGAGGACGTGCGCCGGCAGGCGCCCAACGTGGAGCGCATGCGCCTGTTGGGTACCGAGGTGGTGCCGGTCACCTCGGGCAGTCGGACGCTCAAAGACGCGATGAACGAGGCGATCCGCCAATGGGTCACCCACGTGGAAGACACCTTCTACATCATCGGCTCGGTGGCCGGACCCCACCCCTACCCGGCGATGGTGCGGGACTTTCAACGGGTGATCGGCGACGAGACCCGGCGCCAGTGCGTGGAGCATCTGGGCGGATTGCCTGCGGCGGTGATGGCCTGCATCGGCGGCGGTAGCAACGCCATGGGCATCTTCGCCGCGTTCCTGGACGACCCGGTAGATTTGGTGGCGGTGGAGGCCGCGGGTGAAGGCTTGGAGACCGGCCGCCACGCCGCCGCGATTGCCGGTGGACGGGTGGGTGTGCTCCACGGTCAGAAGTCCTACCTGCTCCAGGACGCCGACGGCCAGGTTCAGGAGGCCCACTCCATCTCCGCCGGCCTGGATTACCCCGGGGTGGGCCCCGAGGTGGCCCACCTGGCCGAGAGCGGCCGACTGCGGGTGCTCACCGCCACCGACGCCGACGCCCTGGCCGCGTTCCACCGCCTGGCGCGCAGTGAGGGATTGCTGCCGGCCCTGGAGAGTTCCCACGCCCTGGCGCGCATTGACGCCGTGGCCGGCCCCCTTTCCCCGGAGCAGGCGGTAGTGGTGAACCTCTCGGGGCGCGGCGACAAGGACCTGGCAACGGTGCTGGCGTGCCAGAGCAGGGGAGGTGGGCTGTGAGTCGCCTGGAATCGAGCCTGCGCAGAGCCCGCGATGGGGGCCACAAGCTGTTGGTGCCGTTCCTTACCGGTAACTACCCCGATCGCGACACCTTCGTGGATCTGCTCCTGGAAGCCCAGGCCGCCGGGGTCGATGCCGTGGAGGTGGGGATCCCCTTTTCCGACCCATCGGCCGACGGCCCGGTGATCCAGCGCGCCTCGGCGTGTGCCCTGGCCGGGGGCGCGACGGTGCGGAGCATCTTCGCGGCGGTGTCCGCCGCCCGCCATCGTGGTTTGGAGCTTCCCCTGCTCTACATGACCTACTACAACCCGATCCTGGCGTTCGGGGGCGAGGCGTTCGCCGCCGCGGCCGCCGACAGCGGTGCCGACGGCGTGCTCGTGGTGGACCTGCCGGCGGAGGAGTCCGGGGAGTTCGCCCCTGCCGCTCGGGTCGCCGGTCTGGACACGGTGTTTCTGGTGGCTCCCACCACCCCCGAATCGCGGATCGGACCCGTGTTGGCCGGCTGCAGCGGATTCGCCTACTGTGTCTCGGTGGCCGGAGTGACCGGCGAGAAGCAGCCGGTGGCCGCTATCGTTGGGGAACTGGTGGAGAAGGTGAGGTCGGTCAGTGACTTGCCGGCCCTGGTGGGGTTCGGGGTGTCCGGCCCCGCCGCCGCCCGGTCCATCGCCGCGGTGGCCGACGGGGTGATCGTGGGCAGCGCCCTGCTGACTGCCCTGGGGGAACGGGCAGGGGCACCCGCGGTGGCTGCGGCGGGGGCTTTTCTGCGGGAGCTGCGCGTGGCACTGGACGTCTAGTCCCCTCTCCAGCGGAGAGCACCTCGACAAACTCCTGTGGAATGTGGCACAATTAACTACCCACGGCCGTGGTTTCCACTGCTCTGCGGCTGGCCCCGTCCCTGCGAGGCTCCGTCATGAAAGTATCCGACGCCTACAATGTGTCCCTCGCCGCTAGCCAGCGGGTCCGCCGTCGGCGTAGGTTGGACGGTGTGGAGGAACCGGCCAGCGCGACGCCGACCACCGACCAGGTGTACTTCTCCGGGCGCAGCATGGAGGTAAGCAGGGCACGCCATCTGGCGCTGCGGGCGCCGGAGATCCGAGTGGCGCTGGTGGACTCGATCAGCGACCAGATCCGCCACGGCCAGTACGATGTCAGCGGATCAGACGTCGCCCCGAAGCTGATCCAGGACCATCTGATGATCGCCCAGGCCTGAACCTCGCCGGGTATCTTCCCGGGCGGCCCCGCCGCCGCCCTGCTTCATCCTTTACAGCTCCACCCGAAGTGTTTTTTCTGCGCCACACCCTGGTCGTGACGTCGACGGGGGGTTGCCTTCCTGGCGTTGGATTCCACTGGTTCCGCTTACCGTCGGTGCGCCGGCGGCGGACCTGCAAGGAGGGAAGACCTTGAAACAAGACTCCCAAGCCATCACCAAGTTGATTCTCAAGGCGGCCCGCAAGGCCCGGGAAGAAACCAGCAACGAGCCGGAACCGGATCTGGTGAAACTGGTCCGCTGGCCCGTCGAGTGCACCGTGGGTCCGGGCCTGGAAGGTGCGATCGCGTGCGAAAGCAAGGTCGGCTACGTCAACGGCTCCAAGGGCTGGCTGGTGTACCGCGGCTACGACATCTTCGACCTGTGCGCCTACTCCACGTTCGAGGAGGTCTCCTACCTCCTCATCAACGGCAAGCTGCCCAGCTCGAGCGAGTTGGCGGAGTACAAAGGGCGTCTGATCGAGTACCGCTATCTGAACCAGACCCTGCGCCTGCTGCTGGGTTTCCCCCTGGAGCAGATGAACACCATGTCGGCCCTGCGCATGGGCACCAACATGATGCGCCAGGAGTTCACCCACCGGGACGAGCGCAGCGGCCAGCCGGTATTCAGCGACATCATCGGATCGGACGAGGACTCGATCCCGATGGAGACGGCCCCCAAGGGCAACCGTCGGGCGATCTACGAGTTCCGGCGCAAGAACAAGGCCATGCGCTCGCGGGCCAACGAGTTGTTCGACAAGGCGTCCGGCATCGAGGCGTGTTACCACCTGCTGTCTGGTGTGGCCACCGTCGCCGCTATGATTGCCCGGGTCAATCGCGGTGCCATGCCCATCGACCCGGACCCCAACCTCAGCTTCGCCGCCAACTTCCTCTATATGATGAACGGTCGCCGGCCCACCCCCATGGAAGAGCGGGTGATGGACGTGTCGCTGATCCTCCACGCCGACCACGGCATGAATGCCAGCACCTTCGCGGCCATGGTCGTCGCCTCGACCCTCTCCGACGTGTACTTCTCCATCGGGTCGGGTATCGCCGCCCTCAACGGCCCACTGCACGGAGGTGCCAACGAACAGGTGATGCACACCCTCGCGGCGGCTTACGAATCCGGTGATCCCCGCGCCTGGATCCGCAAGGTCCTGGAAAAGAAGAACAAGGTGCCGGGGTTCGGCCATCGGGTGTACAAGGCCTACGATCCCAGAGCCCGGGTGCTGGCCCCGCTGGCGAAGTACCTGGTGCGGGACAACCCCGAGGTGCGGCCGCTGCAGGAGACCGCCGAGGTGCTGGAGGCGGAAGTGGTGGCAAAGCTCGGCGCCGAGAAACAGGTGTTCCCCAATGTGGACTTCTACTCCGGCCTGGTCTACCGCTGCCTGGGGATCGACTCGGAGATGTTCACCCCGGTGTTCGCGGTGAGCCGGGTCGCCGGGTGGACCGCTCGGGTGCAGGAGTACATGGAGCGCAACCGCATCTTCCGGCCCCGGGCGCGCTACACCGGCGAGTTCAACAAGCAGTACGTGACGGTGGAGGAACGCTAGGTTTTTTCTCCCCGGGGGAGTCGATGCCCGTGCCCGCCGGGGTGTGGCTGCGGGTCGGCCCGCGGTGGCTGCCGGCCTATGGGCTTGCCCATCGGGACGATACCTGCCCGGATGCTTGTCCTTGCCCGCTTCGGGTGTGGGTTGGGCGAGGCTTTCCCGTAGGCTTCGGATCGCGTATCTTTTTGGACACACTTGTGACATCCGGCACGACCATCGAGGAGCCCGCTATGAGGAAACGGATGGGGGTCGTCGCGTTATTGGTGGTGATCCTGGGAGCGGGCGCCGTCCCCCCGGCTGACTCCGAGGCTGGGGGGGACGACGGCGTGCGCGTGTCGTCCGACGCGGATTCCGAGGTCCAGCGACGGGTCCAGGAGCGTCGCCGGGAGCGCCGCGGCGAGCGGCAGTGGATCACCGTTCCGGAGCTCAGCCAGGCGGAGGCCCTGCCCCTGGTGGGGGCGCCCGGCGTCGTGCTCATCGACACCACGTGTCGCGAGCGGGCCGAGGACTTTTCCGACCGCATTCCCGGAGCGGTGTGGCAGGACTGGACCCAGGTGGAGCAGTGGGCCCATCGCTACAAGGATGCGAAGACCATCCTCGTCTACTGTGCCTGAGGCGAGAAGCCCAAGAGTGCCCGGGTGGTACAACGACTGAGGAACTTGGGATTCGAGAACGCCTACCGGTTGACGGGCGGATATCACGCCTGGCGGGATGCGGATTACCCGTTGGAGCCCAAGCCAAGGGACGTGAACTAGAAGGCCGCGGCAGTGGAACGGATGTACCTCCGCCATTGCCGGCCCTTCAACGGCCGACCAAGAGCGCCGTGGTGCGCGTTCCCCTAGCTCGTAGCCTTTTCTACTTCCCGCCCCCCGATCACCGCACCAGCTTGCGGTACTTGATGCGATGGGGCTGCTCGGCCTTCGCCCCCAGGCGCCGCTTGCGGTCGGCTTCGTAGTCCTGGTAGTTGCCCTCGAACCACTCCACCCGGCTGTCCCCCTCGAAGGCCAGGATGTGGGTGGCGATGCGGTCCAGGAACCAGCGGTCGTGGCTAACCACCACCGCGCAGCCGGCGAACTCCACCAGGGCCTCCTCGAGGGAGCGCAGGGTGTCCACATCCAGGTCGTTGGTGGGCTCGTCCAAGAGGATCAGGTTGCCCCCCCGTTTGAGCAGTTTCGCCAGGTGTACGCGGTTGCGCTCGCCACCGCTCAACTCGCCGACCCGCTTCTGCTGGTCGGACCCCTTGAAGTTGAACGACGACACGTAGGCTCGGCTGGCCACGCTGCGCTTGCCCAACTCCACGGTGTCGTGCCCTTCGCTGATCTCTTCCCATACGGTCTTGTCCGGATTCAGTGCGTCGCGGCTCTGGTCTACGTGGGCCAGTTGCACGGTGTCGCCGATCTTCAGGGTGCCGGCGTCGGGTTGTTCGACACCGGTGAGCAGGCGCAGCAAGGTGGTCTTGCCGGCGCCGTTGGGGCCGATCACCCCGACGATGCCCGCCGGAGGCAGGCGAAAGCTCAGGTTGTCGATGAGCAGCTTGTCGCCGTACGCCTTCGTGAGCCCCTGGGCCTCCACCACCAGGTCGCCCAATCGCGGTCCGGGGGGGATGGTGATGGCGCCCGCCTCCACCTTGCCCTGGGTGTCCTGCTTGAGCAGTTCTTCGTAGGCATTCAGGCGCGCCTTGCCTTTGGCGTGACGGGCCCGGGGCGCCATGCGGATCCACTCCAGCTCCCGCTCCAGGGTCTTGCGTCTTGCGCCGCTCTGCTTTTCCTCCTGGGCCAGGCGCTTTTCCTTCTGTTCCAGCCAGGAGGAGTAGTTGCCCTCCCAGGGGATGCCCCTACCGCGGTCCAACTCCAGGATCCAACCGGCCACGTTGTCCAGGAAATAGCGGTCGTGGGTGATCGCCACCACGGTGCCGGGGTACTCGGCCAGATGCCGTTCCAGCCAGGCCACGGACCCGGCGTCCAGGTGGTTGGTGGGCTCGTCGAGCAGCAGCAGATCCGGCTGCTGCAGCAGGAGTCGGCACAGGGCTACCCGGCGCCGCTCGCCCCCGGACAGGGGGGTCACCGGGGCATCTCCCGGGGGCAGGCGCAGGGCGTCCATGGCGATCTCCACCTTGCGGTCCAGCTCCCAGGCTCCGGCGGCGTCGATGGCGTCCTGCACCCGAGCCTGGTCGGCCAGCAGTTGCTCCATTTCCTCCGGTTCCATGGGTTCCGCGAACTTGGCGTTGATGGCGTCGAACTCGGTGAGCAGGGCGCGGGTGGACGCCACCCCCTCGTCCACCACCTGGGCCACGGTCTTGCCCGGGTCGAGTTCCGGTTCCTGGGGCAGCATGCCCACGCGCACCCCCTGGGCGGGCCAGGCCTCGCCGAGGAACTCGGTGTCCAGGCCGGCCATGATCTTCAGCAGCGTAGACTTGCCGGAACCGTTCAACCCCAGCACGCCGATCTTGGCGCCGGGAAAAAACGAAAGCCAGATGTCTTTGAGCACCTCCTTCTGGGGGGGATAGACCTTGGAGAGACCCTTCATTACGTAGATGTACTGCACGGCCATGGCGCTGTCTCCTGGAGAGGATGGGTTTGCTGAGAGTGGGAAAGGGGGTCGGCTTCAGTCCGCGCGGATGAGTTCGAGCAGCAGGTCCCCGCGCCGACCGGCCGCGGCGCCGCCCTTGCCGCCCAGGCGCAGGCGGGTGCCTGGGCGGGAGCCGGGCGGCACCTGCACCTGGTAGGTGCGCCGGCCGCCGCCGTCCGGCAGGGAGATCTTCACCCGCCCCCCGTCGGCCAGGGTCTGTGCAGGCACCGGCAGGGAGTAGGTGACGTCCAACTCTGCCGCACCTGTAGGCGTGTCCCCGGGGGCCGGCAGGGCGGCGCCGAACAGTTGTCGCAGCAGTCCTGGCTTGCGAGCGGGGAGCGGCTGCCGAGGCGCGGTGCCGGGCGGCACCTGGCTTGGGCGGGCTCCGCTCAGCAGACTGGCCAGCAGGCCCCCCAAGGAGCCTGCGAAGAACACCCCTCCGAAGACGATCGGCCCACGGCTCCCCGTGAACAACTTCTTGAGGTAGGCCTCGTCGAAACGCAGCCCCTGGCTGGAGAACTCCCGGGCCATCTGCTCGAATGCGCTGCGGAACGCGGGGTCCTGGAACATGCCCCGGAACAGGTCCTCCGGGTTCACCGAGGCTCCTTCGTTGGGTCCCTGATGTGGATCCCAGAAGCGTCCCCCGGCCCGGGCGGCGTCGTAGGCCGACCGCCGGGCAGCATCACCGAGTACCGCGTAGGCGGCGGTGAGGTCCTTGAATGCCTCCTCCGCCTCGGGGCTGCCGCCGTGGCGGTCAGGGTGCAGTTCGAAGGCCTTCTTGCGGTAGGACCGGCGGATCTCTTCGGTTGTCGCCCCGGGAGCGACGCCGAGAAGCTGGTAGAGGTCGGTGTGCATGGCGCGGAGGATAGACGATGCCCCTCCCGAGATGCAAAGGGAGATGGGCCTGGGAAGGTCGTCAGAGGTGGAACGCCACCGTGAAGAACTGATCCAGCACGCGGGCCGTGGCCTCCGGGTTCTCCAGGGGTGTCATGTGCCCGGCGTCGGGGATCTCCACCAGTCGGGAGCCGGGCACCTCCGCCGCCATCTGACGCGCGACCGCCGGCGGGGTGAGGGTGTCCTGTGAACCCACCACGAACAGGATCGGCACACGAAGGTGGGGCAGCACATCCGTGAAGTCGCCGCGCCCGAGGATGGCGTGCAGATCTAACGCGAAGGTCTCCGCCCCGAGGCCCACAGCCATGTCGAGCAGCAGCGCCCGGGCGGGGTGTTCCTTCGCCAGACCGGGGGCGAGCACGCTGGGCACGAACGCGCCCAGCACCTCGGCGTACTTCCCCGCCTCCAGTAAACCTAGCACCTGGTGACGGGTCTCCACCCGGTCCGCATCGTCGGCATACGCCGTGGTGTCCAGCAGGGCCGCGGCGCGGATTCCCTGGGGCCATCGGCGCAGGCACTCAAAGGAGAGGTAGCCACCCAGGCTCAGCCCGGCGATGCCCAGCGGCCTGCCGCCCAGTTCTCCGGCCAGCGTTTCCAGCTCACGGGCCTGCTCGGTCAGCGGACCCCGGCCCCAGGTGTGCGGCTGCACCAGGGTGAAATGGTCGCTCAGTCGCTCGACCACCCCCTGCCACAGGCGGTCGTCGCAGCCGAGGCCGGGAAGCAGCAGGAGGGTGGGGCCGGTGCCGCTCTGGGTGTACTCCATGGTCCCCTCCGGGGCGGGGTGGGCGCAACCCGACAACCCTAGCGCAGGTGCGGGGAACGTCAATGGCCTGGTGCGGGGTCATCTGTGTCCTTGTGATAAACCGGCGGCGCTGCTATGGATGGTCGCCCACGGAACCTCGAACCGACGGAGGAGCTGTATGGACGCGCAGCGCAGCCCCGCAGAGTGGCACGACTGGACCCGGGAACACGCCGAAGGGGAGGGCGCCGAGTTGTTCGGGGTGGCCGACCTAACGGCCGCCGAAGGCCTGGAGACCGATCCTGCCGAGTTGTTCACGGGCATGGGCCGGGCCCTTGTGGTGGGAGTGACCCTGGCCGATGCCGCCGTGGACCAGTGTGAGACCGGGCCGACGCCGCTGTACCACCACGTGTACGCCCTGGCCAACCAGAAGCTCGACCTGATCACCTTCGGACTGGCCGGTGCCGTGCAGCGGGCCGGCTTCCGGGCCTTGCCGTTGCCGGCCTCCATGCTCGTGAACCGGACAACACTCGCCGGCAACGTATCCTACAAGGCCCTGGGCCGCCTCGCCGGCCTGGGGTGGCAGGGTAAGAGTCTGCTGCTGGTGAGCCCCGAGCACGGGCCCCGCTTCCGCATGGGGGTGGTGCTCACCGACCTGCCGGTGGCGGCCGACGGGCCGGTGCGTAACCGCTGCGGCTCCTGCACCTCCTGCACAGACGCCTGCCCGGCCGGCGCCATCA
Organism: Deferrisomatales bacterium; assembly: GCA_029211085.1. Classification (GTDB taxonomy): domain Bacteria; phylum Desulfobacterota; class Deferrisomatia; order Deferrisomatales; family JARGFW01; genus JARGFW01. The sequence goes on along the minus strand of JARGFW010000109.1, from coordinate 2,977 downwards.
AGAACGTCAACACCGAGGACCACTACGCCAGCCGCGACGAGGCCATCGACTTCGCCAAGTGCGCCAGCATGTGCATGGAGGTGTTCGCCAAGCGGCCCCTCATCGACAAGCCCATCTGCGGAGTATGCGTGCGGGCGTGCCCCTGGGGAGCGAAGACCGCCGGGGCCAGCGGTTGATCCGCCGGGGTGCCGGTTCACCGCCAACAGGGCGAGGGCAGCGGCGCGGGAGGCCGTGCGTACCCACGGGGTGCCTTGGGACCAAGCGGCGAGGTGGTTCCCGGCGTCGGTGCCGAGGCGGACCGCCCGCCGGGGAGAGTTACCAGACCTTGCTCACGGTCAGGCCGTAGAACCCGCCCCCGGCGATGGGGTCCACCGCGACCCCCGAGAACGGGGTCGTGAACAGATAACTGCTGGCGATCCCGATCGCCGCCCCCGCCAGGACGTCCGAGGGGTAGTGCTGGTGGGCGTAGACCCGGCTCCAGCCCACGTAGGAGGCCGCGAGATAGGCGGGGCCGCCGTACGTCCACCCGTAGCGCCGTTGGATGAAGGAAGCTCCCTGGAACGCCAAGGAAGAGTGCGCAGACGGAAAGGACTGGCCGCCGTTGTCGTGTGGGCGCTGCCGGTTTACCGAGTACTTGAGGGCGTAGGTCGCGCCCAGGTTGAGGAAGAAGGCTTTGTGGAACTGCCCCCTGCCTTCCGCGTCATCCACGAAGAACGTGGCCGCGTAGGCGGTTGCGGGGATGGCAAACAGCAAGATATCGCCGGTGAGTTCCACGGGACCGCTCGATCCCGCAGTTGCCGTGCTGGCCGAGGGTAGCAGACCTGCGCACAGCAACGCCCAAACCAACGCTGCCCTCGTTCTTCTCCCCATGTAGGTTTACCCTCTCCCATTCCGGATCGCCTGCCCGCAGCGGACTTGGTCATGACCACTTCATGGCCACCCCTTCCGCACTCCGGGGCGTGTGTGGCCTCGGTGCCGCGGGGCAGGTGCTTAAACTACGCGGTCTGGCCTCAGCGGGCCAAGAGAAAGAGTCGACCGGTCTCCGGAGGAGCCGGGCTTCGCCCGCAAGGAACCTCTGCCCGGAGATTGACCCGCCGAAGCGGTGGGCGATAGAAGGGGCATCTCTTAAGGGGGAGCGGGCATGAACCGACACCCGGGAGCCGCGACCTGACCACGTGACGCGCCCACGCGACCCTGCGGCCGGCCGCTTCGCGTGTCCGCTAGCTGGCCGGGCCCGGGGGGTGCAACAGAGCCTCGGTGGCGTCGGCGAAGGCCGGCATGAGGTCCAGTCCCAGGTGGATCCCGAACAGCTCCCACACCGCCAGCGCGTAGATGTCTGGCAGGTAACGGCCCCACATCTGCACCGGCAAGCGGGTCACTTCGACCTGGGGCGAGATGGCGAGCATCAACAGATACTCGGTGAGAAACGAGGCGTTGCTGGCGATGCGTCCGGAGTAGGGCAGGGAGCGGCGCTGTTCGAGGATGCGCTGTTCGTGGATGGAACGGCCGAACTCCGACTCCAACAGCTCTTCACAGGTGGTCAGGATCACCTCTGCGCGTACCGTGCGCGCGCCGCTCTCCACGTAGGGCGCGAACTCCCGGGCTAGGGCGGCCGGCGCCAGGCCGCGGCCCGCGGCGGCGGACCAATCCAGACCCGCTGCCGCATCGACCACGACACCCGGGGCAGGCAGGGTGAGATCTGCCAGCAGGTTCACATCGTTGTAGCGGCCCCGGTGTTCCTCGCGTTCGAAGCCGGAGAGCAGGGGGTGGGAGGCAACGGCGCGCTCGATGGAATGCAGCTCTTCCGGGCTGCCGATAAACTTGATGCCGATCACGTCGTCGATGCGCAAGTCTTGCGGGGAAAAGGTGGGTGTTTCATCGCGGAACGCGCGGGATACCATGCGCTCGGCCTGGGCGAAGTCGTCGAGCATGGACTCCGAGGAAGAGAACAGATCGGACAGGGGCACCCCGGCCGCCGCGGCACGGCTAGCGGCCACCCCCTCCGCTAGGGTGCGGATGCGCTCGGCCAGGCAGTCTGCCACCCGGCGCGAGGCCTTCTCGGCGATGCGCCGCACCCGTTTGATGCGGATCATCGCCAGGGGCCAGCCGTCCTCTCGGGTCACCAGCACCAGATCCGCCGGCGTGGCCGGGAAGAACTCCTCGGGGTGCCGCCGGTACTGCTGGCACAGGGCCTCCGCGCGCGGGCTGGAAGCGGAACAACCTGCGCACAGCGCGCCGCGCAACTGGTCCTTGGTCTCGAAGCGCTGCAGGCGCACCGCGCCGCCGTAGGTGGCGCGCAGGATGTCGGCGACGAAGCGGCGCAGGGTGGGCGCCCAGATCACACTCTCGTAGATGAACACCTGGGAAACGAAGCGCCCGTCCCCAGGCTCCGGCCGGTCCGCGAACCACCGCGTCGCCACCTTTAACAGCCGCTCCCGCTGGGTCACGCTGGTGAGGTACATCGGTGCTCCAGGTCAAATGGTCGTGTCGGCGGCTCCCTGGCGGCACGAACTCGCGGGCCTTCTCTGGGCATACCCATGTATCGGTCGCAACCGACAGCGCCGCAAGGGGTGCCCCACAGATTTTCGTTGATCGAAGGGGATCGGTGCAGGAAGGACGCGCACCCGGGGTGGTAGGGCTACCCGGGCCTCCCGGCGTCGCCCGGTGCGCTCTGGTTCTCGGGAAGGAGGTTTCCCCGGACGAGGTCGCGCCGACCGGCTTCCACGGCACTTACGCGGGGCGCCGCGCCCGTGCCTCGGTACCAGCAGCCTCGCGGCCCGGCGGGAGCTGGTGCAAGCCCTCGGCTGGGGCGTTCGGGCGGGCTGTCGCCGACGTTGGCCCCTGGCCGGTCACCCTGTGTTTTCTGGTGTGTCTCCGGGTCGGCCCCGGGGAGCGGGCCCGACCTTGGCGGCTATTTGTCCCGGAATCGGCCGGGGTTCCAGGCGCCCCTCTGAATTTCGCGCGCAGCAGACCGTGG
>JARGFW010000108.1 GCA_029211085.1 Deferrisomatales bacterium | reverse complement strand
CAAGGCGGACAGATCACTTGTCATACCCACCGGACACATCATGTGCTCTCTACAGTGGTGTACGCCTTTGCTTGACCGTCGGCCCGAGGGCGGAGTAGAAACGACCACCGGAAAGGGGAGAACCCGATGTCGGGACCTCAGGGCCTGCACCCGCGAACACCCAACGGCCGCGCCGCCAGAACTGGCAAGCGCGGCCGTTTTGCGTCAGGGGCGGGTCTGGGACGGTTCTCGATTGGTGTCGTGTCTGGCGAAGTCCGCCGGGCTGCGCACCGCCAGCCCCGGGCGGTTCAGCACGCGAGGCAATGGGGTCAGAGGCAACGGGAGGCAACGGGGTCGGCACGCAGGTGGCAGCCCCGGTGAAGAAGGACCCCCCCTTCCGCACGCTGGTGCAGGAACTGGAAAAGGCCCTGGCCGTATCAAAAGTGTAGGTTTGACCCCGGTGCCTCTATTGTTCTTGCGAGCCCTATAGCGGAAACAGCGCGGTCAACAACCAGGACAGCGCCAGCCATTGGATGAAGGTCAGCGGGACCCCGACACGCAGGAAATCGGAGAAGGTGTAGCCGCCGGCGTTCATCACCAGGAGGTTGGTCTTGTAGGCCATGGGTGTCGCATAGCTCATGTTGGCACCGAACAGCACGGCGAGCACGAACGCTTCAGGGTGAACACCGAGCTTCGCGGCGATGCCGATGGCGATCGGGGTGCCGATCACCGCTGCGGCGTTGTTTGACACGACGTTCGTGAGCAAGGCCATCAGCAACATCAGTCCGGCCAGCACCAGCGACGGCGGCGCCCCGAAGGTGGCGGCGACGAACAGCTGCGCCAGGTAGTCGGCGCCGCCTGTCTTGACCAGAGCGGCGCCCAACGCGAGGCTCGCCACCACGATCAGCACCACCTGGGCGCTCAACGCCAGCGTCGCATCACGCCACGACAGGCATCCCGTCGCGACCATCAGCAACACCCCGCAGGTGGCGCTAACCGCGATGGGCACGAGGCCCAAAGCGGCGACGAGCACGATGGCGGCCATGATCGACAGCGCCACTGGCGCCTTGCTGCTGTGGGGCAGATCCGAGGTGGCGTCCAAGACCAGCAACTCACCGCTGCGTTTGAGTTGGGCGATCTGATCCTGCGCCCCTTGGACCAACAGGACGTCGCCGGTGACGAGGCTCACATCACCGACCTCCGTACGCAGCGTCTCGACGTTCCAGCCGGCACGGTGCAGGGCGAGGGTGATCAGTTGATAGCGTTCGGCGAACCGAATCCGCCGGAGGGTCGTGTGCTCCAAGGGCGAACCCTGCACCACCACGATCTCCGCGAGCTGCTGGTTCTCGGCTACGAGGGGATGTTCGTCATCGACCGGCGTGTCTCCGGAATAGAGGGTGGCGCCAAGCACCGTTTCGTACTCCTTGAGTTGCTCCGGCGTGTCCTTGATGAGCAACCGGTCTCCGGCGCGCAGTTCGGCGTCCGGCAACGGAACGATCATGGTCCCCTGGCGCCGGAGCCCCGACACACGCATCCCGCCGCCGCATCTGTTCAGAACCTCGGCCAGGGTCTTGCCGTCGGCGAAGCTGCCTTCGACAACGCCTAGCTGGGCGGCGAACACCCGGGGTGAGGTGTCGGTCATGTGGGCCTTACGTTCCGGCAGAAGACGCGGTGCCACCAGCCACAAATAGAGGATGGCGAGGGCGCCAGACACCGCAACGGGGAGGAAGAAGTCGAACATCTCGAATCGCCGCAACCCCATGTCCGCAGCTACCGAGACTACCAGCAGGTTGGTCGAGGTGCCGATGGTGGTGCTCATGCCCCCCACCAGCGTGGCAAACCCGATGGGCATCAGCACCCCCGAGGCTGGGGTGCGGCTGCGCAAGGACACGCTGATCAGGATCGGCAGCAGGAGTACGACGACGGGAACGTTGTTCACGAACGCGCTCAGCAGCGCCCCCACGAGCAGGGTCAACAGCAGGGACAGCCGCGGGCTCGCGCGCCACAATCGGGCGAGCGCGCGGCCGATGGGTTCGAGCGCACCCGTGCGCACCAGGCCCTGGCCGGCGATCATTAGGGCGCCCACTGCGACCAGGGCCTCGTGGCCGAAGCCGCTGAAGAAGTCCACGGCCCGAAGCCGCTCCCCATCCGCCGTGGTATAGGGAAACAGTGCAAACCCGACCACGACCGCGACCAGCACGAACAGGCTCGAGGATTCGAGCGGTATGTTCGGGCGGGTGAAGACGTACAGGGCTAGGACTGTCAGCGCCAAGACGGCGAGCGCATGGATATCCGGCAGGGGTGGCAGCGGCATCGGACTCATCGGAGCCATCCTTTCACCAGGGACAGGAACAGGAACAGGAACAGCAGGATTGCCATCCCCACCCCAACGCGACCTGAGAGGGTGTGGGCAGCCGCGGAGTACCCGCCAGGTTCAGGACCCAATGGGGACCCAATGATTTCTGTATTTTTGGGACCCAATGGGGACTCCATGATTTCTGCATTTTTTATGTTCTCAGGGTAGATTCCTCCCCATGCCACGCCCCGCCCGGCTCTTCGAGCATCCCCCCCAACCGCTCCCGCAGTTCCCCTTCGATCGCCACCGCCTTGCCGTCTTCAAAGGACACCAACACAAAGGTGACGTCGGCGTCGACCACCAGGGTGTCGGTGCCCTGCAGCACCGCTTCCTGGTGCATCACGCCGCTGCGGCGGCCCAGGCTCTTGAGCGCCGTGCGGATCTCCAGCACCTCGCCCACGGTGGCGGCGCGGCGGTAGTTGATGTTCACGTTGACCACCGAGAAACCCCACCCCCAGTCCTTGAACCCCCCCGGATCGCCCCGGGACTCCAGCCAGCTCCAGCGCCCCTCTTCCAGGAACTCCAGGTAGCGGGCGTTGTTGACGTGGCCGTACAGGTCCAGGTGGTAGCCGCGGATCTTGATGGGGGTGACGTGGGGCATGTCTACCTCTCGGGGGAGTGGGCGTGGGGGTGCTATTTCTTCTCGGTCCGTTCGTCGACGAGCACGGCTTCCAGATCCGCGGCACGTTGGAAGAACGCCGCCGGCGACTCCCCGCGCACCAGCAGGAACGCCGGGGGCTTGAGCGGCACCGAGAGTTCGGGGGCGTCCTGGAACGGATCGTCCACGCCGTACTGGAACACCGCCACCAGGGCTAGCAGGGCGCACACGACCCCCGTGGCGATCCACCCCAGCCGCCGGTGGGACGCCCCCGAGGCAAAGCGCAGGTGCCCGTACAGGGGCAGGATCAGGGCCGGGGCGCTGGCGGCCACCAGCAGCGGCTCCCAGGCGGTGGGGAGTTGCAGGGCGAACACCAGGTAGAGCAACCCGGTCTCGGTGGCGGCAGACGCCCACAGGGCGCCGCAGGCCACGCCGCAGTGGCTGAGGAACCTCCAGCGGTGCTGGGCCAGCCGGGTCGCCGCGGACCAGACCAGGGTCCACAGCACCAGCCCCAGGGCGATGCCGGCCACCCGGGTGGCGAGGGCCGACGGCTCCATGCGTTTCGCGCTCTCCAGCACCGTCAGCCACGCGGACAGGGCGGCGGTGCCCAGCAGCAGGGGAACCAGGAACCCGGGTCGTTCGAAGAGCCGCAGCAGCCAGCTGGCGTCCCGGTCCTCCCGGGCCGGCGCCACCGGGAACCCGGTGCTGCGGAACCGCAGTTTCGCCCGCCCCAGCTGGAAGGTCTGCCCCGACGCCACCCACACCTCGTCGTGGGTCCGTCGGCCCCCGGGGGCCACCACCCCGTTGCGGCTGCCCAGGTCGCGGACGCGCAGCCGGTCTCCGGCGAGCTCCAGCTCCGCATGGGTGGGGCACACGTAGGGGTCGTCGAGGATCAGGTCGTTGTGGTAGGCGCGCCCGGCGCGGAGGGGGAGGGCCCCCAGCCGCACCCGGTGGCGCAGTCGGCCGGCCCGGGAGAGCAGTTCCAGGTAGCCGCCGGGGGCCGTCGGACGGGTGGCGGCGAACGGCTCCGGAGTGTTCACGGGTCACCCTCCGCCGGGTCCGGGTTCCAGCGCAGCGCCAGCAGGTAGGCGCGGGACACCGCTACGGCGTTGGCGTAGCTCATCCCGGAGACCGTCAGGGTGGTTTGCAGGGCCTGGTCGGGGCTCACCAGGGAGGTGGCGGTGAACACCGTGTCGTAGAGCCCGGGCAGGCGCTTGTAGGCCCGGGCGCAGAACCCGGTGACTGCCCGGAACTCGCCTTCGGCCACCAGGCCGGTCTCGCAGATGTAGTTGGTGACGTCCTGCTCCTCGGCGCGGGTCTTCAGGTGGGGCTTCTCGAAGTGCTCCTCCAGGAAGCTGTAGAAGCGCAGCGCCCCCACGTCGTCGGCCCGGAACCACTCGTGGCGGAACTGCAGCTGGCCGGTGAAGTGGTCGCCGTTGAGGAACACTCGGTCGGTGGTGCGGCAGCCCTGGTACACCCGCTGGTAGATCTCATCGTCCTGCTCGGCGGTGTCCCCCCAGCAGTTCAGGTACGCGCCCAGCTTGCCGGGCACCCGGAACGGGCCCAGGGTGGCGGTGACCAGGGGCTCGGCCAGGACGTGCGCGGCGAACCCCTCCTGGTGTGCCAGCAGCTGGGCCGCCACGGTCTCCAGCCAGTCCCCGGGGGCCTGGGCGCCGTGCTCCACCAGGGCCGCCAGGTGCTCCGCCGGCACCAGGAAACTCACCTGGTTGCCGGCGGTGGACACGTTGATCCCCACCACCCGGCCGCTCTCGTTGACGGTGGGGCCGCCGCTCATCCCCGGGTTGATGGAGCCGGTGAAGTGGATCTTGCGCAGCAGCGACTGCTCCAGGTAGCCGTTGAAGGTGCCTTCGACCACGGTGAGGCCCAGGTCCAGGGGGTTGCCGAAGGAGAACAGGCGCTCGCCCCGGGCCGCCTCCCCCGGCTCCAGCTCCAGCGGCGGGGCGGAAAGGGTCGCGGCCCGGAGCAGGGCCAGGTCGCGCACCACGTCGACGGCCAGCAACTCCAGGCTGCCGCCGAGTCCGTCGCGGGTGCGGTACTCGGCGCGGTACTGGGCGGGGCGGTACACCAGGTGCGCGATCACGTGGTAATTGGTGGCCAGCACCCCTCCCGCGTCCACCAGGAACCCCGAGCCCAGTCCGGCACGGGACCCGGAGGAGACGTCGATGATCTGCACCTGCACCACCCGGTCGCCGACCGCGGCGTACATGTCCTCGGCGCCGCCCCGGGCCTCTGCCCCGGCGGCCGCCAGGCACAGGGCGGCGGCGCCGAACACGGCGCACCGCCAGCGTCTCACCGGCAGGGCCTCGCGCCGCATGCCCTAGCCATCGGCGCCGGACACCTTGGCGTAGACCGCGGCGAGGGCGGCCATGAACGCCGCGTGTACCTGGGCGGCGGGCACGGTCACCCCCCCGAACGCCAGATCCCGGGTGGCGCAGGCATCGGCCCGCACGGTGCAGGAGAAGCCCAGGTCGAACGCCGCCCGCGTGGTGGCGTCGATGCACATGTGGCTCATCGCCCCGCACAGGGTCAGCTCTGTGACGCCCCGGTCCCGCAGCCGGTCGAGTAGGGGGGTGCCCCGGAAACTGTTGGGAAAGTGCTTTCGTACGACTGTCTCCCCGTCGCGGGGCGCCACCAGGGGACGGATCTCGGCGCCGGGGGTGCCGGGCAGGAAGAACGCGGCGCCGGGCTGCGCGGCCAGGTGCTGCACGTGGAACACGGGGAGGCTCTCCGCCCGGAACGCCTTTAGTGCCTCGGCGGCCCGCGCCGCGGCTCGATCCATCCCCACCAGCTCCATCGCCCCGCCGGGGAAGTAGTCGTTCTGGATGTCCACGAGGAGCAGTCCACGGCTCATGGTCTTCCCTATGGGTCAGGCGACCGGCCCTGGGGGCACGGGCCCGGTGGTTGGGTCCTGGGAGGTGCGGCGGTTCTACCGCGGGGTTCCGCGGCGGGTCAAGGGGCGCCGCCGCCCGCGGCAGGGCGAGAACGGCCCCGGGGAAGGACGCGCGGGAGGGACGTGCCGTTGACCGGCGCCGGCTGGCCTGCTATCAACGGGGCGCCGCCGGGGCGCCGCCGAGCTCCCGGTTCCACCCGTCACTCCCCCCGGCCGGCCCGGGCGGGACGAGGAACCCAGCATGGAGATCCGCACGGCCAACACGATCCTGTACTGCGCGAGGTGGCAGGAGACGGTCACGTTCTACCGGAGCGTTCTGGGCTTGCGCGTCACCCACGAAACCGACTGGTTCGTCGAGTTCGCCCTGGGCGAAGAGGTTCGCGTGAGCGTGGCGGATGCCGGGCGGGCAACCGTCGCCAGCGCCGGAGGCAGGGGAATCACCCTCAGCCTGCGGGTGGCGGATGTGGTGGCGGCACGGGATGAACTGGCGGCCGCGGGCCTCGAACCGACGGCGTTGAAGGCTCTCTGGGGCGCCCGGGTGACCTATGTTCGCGATCCCGAGGGCCACCGGATCGAGGTGTGGTCTTGAGGGAAGCGGGGAGGTGGCCGGGCGGCCCGCGGTCGGCGGAGGACACTCCGCACCCCCGAGTCCCTTGGTCTGACCGTCAGGCGCCCCCGGTCACCTTGAGGACCTGGCCCGAGACGTAGTCCGACAGGGGGGAAGCCAGGAACAGCAGCACCCCGGCGGCCTCTTCCGGGGTGCCCGGGCGGCCCAGGGGGATTCGGTCGCGGAAGGCGTCCAGGTGCTGTTGGGGCACTCCCACGGCCACGGCGCCCTCCGGGGTGTCGATCACCGTGTCTTCCCCCTTGGGCTGGGTGAGCCGGGTCTCGATCCAGCCATAGGCCACGGCGTTGACGTTGACGGCGAACCGCCCCCACTCCTTGGCCAGGGTCTTGGTGAATCCCACCACCGCGGCCTTGGCCGAGGCGTAGTTGAGCTGCCCGGGGTTGCCGTCGGTGCCCGCCACCGAGCTGACGTTGACGATCTTCCGGTGCACCCGGCGGCCGGCGGCGAGATCCCGCTGGCCCGCGTCGCGCAGGTACGGGGCCGCGGCCCGCACCAGGCGAAACGGGGCCGTGCAGTGCACCCGCCACATGGCCTCCCACTGCGCGTCGGTCATCTTGTGGGCCATGGCGTCCCAGGTGTAGCCGGCGTTGTTGACGAGCACGTCGATGGCAGGCCCGAACGCTTCCACCGCAGCCCCCACCAGGCGGTCGGGGAACCCGTCGGCCGTCACGTCCCCGGCCACGGCGAGGGCCTCTCCCCCTGCGGCCCGGATCGCGGCCGCCACCTCCTCGGCCGGATCCGGATCCAAATCGCTCACCACCACCCGCGCCCCCTCCCGGGCGAACCGGAGGGCGGCGCTGCGCCCGATGCCCCGGCCTGCGCCGGTAATCACGGTGCTCTTCCCAGACAGCATTCCGGCCACGTTGCGTCCTCCTCTCAGGCGCGAGCCCCCAGGACTTCCGCCACCCGGCGGGCCAGTTCGTTCAGGGAGTAGGGCTTGCTCAGGAACCCCTCCGCCCCGGCCTCGAGGATCCCCTGGGGCTGGGCCGCCCGGCCGTAACCGCTGGCGACCAGCACCGGCAGACCGGGTGCACGTTCCTTGAGTCGTTCCAGACACCGCCTCCCGCCCATGCCGGGCATGCCCAGGTCCAGCAGCACGAGATCGACGGCGCCCCCGCGTTCGGCGTAGAGTTCCAGGGCCCGCTCCCCACTCTCGGCGAGCCACACCGTGTACCCCCGGGCTTCCAGGGCGGTGCGGGCGATGGCGCGCACGAACTCCTCGTCGTCCACCACCAGGATCGTGCCGTGACCCCGCAGTGCGTCCCCCTCGGGTGCCGGGGCTCCGTTCGCCTCCGTCGCGGCGCCCCGGTAGACGGGCAGATACAGGGCGAACCGGGTCCCCTCCCCCGGCGCGCTCTCGCAGGTGAGATACCCCCCGTGGTTGGTGACCACACCGTAGGCGGTGGAGAGTCCCAGGCCGGTGCCCTCTCCCACCTGCTTGGTGGTGAAGAACGGGTCGAAGATCCGCTGGGCGGTCTCTGGGTCCATCCCCGCGCCCGTGTCGGTGACGGTGCAGCGGACATAGCGGCCGGGAGAGGGGCCGGAGCGGGCTTCTTCCGAGTCGCCCTCCAGGGTGACCGTGGCCGTCTCGTAGGTGAGAACCCCCCCGCCGGGCACGGCGTCCCGGGCGTTGGTCCCCAGATTGAGAAACACCTGCTCGAGTTGCCGGGCGTCCCCCCTGCAGGGCTCCAGATCGTGGGCGAGACGGGTCTCGATGGAGATCATCTTGGGGATGGTGCGGCGCAGCATGGCGACCACCGTCTCCACCGGGCGGTTCAGGTCGAAGAGATCGAGCCGCGGCTTCTCGCGCCGACCGTAGGTGAGCAGGCTGTGCACCAGTTCCGCGGCACTGTGCGCGGCGGTTTCGATTCTTCCCAGGTGGGCCAGGGCCGGCTCCGGCAGGCCGGGCTCCTGGGCGGCCAGTTCGGCGAAACCGAGAATCCCCTGCAACAGGTTGTTGAAATCGTGGGCCACGCCGCTGGCCAGGGTGCCCACGGCTTCCATCTTCTGGGCCCGGCTGAGTTGCACTTCCAGCTCCTGGCGCTCGGTGACGTCCATGTGGAGGGCCTGGACGCCCACGATCCCGTCGGGGCCGCCGATGGGTGCGATCACCGAGTGGTAGACCACCCTCGTGCCCCCGCTCTGGCGCTCCCAGTCGTCCTCCAGCGTCTCCCCGACCCGGGCACGGTGGAACCCCTCTTCCCAGCGGGAGCCGAGCTGGGTTTCGTCGGGGATCTCCCCCACCGAGCGGCCCACGGCGTCGCCCCAGCAGGCCCGCGCCCGGGAGTTCACGATGGTGCACTGCCCCTCGAGGTCGAAGACGAAGAACTCGCACGGCATGCCTTCGATCACCGAACGGAGGCGGGCCTCGCCCTCGCGCAGCGCCTCCCGGGCCTGCGCCCAGTCCTCGATGTTGCGGGCCACCGAAAGGATGTGGGGTACCCCGGCGAAGTCGATCACCCGGGCCGAGAGGAGGCCGCGGATCACCCGGCCGTCCTTCATGCGGAACCGGGCTTCCAGATTGCGCACCACCCCGTCGCGGCGCAGTCCTTCCACCAGCCGTGCCCGGTCGCCGGGGTCCGCCCAGATGTCGAGGTCGAGAGAGGTCCTGCCGATCACCTCGTCGGCGGTGTAGCCGGTGATCTCGGTAAACCCCTCGTTGATGTCCTCGTAGAGGCCGTCCGCGAGGCGGTTGATGTTGATCGAGTCGGGGCTGGTGCGGAACGCGGTGCGGAAGCGCTCCTCGGTCTCGGCCAGGGCCGCTTCGGCCCGGGCGCGGGCCTCCGCCTGCTCGCGCAGCCCGCGGTTGGCGGCATCGAGTTCGGCCGTGCGTGCCCGCACCCGGTCCTCCAGTTGCTCCCGGGCCGCGGCCAGGGCCGCGGACGCCCGTCGCACCCGGCGGCGCAGGCTGACCACCCACCCCAAGGCGCCGAGCAGGAAGACGCCCAGCAGCCCCGCGGCGAACCGCACCGCGTCCCCGGGGAGCCCCGCCCCAGCGGTATCGGCCGCCGCCCACCCCCGCCCGGCGGCGAGCAGCACCGCGCAGAGGGCGGCCGGAAAGGGGAACAGTGATCTCGATCGACGACAGCCCATGGGGGAACTCCTTCCGAGAAACGGGTCCATCGATCAGCGAACCGGATTGTACTGGAAAACCGGGGCGCGACGGAAAAGACATGCTGCGCGGCCGAGGGGAGGAGTGCACTCCGGACCGGGGCATCCAGCCGCTTGCCGAGGCGGGCCGGCCCTGGTTTCGATGCGCCGCGGCCCCCGGCTGGGCGTACTCCTCCCACCCGCGACCCCGCACCGGGGTTCCCGGGCCGGGCCTGGCGGGTCGTGCTGCCGTCTGTTAGGTTTCCGGCCGAATGCCTGGACCACCGGGCTGGTTCGCGTGGGCGGCCGAGGGAACGATTTCACCGAGAGGCGCCCGGAGCGGTCCGGGGCCCGGCAAGGAGGGGAACATGTGGAAGGGTGCACTGCTCGTGACCGTTCTCTGGTCGGCCGGGACGTCGGGCCCCTTTGCCGCGACCGACCTCGTCGCCGGCGACGACCTGTTCTGCGAGGACTCCCTGGGTCGCGCCGAGGCGGTTCTCGATGCGCTGTACGCCGAGGCGGAGTCTTCCATGGACACCCTGGCCCGGGCAAGGTTCCGGCGGGCCCACACGGACTGGCTCCGCTTCCGGGACTCGGACTGCGCCTTTGCGGAGTCTGGGGCCCCCGGGCGCAAGTGCTGTGTGCAGCGCCAGACGGAGGCACGCACCGACACCCTGCGCCTGTATCTTGCCCAGTTTCGCCCCCTGGAGTTCCGCACGTGGGAAGACCCCATCCGCACCCCCGAGAAGCAAGCTCTTCTGAAGTGGGTGACCGGTCGCGGCCACGCGTACGCGGCTCCGGTACTTCCCGACCAGATCCTGCGGGTGGGCGACAGCCAGTTTCTCCTGGCCTTCTCCTCCACGCGCTCCGACGCCAGGGGACTGGAGTACGTGAACCTGGGCCGGCGCGCCGAACGCAAGGTCCTGGAAGGAGGGCCGAAGCTCCTGCGGGTTCTCGCCGACACGAGCGAGGTCCGCCACGTGGTGGTCATGAGCGATTCCATCGACCGCCGGACCCTGTGGAGGGAGCTCTACACCGTGCGGCTCGGTGCGGAGGGGGGGCGCATGACCGTTGAGAAGCAGCGGTTGGCCCTGTTCCGGGAAGACGCGGGCTCGGGCCGGTGCGACCTCCACAGCGCCGAGTTCTTGAAGATGGACAAGGCGGTGGTGCCCGGGGAGGTGCGCTTCGCCGACGCCAACGGTGACGGCGTCACGGACATCTCGCTGATCGAAACCGAGATCGATTGCCGGACCCAGGGGGAAACCCAGCGCCCGCGAACGTTTCTGGCCGGCGAGGCGGGCTTCCGGGAGGCGGCCCGGTAGGACCTCCAGTCCCGCGCCCCTCCCTCCAGGGGTCCGGGACCCACGGACACCCCCCCCCGGCCTCCGCCAACGCCCCCTGGGGGCCACGCTCACCCGGGCGCGGGATGGGCGGCCCGACCTGTCCAGGCGGGGGCCAGGCGTGGTACACCGGCGGCGGAAACCTCGCAAATTCGATGGGAGTAGGGGAGGGGCTGCATGGCTGCGGACGTCCATTGGCGGAAGACCCACTGCGCACGCATGGATCACGGGGGCTGCGCGTTGCTGGTGGGGGTGCGGGACGGCAGGATCGAGCAGGTCAAGGGCGACCCGGAAGGCTACTTCAGTCGCGGCTACATCTGCCCGAAAGGCCTGGCCTCCCCGGATCGGCTCACCCACCCGGACCGGCTCACCCACCCCCTGCGGCGGGTCGGCAAGCGGGGCGGGGGCAGATGGGAGCGGATCTCCTGGGAAGAAGCGCTCTCCCTCGTCGCGGAGAACCTGAACCGCATCCGCGAGGAGCACGGCGCCCGGGCGGTGGCGTTCGGGGTGGGCATGCCCAAGGGGCTGGAGCACTTCGTGCTGATTCGGCTGGCCAACCTGTTCGGCTCGCCGAACGTCGTGGCGTCCCAGGACGTGTGCCACGCGCCGCGGGAGATCACCGGGGTGCACACCTGTGGTTTCTACCCGGTGGCGGACTTCCACCATCCCAGCAAGCTGGTGGTGCTGTGGGGGAGCAATATCACCGCCACCAACGAGGAAGGTGAGATCTGCCGCCTGCTCCTGGACCAGCTCAAGGGCGACACCCGGCTGGTGGTGGTCGACCCGCGCCGGATCGAGCTGGTCGACAGGGCGGAACACTGGCTGCAGCTGCGCCCCGGCACCGACCACGCCCTGGCCCTGGCGATGCTCCACGTGATCATCGATGAGCGCCTGTACGACGCGGCGTTCGTGGCCCAGTGGACCCACGGCTTCGACGACCTGGCCGCACACGTGCGGCAGTACAGCCCGGAGCAGATGGCCGAGGTCACCTGGGTCCCCGCCGCGGCGATTCGCGAAACGGCGCGGCTCTACGCGACGACCCGGCCGGCGGTCCTGCAGTGGGGCAACCCCGTCGAACACACGGTGCACACTTTCGACACCACCCGGGCCCTGCTGTGCCTGATGGCGATCACCGGCAACCTGGATGTTCCCGGGGGCAACGTGGCCGCCCACGACCCGAAGATCATGGGCCTGGGCGAGTTCGTGTGCGCCGATCGGATCCCCGACAAGCGCCAGGAGATGATCGGCGCCCACCACCGGGTGATTCCCCGGTTCATGACCGTGCCCCCGGCGTTCTTTCGGCGCGCTGTCCTCGACGCGGTTCCGTATCCGGTCAAGGGGTTCTACGCCATGGGGTCCAACGCCATGCTCTCCTACGCGGACAGCGGGCAGACCCACCGGGCTTTCGAGAAGCTCGATTTCATCGCCATCGCTGACCTGTTCATGACGCCCACCGCCGCCATGGCCGACGTGGTGCTGCCGGTGGCCAGCCAGTTCGAGATCAACGACATCGGCCACTACGGCATCGGCCACGGCTTCATCCTGGCGCGCCCCAAGCTCGTGGAGCCGCCCCCCGAATGCTGGTCGGACCTGCGCATCCTGAACGAGTTGGGCAAGCGCGTGAGCCCGGCGGAGTTGTGGCACGAGGACCCGGAGCGGTTTCTCGAGGACCTGCTGCGCCCGTCGGGCCTCACCTACGCGGAGTTCGTGGAGCGGGGGTACCTGAAGGGCCCCGAGCGCTTCCGGGCCCACGAGCAGAAGGGCTTCCGCACCCCCACCGGCAAGGTGGAGCTGCGCCTGAGTACGGCGGAGAAGTTCCGGCTCAAACCCCTGCCCGAGTTTGCCGGTCTACCGGAGGCGGAGGACCCCGCATACCCGCTGCTGCTGACCAGCAGCAAGAGCCCCTACTTCCTGCACTCCTCCTACCGCTGGGTGGAGAAACTGCGCAAACTGGTCCCCGAACCCCGGGTCGAGATCCACCCGGAAACCGCGGCGGCCCACGGCATCGGCGAGGGCGACCCGGTGTTGATCGAGACCCGCCACGGGCGCGTCACCCAGCACGCCCACCTGGTCGAGGCTCTCCACCCCCGGGTGATCAGCGCTGCCCACGGCTGGTGGTTTCCCGAGGGCGACCCCCGGAGCCAGTACGACTGGGAGAAGGCCAACCTGAACATGCTCACGTCCACCGACACGCTGGGCAAGGAGTATGGCACCCCGAACCTCAAGGGGCTCGGCTGCCGGGTACGGCGGGGGTAGGGGACCGAACTCGCTGGAGAACCCTGGGGCGGGGCTGCGCAGGGCGGTCTTCACCCCCACGTGCGCCTGCGCCGGAAGTGTGTGGTTTCCCCCGGGGTGGGGACACCGCCCCCTCGCCGTCGGGTCGATCGTCGTAATCCGCTCCGGAGACGGCTCGGGGTGCTGCGGGGCGCTGGGGGAACCCTCACCCCATGCGGTGCACGAGAAAAAGGGTGATCGCGGGGAACGCGACCAGGACCACCAGACGCACGACGTCGATCGCCACGAACGGCAGCACGCCCCGGAAGATGGTGGGCAGGCTCACGTCCTTGGCGACGCTGTTGATCACGAACACGTTCATGCCGATCGGCGGGGTGATGAGCCCCAGTTCCACGGTCATCACCACGATGACGCCGAACCAGATCGGGTCGAACCCGTAGGCGCTCACCACGGGGAAGATGATCGGCACGGTCAGGACGATCATCGCCATGGCGTCGAGGATGCAGCCGAGGAGGATGTACGCGACGAGGATGATGGACAGGGTGCCGTAGGGGCCCAAGTTCAGTCCCACGAGCCACTGGGTGAGGTTCTGCGGGGTTTGGGTGACCGCCAGGAAGTACCCGAACAGCATGGCGCCGATCAGCACCACGAAGATGCTGGCGGAGGTGCGCAGGCTGCCCACCAGGCACTCCATGGTGCTGCGCCAGGTGAGGCGCCGGCGGGCCACGCCGATCAGGAACGTCCCCGCCGCGCCCATGCCCGCCGCCTCGGTGGGCGTGAACATGCCGCCGTAGATACCGCCGATCACGAAGACGAACAGCAGCAGGATCGCCCACACCCCGCGCAACGCCTGCATCCGTCCCCGCCACTCTGTGCGTTCGCCCACCGGCAGGCTGTCGGGCTTGACGAACACCAGGATCTGGATGAGCAACAGGTAGAGGCAAAGCGCCAGGAGGCCGGGCGCGATCCCGGCGATGAACAGGCGCCCGATGTCCTGTTCGGTGATGATCCCGTAGATCGCCAGGACCACGGAGGGGGGGATGAGGATCCCCAGGGTCCCGCCGGCGGCGATGGTTCCCGAGGCCATGGCATCCGAGTACCCGAAGCGCCGCATCTCGGGAAGCGCCACGTTCGCCATGGTGGCCGCGGTGGCCACCGACGAGCCGCAGATCGCCGCGAACCCCCCGCAGGCTGCGATGGTGGCCATGGCGAGCCCCCCCTTGCGGTGGCCCAGCCAGGCGTTGGAGGCGCGGAACAGTTCCTCGCTCATGCCCGAACGGGTGGCCAGGGCGCCCATCAAAATGAACATGGGGACGAGGCCCAGGGAGTAGTCGGTGGCGGTGCGAATCGGCGTGAGGGCGAGCAGGCTGAGGGCGGCGTCCGGCGTGCTCAGCATCGCGAACCCGCCCACACCGACCAGGCCCATGGCGATGCCGATCGGCACCCGCAGCGCCATCAGGCCGAAGAGGACGATAAACCCACCTACTGCGACGACTTCCCGTTCCATCCGTGGTGTGCCTCAGTCCGACTGCGGGGGGAAGAAGATGCGCACCAGGGTGAGCACCGCGGCGAGGGCGATCCCGGCCCACGCCACCGCGTAGAACGGCCAGATCGGGATCTGCAGATCAAAGGTGGTCTGGTGGGACTGCTGCACCGAGAGCACCTGCCGGAACATGACCCACGCGAACACCGACAGGCTGCCGAGGGTCAGGAGCGACGCGAAACCGTCCAGGAAACGTCGCGGCCCCCGGGGCAGGGCGGACCACAGCACGTCGACCTGGATGTGGTCGGCGCGGTACGCGGTGCCGGCGATGCCCCAGAACACGGCGATGCCGAGCAGCAGGCGCCCCACATCGAAACCGTCCGGGATCACCGTGCGGAAGCCGTACCGCACGACGACCGAGAAGAAGGTCAGGGCGGCGATGATCGCGAGGAAGACCCCCGCCGCCCCGTCCACCCAATCCACCAGGCGCAGCAAGGCGCGGCCGATTCGCACGACGACTCTCGTCCTTGAGAAGGAGGCGGCTCAGTACGCCGCGTTGTGGGCTTTGAGCTTCCCGAGCAGATCGGCAAGCGCCGCGTCGCCGTTCACGCCGAACTTGGCGACCTGCTCCTTCCACTGGGCGCGCAGGGGCTCCGCGGCGTTGCGCCACGCGGCACGCTCCTCAGCGGAAACGGGGACGATGGTGTGGTCCGGGAGTTTCGCGACCCGGTCCCGCCCGGAGTCCTCGTTCTTCGCCCACCCGGTGGAGAACTTCTCCACCCAATCGGGCGTGCAGTGGTCGTCGAGGACCTTCTTCTGGGCGGCGGAGAGGCGCTCGTAGGAGGCCTTGTTCATCACCAGGGCGAAGGTGGTCCCGTAGAGCTTCATGTCGGTGTGGTACTTGACGACATTGTCGAGGCCGAAGATGAAGATGGAGTTCCAGGGGAAGGTGATGGCGTCGGCCACACCCCTCTCCAGGGCTTCCCGTGACTCCGGAGCAGACACCTGGACGCTGGCCCCGCCGAGCAGTTTCACGTACTGCGCCATCGTGGCGTGGGCCGGCCGGACCTTCATCCCCTTGATCTGGTCGGGGCTGTGGATGGCGGTCTTGGAGTGGATGGTCCCCGGGTCGTGGAAGTGGACCATGAGGACCTTGACGTCGCTCATCTCCTTGGCCGAGTACTGCTGGTACCACTCCTGGAGTGCCGCGCTCCCGCCGGTGGCGTTGGAGATCAGGAACGGCAGTTCCCCGGCGCCGATGATCGGAAAGCGCCCCGGCTGGTAGCCGGGATTGATGTGGGAGATGTCGACGATGCCGTCCCGGGCCATGTCGTAGTGGTCCGGGGCTTTGCCCAGTTGCTGGGCCGGGTAGATCGTGATGTGGATCGACCCGCCCGAGGCCTCTTCGATCGACTTGGCCCACGGCTCCATGCCCGTCGTCTGGACCGGGTGCTGCGCCGGTACCCAGTGCGAGAGCCGCAACTCGACCTTCTTGTCCGCCGCGGCGGCGACAGAAGCCATCGCGAGGACGGAAGCCACACAAACAAGGTTTCTGAGGATGCGCATCGTCTTTGCCTCCTGCGTGATCGTGCTGCCTGGTGGATTGGAAACGCGGCGCATGCTAACAGGTAGCGCGGACAACGGCAATCCCCGAGACGCTGTTTGTCGGGAGCAAATAGACTGTCCGGGGTTGTAGCACATGATCTGTCCGGTTCAT
>JARGFW010000409.1 GCA_029211085.1 Deferrisomatales bacterium | reverse complement strand
CGCCCTGCAGAACGACACCGTCACCCTGGACGGCGTTGCCTTTGCCGGGGCCAGGGGCTGGGTGGACGAAGCCCTGGAGTTCGGCGGCCTGCTGCCCGAGTCGCTCGACCCGGGCGGGGAGCCCCGGGTGCAGCACGACATCCGCGGGGTGGAGGAGGATCGACGCCTCTACCAGCGGGAGCTGGGGCGCCTGGAGAACAGCCTCCGGGAGCTGGACGACGGAGCGGCGCTGCGGGTGGCGCTGCTCCACTTCCCGCCCACCTCCCCCGCGCTGGAGGAGACCCCGGTGACCCGTCTGCTGGAGCGGTACCGGGTGGACGTGGCCGTGTTCGGCCACCTCCATGGCCCGGGTTGGGAGACCTTTGCCAATCCGTACGGGGAGCGGGATGGGGTCCGCTATTTTCTGGTCAGTGCCGACTTCGCCCGGTTCCAGCCGGTGCTGCTCGCCCGAACCCCGGTATAGCCGCCCGTGTCCCGCTTCGACCGCCTGTTCGCCCGCTACGCCGAGATCTTGCCGGAGTTCGAAGCATTCGTCGCGACCCTGGGCACCGATGCGCCGGCCCAGGTGCGGGTCAACACCCTCAAGTCCGACCCGGCTACGGTGGCGGGTATCCTGCGCGACGGGGGCTGGCACGTGGAGCCCGTCCCCTGGTGCCCCTGGCTGCTTACCCTAACCGGTGGCCCGCGGGTGGCCCTGGGCGGCACGTTGTTGCACGGATTGGGCCATATCTACCTGCAGAGTGCCTCCTCTGCCCTGTCGGCCCTGGCCCTCTCGGCCTTGCCGGGCCAACGGGTGCTCGACTTGTGCGCCGCCCCGGGCTCCAAGACCACCCTGGTGGCCCAGTCGATGGAGGACCGCGGGGTGCTGGTGGCCAACGAGCCCAGCGGCCGGCGCTGCCAGTCGCTGCTGGCGAACCTGGAGCGCATGGGCGTCACCTGCGCGGCGGTGACCACCTACCCCGGGCAGAACTTCCCCCTGGATGGAAGGTTCCACCGGGTGTTGGTGGATGCGCCGTGCTCCGGGGAGGGAACCTGGCGCGGTCCCAACGCGCGGCCCCAGGCCGTGAAGGATGCGTTTCTCCGTCACCTGGTGGGGCAGCAGACCACACTGCTGGCACGGGGTTACCAGTTGCTGGAACCTGGCGGCGAGCTGGTGTACTCCACCTGCACCTATGCACCGGAGGAAAACGAGGGGGTGGTCGCTTCCCTGCTGGCTACCAGCGATGCCTTGGTGCTACCCCTGGGACTCGATGTCCCCGGCGAACCCGGGCTCGCCGCCTGGCAGGGGCAGGAGTTCCCCGCGGCGCTGGGATTGGCGCGCCGCCTCTATCCTCACCGCTTCGATTCGGAGGGCTTCTTTGTCGTGCGACTGGCTCGACCCCGAGCAGAGTGAACACCTCTGGCAGCTGTTCGACGAGTGGTTCGGCATCCCGCGCCAACGCTTCGACGGCCTGCGCCTGCTGCGCCGGGGAGAGGGGGTGTTCGCCGTGGCGGAAGCCGCGGTCGGGCGGATCGACGCCCTGCAGTTGCGCAGTGTCGGCTTGTGTGTTGCCACTGTGCGCGCGGTGGGCGAGTACCGGCCGGCGACCCGCGGCATCCAGGTATTCGGACGCTGGGCCACCCGCCGGGTGTGCGAGCTGGACGACGCCCAACTCGGCTCCCTGTTGCGGGGCGCCAGCCTGCCCTGGGAAGGGGAACGGGGCCTGCGCCTGCTGCGCTGGCGCGGAACCCCGGTGGGTCTTGGCGTGGTGCGGGCCGCGCAACTGGTGGCCCAATTGCCCCGCAACGTCACCGAACACCTGCAGCTCCAGCGCATGGAGCGGCTCTGCTGAGCCCCTTCTGCGGCCTTGAAACCCGCGGGGTCTTCTGGTAGCATTCATCGCTTCGTCGGGGCGTAGCGCAGTCTGGTAGCGCATCGGCTTTGGGAGCCGAGGGTCGGAGGTTCGAATCCTCTCGCCCCGACCAACGGCCGCTAGTCCCGAACGATGCGCCTGTAGCTCAGCTGGATAGAGCAACGGCCTTCTAAGCCGTAGGTCAGAGGTTCGAGTCCTCTCAGGCGTGCCATCCGGGATTCTACGTAGATCGTGTGGTGGGTGTAGCTCAGTTGGTAGAGCGCTGGATTGTGGATCCAGTGGTCGAGGGTTCGAATCCCTTCACTCACCCCAGTTTTTCAAAGGGCCTACGGGAATACCCGTAGGCCCTTTGCCTTTTGGTGTGCATAGAATGTGCACGGCGTGCTGCGCCTGCCTTCCCCTTGTATGTTCAGCCGCGTGGTACCGTCTCAGTGTCTTGGGGCGTGGCAGA
>JARGFW010000107.1 GCA_029211085.1 Deferrisomatales bacterium | reverse complement strand
GTGGCAGGTTCTGCCACCGACTGAAACCGCATCACCGTCACCGCATTGCGGTGCCTGTGGCTGAGCACCGGCATCAGTCCGGCCTTGAGCAATGCCTGGCCACCCCGCTCGCCAAGGTACCGCTCGGCACAGGCCTGCAGTTCCTTCTCTCCGTCCTGCACGACCACGTACGCCGGCAGTTCCCCGATCTCGCGCTCGTCCCCGGGTTCGAACTGCCAGCCGCGTGCGCTGAACGCCCGACCGATCAGCAGCGCCACCGCCAGCCCCGGGTTGCCCCAGAGGAACTCCTCGTGGGCCGGCGTGCCCACGAACTCCTCGAAGCCGAAGGCGGCGATGGGGTCGCTGTCCTTGCCGTAGGGCTGGCGCAGCAATATGCGCGGCGCGGCCAGGCCGATCGATGGCGCCGCATCGCTGCGGCGCAGGGTTTGCCAACTGACCAGCGCGGGGTTGTCGTCGCCGGCCAGCGTGGGGTCGGCCTCGGCCAGCAGCGGGCCACCGGCCTGCGCGGCGACCAGGCCCAAGGCGGCGAGCAAGCCGATGTCGGCGTCGCCTGTGCCGAAGCGGTACAGGCCGACCAGTGCCGACCAACCCTCGCCGCCGGGCGCGTTGCGCCAGCGGTCTGCCAGCGCGCCGTACAGCCCGGTCCGGGCCGGCTGCCCCTGCGCCGCAACCACGTCGGCCACAAGCTCGTCGCGGCTGACGTCGAACAGGTGCAGTTGCAGATCCTCGTTGAGTTCCAGGCTGAAGATCAGCCATTGTACCCCGCGCCAGGCCGCTTCCAGCCGTTGGAACGCCGGGTCGTGCAGCAATTGGCGCATCTGCTCGGCGATCGCGGAGTCGACCGCGGCGGTATAGCTCTGGGTCTGCGCCGCCGCGTCGGGCACGATGTGCGGCGCGACGATACGGTGGATGAAGGCGTCGATGCCCGTTGACGGTGCTGCCGGCGCCGCGGCCTTGGCGGGCTTGCCCAGCAGCGAATCGAGCAGGTCACCGGGGGCTGCCGGCGGCTTCCCACGCGCCTGGCGCAGTGCATCGAACAGCCCGAATCGCGAATACAGCGCGTCGGGGTGAAAATCCTCGATCTCCTCGAAACGCAGCTCGCCCGACGGCAGGGTCAGCCGCGGCGCTAGGCGCCGCAGCACGTCATCCAGGTTGTCCAGATCCACCCGTTGCGTGGGCCGGCTCGCCAGGGGGGGCCGTTCGGCGGCCGGCCGGCCGCTGAAGTCGCCCATCACCAACAGCCGCATCGCACCGCGGCGTGCTCCGCCCTCGTCGCGTGGCGGGGTCGCGCGTCCGAGGTCGAACTTGAACTCCAGGCGTGTTGGCATCGCAGACTCCTGCGGCTTGAGCGAACCCACCAGCCAACGGCGCCGACCCAAGAGCGATCGCGGCTTGCCGCCCCAAGTGCTTTGCTTCAGGGTCGGGGTCTGAGGCAACCCCACGCCCCCTGACCGCTGCGCCGAAGACACTCGCCACGACCCTGGCGGAGGCCCCGCAACCGCCCCTGCATGAGCACGGGGCTGCTCGTCGCCGCCGGGCGCGTTCGCCTTGCCGCTACCCAACAGATCCTCTAGCAACCTAGCCGACGGCACAAGAAAATCAAATTCGGATCTGTGAGGGGTGCGAAGGAGTGCCCCTGCCGCCACGTGGTCTTGGCTTGATGGGGTCAGAAGGCGAGGCAGCAGACCTCCTCTCCGGCGACGTTGCGTCGCCACCAATCGTCGAATTTCCAAACCCGTGGGTTCTCCTGGGCCGGGTGGCGAGGTGTCCATTCAAAGTTGCCACATTGGACACGCCTTTTGGGGGTGTGGGCCCCGGGAGTGGTTGTGCCGGCGGGGCCGGCCGTGAGTTCCACCGGCGCCTCGGCTAGCAAGCGCGAGGGGTGCACGCCACCACCGCGCTGCATCCGACCCGCCCGGTTTGCCGGGTCGAACCTTCCCGGGTACATTTCGTCTCGGTTCGCAGAGAGCGGGGCGGGAGAGGAGAGTCGGGATGCGCGGAGCCAGGCGCTGGAACCGTCTGTCGGTCGTGCTGCTGCTGGGATTGACCGCGGCCTGTCAGCAGCAAGAGAAGGTCAGCTCGATCGTGTTCTGGACGGCGGAGGTGGAGCAGGACCGGCTGGAGCTTCAGCAGGGACTGGCGCTGCGCTTCGCTGCCACCTCTGGGGGTGTTCCGGTCCAGGTGGTGCCGGTGGACGAGAACGTCTTGCCGGAAAAACTGGCCGCGGCGAAGGCCGCCGGCGCGTTGCCCGATGTGGTGGAGTTGGGACTGACGCAGATCGTTCAGTTCGCCAACCAGGGCATCCTCGACGGCCGGGCTGCCACCGCAGTGGTCACCGAACTGGGGAGAGACTCGTTCTACCGCGGGCCGCTCACCCTGTGCGGAAACCCGGCCGGCGACGGGGTGGCCGCCGTGCCGATCGACGGGTGGGTGCAGGGGGTGTGGTACCGCCGGGATTGGCTGGCGGAGAACGGCTTGGCGCCGCCCACGACCTGGGACGACCTGCTCCGTGCGGCCCGCGCTCTCCACGAGCCCCAGGCCTCCCGCTTCGGCATCGTGGTCGGCACCCATCCCCAGCAGACATACACCCAGCAGGTGTTCGAGCAGGTGGCCCTGTCCAACGGTGCACGGCTCTACACCGCGGACGGGGCTTCCGCCGTGCGCAGTGCGAAGATGCTGGCCGCGGTCGAGTACTACCGCAAGCTGGCCGGGGCCGGGCCCCCGGGTCATACCTACTGGAGGGAGGCCCGCCAGTACTACCTCAACGGCCGCGCCGCGATGATCTGGTACTCCCCGTACATTATCGACGACATCGCCGGGCTGGTGGCCGAACATCAGCCCACCGTTGCAGACCTGGCCGGGAAGACCGGCTTCGTGCCCACCCTGGCCGGCCCCGAGGGGCCGCCCACCTCCTACGGCGAGGTGTACGCCCTGGGCATCCCCAAGGGTGCTGCCCCCGCGGCCGCAGACTGGGTGAAGTTCCTGCTCGGGGCGGGCTACCAGGAGTGGCTGTCGATGGCGCCCGGGGGCAAGATCCCGGTACGCCGGGGAGCGGTGCAGAAGTGGAAGGAACATCCCTACTTCGCCCACTATCAGCCCGGCCTGGCCGATACCCTGGCCGCCGGCATGGACCGGATGGAGCGCTGGGGGTTCTTCGGTACCACCGCGGTGCCGGCCATAGGGGAGGTCACCGCCACCAAGGTGGTTCCGGAGATGCTGGGCAAGGTGATCTCCGGGGAGATGGACGCCGCGCAGGGGTTGATCTGGCTGGAGCAGCGGCTCGCCCGGTTGCCATGAACCGACGAGAGGGAGACAGCGCGGGTGGGGCCGCGTCGTCCCTGCGCCGTACCGAGGAGCGCCTGGCCTGGGCCTGTCTGGCCCTACCCCTGGTCGTGGTGCTGGGGGTGACCGTATTTCCCCTGGCCTACAACCTGTGGGCAAGCGTTCACGCGGTGCGGCTGACCAATCTGGGGGGGAGCGCACCCTTCGTCGGGCTCCACAACTTCCAGGGGGTGACCGGCAGCGTCGAGCTGTGGCGGGCCCTGGCCACGACCCTGGTCTACGCGTTCTGGGCCGTCTCCCTGTCGCTGTTGCTGGGCCTGGTCGCCGCGCTGCTGCTGCACCGCCCGCTGCCCGCCCGCGGCCTGTTGCGAGCCCTGTTCCTGTTCCCGTACGTGGCCCCGGCGGTGGCGGTCGCGTTCGTCTGGCGCTGGACCCTGAGCCCGGTGTACGGGGTGGCCAACTGGGGGCTCCGACACCTCGGCGCCGGGGGCGATCCCACCGCCTGGCTGTCCACCGAACCCCTGGCCCTGGTGACCGTGATCCTGTTCGAAGGGTGGCGTTACTTTCCCTTCGACATGCTGTTCCTCCTGGCAAGGCTGCAGGCCATTCCCGCGGAGCTCTACGAGGCGGCACGGGTGGACGGCGCGGGGCCGTGGACCACCTTTCGCTGCGTCACCCTGCCGGAGCTGCGGGGGGTGATGGCCACCCTGTTCGCCATCCGCCTGTTGTGGACGGTCAACAAGTTCGACGACGTGTTCCTGCTCACCGGAGGGGCCGCGGGCACCCGGATCCTGCCGATCTGGATCTACGACATCAGTTTCCGCCTCTACGACTTCGGTGCCGGCGCGGCGGCCTCCTGTCTGCTCCTGGGGGCGCTGGCCGTCATCGCCGTGCCTCTGACGCGGAGGGCCTTCCGGTGACGGCTCGCCGGCGCCCGCAGCCGACCCTGCACGGCGTGCTGACGGGCGCCGCGCTTGGTGTCCTCACCGTCCTGGTCGCGTTCCCGTTCTACTGGATGGTCCTCTCCTCGACCAAGAGCTTCTCCGAGCTGTTCAGTATTCCCCCCACGTTCTGGCCCGGGGCCCCCAGCTGGCGGGCCTACGTCGAGGTCCTGGTGACCCATCGTTTCTACCTGCACCTGTGGAACAGCCTGCGGGTAGCTGCCGTTACGGTGGCGCTCAACGTGGCCCTGGCGACCCTCGCTGCCTACGCCTTGGCCCGCCTGCGGTTCCGCGGCAAGGGCGCCGCTTCCCACGCCCTGTTGCTGATCTACATGCTGCCCCCAATCTTGTTGTTGGTGCCGCTGTTCGTGCTGCTCTCCTTCCTGGGGCTGCGCGACACCCTGGCGGGGCTGGTGATCGCCTACCTGGCCCAGACTCTGCCCGTCTCCATCTACATGCTCGGTAACTACTTCCGGGCCATCCCGCCGGAGATCGAGGAGTCCGCCATGGTGGACGGTTGCACCCGGCTGCAGGTGATCCGACGGGTCACCCTGCCGCTGTCCCTGCCGGCGCTCTCCGGGGTGGCGGTCTACACCTTCATGATCGCCTGGAACGAGTTCCTGTTCGCCTACATCCTCCTCGACACCCCCCGGAAGTTCACCCTGTCCAAGGGCCTGTACCACCTGTTCGGTTCCTACCACACCGCCTGGGATGTGGTGATGGCGGCGTCCGTCGTGATGACCGTGCCCGTGCTGCTGGTGTTCCTGCTGTTCCAGCGGCAGCTGGTGTCGGGGCTCACGGCCGGGGGAGTCAAGGGCTGATGGCCGAGGTGCGTCTGGAGGCGGTGGACAAGCGGTTCGGCCCGGTGACCGCCCTGCGCGACCTGAGCATCGCCGCCGCGGACGGCGAACTGCTGGTGCTGGTCGGGCCCTCCGGGTGCGGCAAGTCCACCGCCCTGCGCATCGTCGCCGGTCTGGACGAGCCCGACGCCGGACAGGTGTGGATCGGCGGGCGACCGGTCGGCGGACTCTCCCCGCGGGAGCGGGACGTGGCGTTCGTGTTCCAGAGCTACGCCCTGTATCCGCATCTGAGCGTCGCCGAAAATCTCGGCTTCCCCTTGCGGGTGCGCCGCGTCCCCCGCGGGGAACACGCCTGCCGCGTGGGCCGGGCCGCCGAGCTGCTGGGGATTTCCGATCTGCTGAAGCGCAAACCCCGGGAACTGTCGGGGGGGCAGCGGCAGCGGGTGGCCCTGGGCCGGGCCATCGTGCGCCAACCCGCCGCGTTCCTGATGGACGAACCCCTGTCCAACCTGGACGCCAAGCTTCGCGGCGAGATGCGGGCGGAGATCCGCCGCCTGCAGCGGCGGCTGGGCACCACCACCCTGTACGTCACCCACGACCAGGTGGAGGCCATGAGCATGGGGGACCGGGTGGCGGTGCTGCGCGACGGGGTGCTGCAGCAGGTGGCTACGCCGCGGCAGCTCTACGACGAACCGGCCAACCGCTTCGTGGCGGGATTCATCGGCTCCCCGCCCATGAACCTCCTCCCCGCCGAGATCCTCCGGGAGGGGTCGCGGACCACCTTGATCCTGGCCGGGGAACGACTGCCGCTGGCCTCGGAACTGAGCCGGAACCTGCCGGCCGGGGTGGGAGGGGCGGTCGTGTTCGGGGTGCGACCGGATGCGCTGACCGTGCCTCCGCACCCGGAGATCGGCGGGCCCCACCTCATTGTACGCTGCCCCGTGGAGGACGTGGAGTACCTCGGCGCCGGGTCCCTGGTCCGCTGTCGCCTGGGCGCCCACACCCTGGTGGCGCTCCCGTATCCGGCGGCGCCGGTGCGCCCGGGAGACGTTCTGCCGCTGGCGCTCCCTCTGGGGTCGGCGCACCTGTTCCATCCCGAGTCGGGGATTCGGCTCGATTTCAAATAGGCGGAGTCTCGGCAATGGTGCTCGGCGACGCTGCGAAAGTCTGGATCAGGTTCTTGCGCGGACCGGCTCGGTCACAGACCCAGGTTCACAAGGGTACAACTCGCGCCCGTTAAGGCTTTTGCAAAATGGGCCGGTTACGACCTCATCTGGGCCCGCCGAGAGGTATTCCCTCCCGGATTCGTCTTGACACTTTCTGTCCTGTACCGTACGGTACGCGCTCGAATGGCTCTAGAAAGGTCCCCAGTGCGTGCCGCAAGAAGGCCCCAATTCGTAGAAGCCAGACCGGGGCTTGAGGCGGGCGGTCGAGAAAAATGGCAGGAGCATCCACATGGCGAACAGAAACGACGCGCAGGCGCGACCCGCCTCGCCGGGGGAACGCAGGAAGCAGGCGATGATGGAGGCCGCCTATTCCCTGTTCACGGAAAACGGCTATGCCTCGGTGACTCTGGACGACATCATCAAGATCTCTGGAGGCTCGAAATCATCGCTGTACAGTTTCTTTGGCAGCAAAGAGGGGCTGCTGAAAGCCGTCGTCGAGGCGCTCGCCCACGAGATGCTCGAGGAACTCCACGTGCCTGTGCCGCTGGGGCAGAACCCGTGCGCCGCGCTCCGGAAAATCGGAAACCGAATTGCCAGGCTGGCTTTGTCCGACAACGCCATCAACCAGTTCCGCCTTGCGGTTTCCAACGCCCGGAGCCGTCCCGATTTGGCGAGATTTTGGTACGAGCATGGGCCGAACACAACGTTCGACGGCCTCGCCGGGTATCTTGCGAAGGAGGCCGAAGCGGGAAGGCTCAACATCGAAGATCCGCGACGGGCGGCTGTCTTTTTCCTGAGCATGATCATCTGCAAAGACACCCTCACGATGGCGGTCGGCATGCAGCCTCCTTCAGCATCCGAGATCGAGGAACTCGTCGAGGACGCGGTGGAGGTCTTTCTCGGGGCCTACGGAAGGGAACCGAGCTAGCCCCGGCCGGGCGTTCCCTCTCCCCCCGAGAAGACGATCTTGAAAGCGCAGCCGTGCGCATGCAACCGACTGACAACCACGAAGCAACCTGTCAGTCGTCGGACGTCGTCACCGGGACCTTGGGTTCCGGCGCCAGCTTCAGCTCCTATTCCTGTCCCGTAGCCCACCCCCTAGGTTTCCTGGACACGTGAGCCGCCGCCGCAGCCATGCGGCTCGGCACTAACTTTCCGCCCGCCTGCCCCGCTCTTCTTCTGCGGGCAGAAACCTGCCTCGCCTGCGGGTCCCTCCCTCGACGGGTCTCACTCCGCCTTCCACCCGGCAAGAATTTTCAGGGGAGCCGAAAAAACATTCTTGACATGTTTTGTACGGTACAGTACATTTACCAGGCATTAATACTGTACCGTACAGTATTAACAACCGCGAGGAGAACCCGACCATGATTCAAGCCACCAAGTCGCCGCTGCATCCGCCACGTCGCTCCGCTTTCGGGCGACCTTCCCTCCCAACCGGGCGGCACCCAAAGGAACGCGCGATGCTTTCCCCCGTCAGGCTCCTGGTGTGGGTGCTCGTCGCCGTCGGCCTTGCCTTCGCAGCCGTTGCCCAGACTGAAGGGAAGGCCGGGGCGGCACAACCCGTGGGCTCGCCGGTGCCGGTTTCCCTGGACGCCCTCTATCCCCCAGCGACGGCACAGCCCGTGTACCTCTTCCACATGTTGTCTCTGGACGAGTCATTCACCGGCATCGTCGCCGACTGGCTCGAGGGCGACCTGCCCGGCGTCGAGGAAAACTACGAAGACTTCAAGACGCGATACAGCGAAATTCGCACGCTGGTCCCGGAGTGGGAGAGCTACTACCCCACGGAGCCTGTGGCGAAGCTCGGGGCCGCGGTTGCGTCGGGGGATCCCGAGCGCCTCATGGCGGCTTTCCGTGCCGTGGGCCAGACCTGCCACCGCTGTCATCAATCGACGATGGTCCCCGTGCAGCAACGATATCACTGGGGCGATTTTGGGGCTCTGACGCTCGTGGACCCGCTGAGCCGTGAGATGGTCGACTTTTCCCGTTTCAAACAGTCCCTCTCCACCAACCTGACCGGGATCCGGGTCGATCTCCGCCAGGGACAATTGGAAAACGCCCTGCGGCATTTTGAGGCCTTCGCGGCACGGTTCGAGAGCCTGAAGGAGTCCTGTGGGAGCTGCCACGACCGCGAGACGCTCGCGTTCATCGACGGCGAGGTGCAGGGCGCCGTGGAGGAACTCGGGCGGGTTTTGAGGGGGCCTCGTCCTTCCCCCGAGACGGTGGCCACGTTGATCCAAGGCGTTGGGGCGGAGAACTGTTCCAAGTGTCACCGGGTGCACGTGCCCGCCGCCATTGCCCGGGCGACGACCCGGTGAATCTCATCTCTCAGGAACGAATCCAGTGAGACGACAACGCAGACCCCTTACAGGGGCGTGATCGCCAAGAAGGCGGAAAGGAATGGACGAAGTACCGATCCACCGTGGCCTGGAACCCAAGGAATCGGCGCAACCTCGGGCTTGCCCTGCTACAGAAGGAGAAAGCGAACGCCTATCACAGAAGCCAAGGGCAGCGAACGGCCGACGCGGGGCCGCGGACGGCCCCTCCAACCACCACAGAGGCAGCGGCAGTCTGGACGCATCGCGCTTGAGCAGCCGAGGGATGACCCACTGAGGGCCGGTCCATCAAGGAACGACTCCCGATTCAAGGCTGGTTAGGGAGAGCACAGGGCGGACGCTTGAAGGTCCGCCCTGTGGCGTTTCGGCTCCCGGTGGAGAGGCTGACATGCGCCCCGTTGCGCACTCGTTGCGATTTGCCTCGCCGGCCGGGCGAACCGGCGTCCACACAAATGGGGGGTATTTGTCCGTCGTCCTGTGGAGCGACCCGAAAGTTCGTTGAACCTTTTTGCCAACCGGCGTGGTCGGAGTTCTCCGATCACAAGATCACAGCTAAGGACGCCGGCAGTCCAGAAATCCTGCCTTTGCGTGAAAACGGTCATCCCTCCACCAAACCGGGTCAATTCCAACCCTGTAGATCGACACAGGGCGCACAAGAACGAAAGCCCCCCGGTCATCGCTCCATTCTTGGATGACCGCTGCAGCCTCCGGTTGGGTGCGTCCCAAACAGGCGCCATTGGAAAACTACCACCTCTCGCCTGGTTTTTGACCGCTCCGCTCAAAGACGAGTAAGGTTCCAGTGGATGGATTCATGCCCTGTTGTCTTCCTGGAGGTGATTTAAATGGGTAAGGATGCTGTGCGGATACTGGGGGTGAGTGGAAGTCCCCGAAAGGGCGGCAACACGGATGCCCTGTTGGATAGGGCTGCCATATCAGCAAGGTCGGCGGGGGCGTCCATGGAACTTGTGCATCTGCGGGACTATGTGATCCAGCCCTGTGTGGGCTGCGAGCAATGCCGCAAAGACCTTACGTGCACGCGGTTCTACGACGGGATGCACCTCCTATATCCGAAGATTGAGCAGGCGAAGGGCCTCGTTCTTGGCTCGCCCACCCACCACTACAATGTGACCGCCTGGGTGAAGGCATTTATCGATCGATTGTATCCCTACTACGAGTTTTCAAGACAACGACCTGGACCTTGGAGAAGTCGACTTTCAGGGCAGGGTCGTGTGGCAGTGACGTTTGAAGTATGTGAGCAATGTGATCCATCGGAGAGCAGTTTCACTTTGGCGGCCCTCCGGAAGCCGCTCGAAGCGTTGGGCTATGAGACGTTGGCTGAAATTTCTGTGCTTGGACATTTCCGAAAGGCGGCAGTCCGAGAAGACCCGGCAGCGCTGGAGAGGGTTTCGTCTGCGATGAAGAGGATGGCGGGCGAGATCGGATTATGAGCCTAAGGGCCGGTTTCATTCGGAAACGTTGTGATCTGGACTAGATGTCCATCCGCCTCACGCGGCTCGCCACGGTGCACGGCGACGTTCTCGGCCGTCGCGAGGCGCAATTTCCCAGGCGCGAAGACTCTACTGGGTGTGCGCGGCCGTCCCGTCGTCAGCCTTCGGTGACCTCAGGAAGACGCGTGAGCCAGGCGGCCACGGCATCCAGTTCGGCCTCCCACCGGTGCAGGACCTCGTGGGCCTCATCCAAGCAGGCCAGCTCGCCGAGTCCTTCCAGCTTGTGCGTCAGCTCGCACAGGGCTCGCGCCCCGAAGATAATCGCGGAACCCCGAAAACGGTGGGCGGTCCGTTCGAGGTTCTCGGCGTCCCGCTTTGCGACGCACTCGCGCAGCCCTTCCCGATAACGCGGGCACTCCTCCAGAAATGTCCGGACCAGCCCGCCCACCAGACCGTGATCGTGGTTGGTCGCCGCGAGCACCTTCGAGAGGTCGGCCGGGGAGGGCCGCGCTTGTCGCGACAGGTCTACCCAGCGGGAAACAACCCCGTACAGCTCCTCCGGGTCCACTGGTTTGGAAAGGTAGTCGTCCATCCCCGCCGTCAAGCACCTCTCCCGGTCGCCTTTCATGGCGTGCGCCGTCAGACCCACGACGGGGACGCGGCGATCTCCACCGGACTCGCGCTCGCGCAGGAGGCGGGTGGCCTCCAATCCGTCCATTGCGGGCATCTGCACGTCCATCAGCACCACGTCGAAAGTACCGGTCCGGAGCACTTCCAGGGCCATGCGGCCATCCTGCACGGACGTGACGGTCCAGCCGCGCTTGCGCAGCAACGCCTCTGTGAGCGCCTGATTGATCTCGTTGTCCTCCGCGAGGAGGACATGGGCGGGGGCCTGGCTGGGCAAGCCCGGCGGCTCGGCCTGTTTCAGGGGATCCTTCAGTATCCTCGCGCCGACCGGAGCCGTGGGCCGGTTCGTCGCCACGGCCAGGGTCCGGATGATGGCTTCGAGGAGCTCATTTTGCTTCACCGGTTTGACTACGTAGACTGGGATGCCCAGCTCGCGGCAGCGGCGAGCATCGCCGCGCATGTCGTCCGAGGTGACCATCAGCATGGCCGTGTCCTGCAGCGAGGCGTCTGCCCGGATCTCCTCGGCGACCGCGAACCCGTCCATATCGGGCATGTGGGAATCCAGGAGCGCCAGGCGGAACGGGCGCTCGGTCCGTTGTGCCGCCCGCAGGATGCCCACCGCCTCCGCCCCTCCTGCCGCGAACGCCGCGTCCATCCCCCAGTTGGCCAACATCTCCCGAAGGAGGGCTCGATTGGTCGCGTTGTCGTCTACGACCAGGGTCTTGACCCCCTGGACCTCGACGGGGATCTCCGGCGCCGCGGGTTCCGGCGCGTCAGGTGGGTGGAAGGTCAGGCGGAAGAAGAAGGTGCTCCCCACGCCCTCTTCACTCTGTGCCCAGATCGATCCGCCCATCCGTTCCACGAGTCGCCGTGAGATGGCCAGCCCCAGGCCCGTGCCCGTGTGGCGTCGGTGGATGGACGCGTCGACCTGGCCGAAGCTCTCGAACACCCGATCCAGGTTGTCCGGGGAGATGCCGATACCGGTGTCCGCGACGGCGAAGACCAGGCGAGGCGCATTCGCGTCGGCGGGGGAGTCGCCCGCCGGTTCCACCCGGACGACCACCTCGCCCTTTTCGGTGAACTTTATGGCGTTGCCGATCAGGTTGACGAGGATCTGCCGCAGCCTGCCTGGATCGCCCATCACCACTCTGGGCACCTCCGGTCGGATCTGGCAGATCAGCTCCAAGCCCTTCTCATGGGCCTGAAGTGCCAGGGACTCCGTGGCTCGTTCCACCGCCGCTCGCAAGTCGAACCCGATGTCCTCGAGGTCCAGCTTGTCCGCCTCGATCTTGGAGAAATCCAGGATGTCGTTGATTACGACGAGCAGGGCATCCGCCGACGTCTTGACCATCTGCAGGTGCTCGCGCTGCTCGCGGCTCAGGTCGGTTTCGAGGGCGAGTGCGGTCATCCCGATGATCCCGTTCATCGGTGTGCGGATCTCGTGGCTCATGTTGGCCAGGAACTCGCCCTTCGCGCGGTCGGCGGCCTCGGCAGCGTTGCGGGCCGCCGCGGCCCTTTCCTCCGCCCGTTGCCGCTCCTCCAGTTCGACCCGCAACGCCTCCCCGGAGCGCGCCAGGTCTCGAAAAAGAGACCGGTACGGGGTCTTCAGCGAACCGAGCACGAGGGCCCGGTAAAGGAGGACCACCGAAACGAGCTTCAGGACGTGCCCCGAGAAGTTGAAGAACCCGTACACGTCTACGTACAGGGTGAAGCTCAACTCGGAGAGGATGGTGGCGACGATCGAAGCCAGCACCAACGTGAGGATCACCCCGTCGAGAACAGCCCGCGCTCGCCAGAAGATCACTCCGGCCAGGGCCAGAAGGCCGCAGATGGCGTATTCGCTCGCGATCTTGAACGCAGTCAGTCCCGCACCTTCCGCGTAACAGTCCGGGAACCACCCCGCCAGAATGAATCCGACGAGAACGATCCCGCCGAGCAGATAGGCCAGCAACACGGCGCCCGGTCTCAACCCGGATCGTCGGCCGAGCAGCAAGGCTCCCAACAGGAGCGAGGCGCTCTCCACGTAGCGGGCGGCGATCCAGAATTGGGTGCCGAGGTTCGCCCCGGGTCGCGGGAAGATCCCCATCCCTTGGTAGGCCAGGACGTGCAGGACATCGAGGGCGCCGACCACCAAGTAGGCGACGGCGAGCACCAGGAGCATGTCGGAACGGGCGAACCGGCGGGTGTTCCAGCCGATGCTGAAGACGGTTGCCGCCACCACCACGCCGAGCAGTTCGATCGCGCTGTGGTAGAGGAGGTAGTTTGCCTCGCTCAGTCGGAAGAGAAAGTAGAGGATCGGCACGCCCGCAAGGAGCGCGACTCGTGCCCGAGGCGGCGTGCGGGACTGGGAGGGGGCC
Organism: Deferrisomatales bacterium; assembly: GCA_029211085.1. Classification (GTDB taxonomy): domain Bacteria; phylum Desulfobacterota; class Deferrisomatia; order Deferrisomatales; family JARGFW01; genus JARGFW01. The sequence continues at coordinate 3,410 of JARGFW010000107.1, read as the reverse complement.
GCGCAGAAATCCTCCGGGTGCAAAATGCGCGATGTTTGGTCTTCCATGGCGGGCACCTCATCCGATTGAGTCCCCGTGGATGGGTCTGGCGATGCACGATACCAAAAAACGGCCTAAATTGCGCATGGTACCCCACGACGAGTTCGGGCTATGGCAGAATCGAGGAAAGGGCGAGTCCTACGACCTGGCAGAGCGGGCAGCCCTCTTGCTGCTCATGCGACCCAGCGTCTACACAAATGGTTGCGTTCAGACAGCGCAATGGCCGGCATCTGCCGGCCATTGCGCTGTCGGGGCATTTGGGGACTCAGTCCCTGGGTTCAACGTGACCGCCGGCTCGATACCTGAGTCGCGAGATAACCACCCACCCTGGGCGATGTCAGACCTGTACACCTGGGTATTGTCAGCGCCCATTCTTCACTTCGCACCAGTTGGTGCCGATCCATTACGGGACTGGCCCACCGACTCCCATCGCACCAGCCTGGAGAACACGATGTCATCACCACGCGGACCGAGCTTGCTCATGCTCTCCATCGTCGCCCTCGCTTTCTCCGGATGCCTCCAAACCAGCGTCGGCGTGCGCGTCGGAGATTCTGCCCCGTCCGCCCACATCCCGGAGGCGCCGCCTTCCAGCGTGGCCAAGGGCCCGCCACCTTGGGCTCCTGCCCACGGCAGACGCGCCAAACACGACTACCGCTATTACCCGCAAGCCGCCGTCTATCGGGACGATGTGCGTGGGTTGTGGTTCTACTACGAGGACGGGAAGTGGACTGCGGGTGCCAACCTGCCGGTGGGCATCCGCATTGAGGTAGGCGCTCAAGTCACCGTGTCGATGGACACCGACACTCCGTACCTACACCACGACGCGGTCGCGGAACGATACCCCCCGGGGGAGACCAAGGTGAAACACAACAACGAGAAGAAGAACGGGAAATCCAAGAACTGACCACGCACTGGGTTGTCAGGTATAGCCAATTGCCTTGGCGAAGAAAGCGGCCAAAGACCGGGCGGGCCCATGCGACCCGGTGTCTACATAAATCGTTGGAGTTCAGACAGAGAAATGCCCGGTCAGTGCCGGGCATTTCTCTGCCGGGGGGTATTTGGGAGGGACCCCGAGAGCCGTCCCGGAAGTCACAGGGAGGTTTATGCGATGACCGGCGAGGTCAGTGTTTCGCGATCACGAGGTCACAGCTGGGGACGCCGGCGAGCCTCACGAATGGGTGCCTTTCCGCGGAAACGGTCACCTACTCACTGCTCCGAGGCAACTCCAATCTCGCTAGGGTAAACACCAAATCCAGCACGGCTGCCAGCCAAGATTCGGCCACGCCCGGCCCTCTTCGTCTCCGCACCAGGCACGCGCCTCGGGCCCACCAGGTCATTCTTTACTCGTGACGCGGTAAAATCTGTTGAACCTTCTTGACGCATAGTATCAGGATTGGGTAGGCTTCCTGATAAATAATCTCATTAACCCTCTGAGCCGCCTTGGTGGCGGAACTGCTCCACCACCCAACCCCGATACAAGGTCGAGTGCCTCCGCCTCCATTGTCACGGGCGAGTGGTCTGGTGCTGGTCGAGAGAGAGGAGATCCCATGAACAAGAGAACGATCTTGGCGGCGTTGATCGCCTTGGGCCTGGCTCCGGCCGTTGCCGGCGCGGGTGAGGTGACCTACTCGGAGAACATCCGGCCTATCTTCGAGGCCCACTGCGCGGGTTGCCACGGTTCTGACTCCCCGGAGTACCCGGAGTGGAAGAAGGCCAAACAACAGTACCTGTCCGAGTTCAAGGGCCCGACCATGGCCACGTACGCCCACCTCATCTACTTCACCGCGTGGCCGGACACCGGCGCGTTGATGCGCCGTCTGGACGACGGCAAGGGCTCGCCCGATGGCAAAGCCGGCAATATGTACGTGAACCTGGGGGGGACCGAGGAGGCGCGGCAGAAGAACCTCGGCCTCTTCAAAGCCTGGGTGGGCAACTGGAACCTGCGGCGATGGAAGGACGTGACGAAGGCCGACCTAGACGGCATCCTCGTCCCCTACTGAGCCAGACTGCCCGGGTCCACGATTTGTAGACCCACGCCCGGGGCCGCTGGATGCCTTGGGCGTGGGTCGGTTCCTTTCCCGCAGGCGCGAGGCTTCACGAGCGCGGCCTCGCCCTATCCTTTCGCCCCCCCATCGTTAGTGCTCTCCCCGAACGGGGAGAAGTGACAACGGAGAAAAGGCACGGTCAAGCGCCGCCATAAGGGGAGTTGTTCAGGCCCCCGTCAGTTGGGAACCACGCGGTATCTATTCGTGTCCGTGGGCTGCTGCCGTCTCCCCATGGGCCGCAGCTGTCTCTCCGTGGTGGGCAGCGCCACCCTTGATCAATCCGTGCAGCCCCTCCACGTAGTGGGTGAACACCACATAGGACTCGACGAACTCGCGCCCTGCGCCCACGCTTTCATCCACGTGCTTTTGATTCTCGGACGCATGGGCAAAGCGCTCCTGAATTCCGTTGGCCATGGCATTGGTCAGAACATCGACCAGTTTGTCCACAGACCCGCTCTCCAGAGCCTTGTCCGCCAGGGCAACCGCGGGGTCGATCGCCTCGCCGGGCTTCAAACCCGTGTAGGGAGCCCCTTCCCCGGCGCGATGGATGCGGACCAAAGTCTCGAAGAAGTACATGTCGGCGAGTTCCTTCGCGTCATCTCCCTTGGTGCGGACTGCCAACGTTCTCTGGAACGCGGCTTTGATCTCGCCTTCTTCTTCCGGCCTCACCCACTTCAGCAACGGGGTTACATCCCCGGTGTCGAGGGCAGTCCGTGCGGTTGCCACCACGGGTCCGTCTAGGGTGTCGCAGTGGGCACGGGCGGACGAGGCGGGAAGTCCGATGAGTCCTGCTGCAGTGATTGCGACGGCAATGAACTGGGCGATCGTTTGGGTGCGCATGGTTCACTTCCTTTCTCCGCAGTTACTAGTCGAGGCTACGATGGGATTGCTTTTCCTCCGGGAGTATGGTCGAAACCAGACGGCGCTCCCGGGAAACATGTTCGCTTCAACATCAAGAACCGTGCCTGGCTGGTTTCCTTTTCAACCTCATCCAACCTGATTCTGCCGGGAGTTTGTTTCCTCCAGTGCGACGGCAAAGACCTCCCAGGCCCGCATCCCGTGCTCCATGAGGTCGAACTCACCATCACTCAGCTGCCACAAGATCACTGCTGGCTGAATGAGCCCCAGGAACATCCTCGAAACGGTTTCTGCGTCCAGTTCCGCTCGGATCTGCCCCTGCTCCTGCGCCTCTCGAACCAGCCTGGCGACCGCGCCAAGGTAGCTTCTGATGGAGCTATACATGGCGCGTCTGCGTTGCGGGTCGCTCGACACTGCGTATTCCGATCATGCCGTCCGGTGATTCCGGGCATGGCGTCCAGGCGTCGG
>JARGFW010000408.1 GCA_029211085.1 Deferrisomatales bacterium | reverse complement strand
GGCAGCCGCCCCACCGCTGCGAGGTGCAGTTCGTGACCGAGCGGGTGGCCGGGGATATCGACCAACTGCGCCGACGCATCCGGGAACAGTACGAGGGATTGCAGCGCTCCTACGCCGCGGCGGCCCAGGAGCTCGAGGCGATCTATCGGGTGGTGGAGCACCTGCGGGGCATGGAGGACCAGATCCGCGAGGAGGCCTCCTCGCGAGTGGGCCGGGCCACAGCGGCCCGGACCCGGTCTCCCCGGTGAGGGTCTCCGTGCGCTTTCGTCCCGCCGTCCTTTGCTTCGTTGCACTCCTCGGCTTCGCGGTCTTCGCTAACACCGCCCTGGCAGTGGACCTGGAGTACACCACCTACAACGGCTTCGAGGCGGTGACCCTGGCCTTTCGGCGGATCGCGCTGATCTTTGCAGCAGGCGACTTCACGAAACTCTTCGCCATCGTCTGCGGAGCGGGAATCCTGTTTGCCGGGGTCTCCCACTACGCACGTGCCTTCATTGGATATCACGCCTCGCCCTTCGCCTGGGCCGGCCCGATCCTGGTCGGGGTGGCGATCTACCTCGGCCTGTTCGCCTCCACCGGGTCCCTCACGGTCTACGACCCCGTGAAGAACCGGTTTGACCGGATCGACGGGATCCCTGACGCCATCGTCCTCACCGCCGGGGCGCTCAACAAGGTGGAGCGCATCCTGGTGGACGTGGTGGACGCCACCGCGCCCGCCGGGGTGGGCTACAAGGACGGCGCCGGGGGGTTGGGGTTCTACGGGGTGCAGGAGACCCTGCAGCGCGGAGTGAAGGATACCTACCTCACCCAGAACCTGGGCGAGTACGTGACGAAGTGCCTTTCCTTCGAGCTGGTTCGTCCCGGCACCACGCTCCAGATCGAGGATCTGGTCAACAACACCACGGACTTCCTCCCCCAGCTGGCACTGGCGGCGAGCCCCTCGGTCTACTGCCTCTACTTCGACGCCGCGGCTCCCAATGGAACGGCGCTCACCTGCCGCGACGCCTGGACGGAGCTGCGCGCCTGGTTCGCCGACGCCGGGAATTACGCCGAGGACATCCGCCGGGCCGCAGCCAACGCCGGTTTCGACCCGGAAAGCGCGGCCGAGCTCGCCCGGTACCGGTCCCTGGTGACCAATACCCTCGCGGAGTACGCGGCGCTCGCCGGGATCACCCCGGAGCGGGTCTCCCAGCAGGGCACCATCGCCCGGCAGCTCTTCGAGTTCGTGAAGGAGGGAGCGCCCTCGGTGGCAGTCTCGATCCAGGCGAACAAGAATCTGGGGACCTCGCTCTTCGGGGTCGGGGTGGTGGCCAACGAGTGGATCCCGGTGGTGCGGGCGGTGATGACCTCGGTGGCGGTCGGGATGCTTCCCTTCCTGGCGCTGTTCCTCCCGTCCCCGTTCTTCAAACGGGTGCTGTCGCTGTTCCTGGGTTTGTTCGTGTTTCTCGCCGCCTGGGGCGTGACCGACGCCGTGGCCCACAGCTTCGCCCTGGAGTACGCGGACCAGTATTTCGAGATGATCCGCCAGAGCGGGCTCGGCCTCGCCACCTGGCTCAACTTCCCCGACGTCACCACCAAGACCCTGGCACTGTACGGTCTCATCCGCATGACCGGGGCGGTGCTCGCCTCGGTGATCGCCAGCACCCTGGTTGGCTTCGGGGGCCACGCCCTGGCCACTCTGGCCTCCCACCTCACCCAGCCGGTCCAGAACCAGGGTGCCTCGGCCGGGCAGGCGGCGCTGACCCCGGAGGGACGGGCCCACACCCTGGACACCGCGGGGCACGCCGCCGTGGCAAGCCGTGCCTGGGACAACGGCGGCAAACACACCTTTACCAACGTCGTCGGCTCCGGTCTCAACGCGCGCCACTCCAACGTGGGCTCGAACCTGGGGTACGACGGCCCCGAGGACGCCTTCGCCACCTCCTTCACCGGTACCCGCATGCACGCGGGGACGGTGGGCGGCCGGGCGGCGGGGTTCGGCAACACGGGCTACGACGTGCGCGCCGGCAGCCGGCGCATGGCCCGCGGTTCGACGATCGAGGGGACAGCCCACCACGAGGCCCGAGACGCAGAAGGCCCCCTCCACGGCGGCCGGGTGGGCATGGAGCGAGCCGGAGCGACGATTGGCGCGGCCCGGCTCGGCGGGGAGATCCGGGGAGTGCAGGCAGCCGGGGGCCCGGACCGCTACCGGGACGCCAAGGCCAAGGCCGCCGCTTCGTCCACCGCCCACGAGGGCACCCTGGGGCCGACGCCCGCAGACGCTGCGGAGCGGGCCCGTCGGAAAGGCGAAACCGCCTATGCGGGTGACGAATCCGACT
>JARGFW010000106.1 GCA_029211085.1 Deferrisomatales bacterium | reverse complement strand
CCGACGCCTGGACGCCATGCCCGGAATCACCGGACGGCATGATCGGAATACGCACTTGGGATCTCCCCGCCGTTTCCGCTATCTACCAGCCGCGGCTCGCCGACCCAAGGGCCCTGGGTGAGACCGCAAACCGACGTGAGGGCCCGTGGGTTGGCGGGTCTCACCGCTCAAAACAGAAGGCCGCCCAAGGGCGGCCTTCTGCGGCGCATCTCTCCGGCTCCGCGTTCCAACAAGATGTGAAAACGGCCGTCCACAAGAATCCGGCCCCAGACAACCTTGTGCGCTCGTGTTCCAGACAGCGGTGAAAACACTCTCCAGCTCGAGATGAAAACGCCTACCCGGACTCCAGCTCGCGATGAAAGCCCGTCCGCCCGGCCTGCGCCGGAAGGCCCACCACCATGCCGTGCCGCGGCGGCCTCCTACGGCGTGTAAATCAGCTTCCGCCCAGGCGCCGGCATGAGCTGAAGGTTCTGTGCCATTTCCTGGGTTCCAAAGCTGAGCACCACATCCACGCCATTGCTGTTGTCCAACCCCACCAGGATGGCGTCCTTCTTGAACAGCTTGAAGGTCATGTCGGCGAAGTCCAGCTTGAGGCTGGCTCCCTTGACACGCAGCGTGTAGGTGTCGCCGCTGACGCTGAAGCTCGACAGCGGTGCTGCGACCATGCCGATACCGTCAACCTCGAAGCGGATGATGGTGTCGAGCATGGGTAGCGGCAGACCAAAGCTACCCTCGACCCGCACGCTGGCCTGGGTGTCGTTGCTCGCTTCCCACTGGATCACCGCGCTGCTCACCGCCAGGGTGCTGACCACATCATCCTGCGCCACCACCACCAGGCTGGTCGCGAAGCTGTCCAGGCCATCGCTGACCACCAGCGACACCGTGTAGGTGCCAGCCAGGGCGAAGGTGTGCACCGGGTCGACCTCGTCGCTCTGGGTGCCGTCGCCGAAGTCCCAGGCGTAGGTCAGCAGATCGCCGTCGGCGTCACTGGCGTTGGCCGCAAACTGCACCAGCAGCGGTGCGATGCCGCTCGAGGGGCTGGCGGTCGGGCTGGCGCTGGGCGCGCGGTTGGCGGGCGAGAGCACGCTGATCAAAACGGTCTCGCTGTCGCTCTGGCCGGCGCTGTCGGTCACGGTCAGGGTGGCCAGGTAGTCACCCGCCGCGGTGTAGGTGTGGCTCGGGCTCACCAGCGGCGAGGTGCTGCCATCGCCGAAGTCCCAGACATAGGTCAGATCGCCCTCGGCGTCGCTGCTCGCCGAGCCGTCGAAGCTGACCAGCAGCGGCGCCTCGCCCTTGGTCGGATCGGCGAGGGCCACGGCGCTGGGCACCGCGTCGCCCGAGACCGTGATGGTCACCGTGTCGGGGGCGCTGAGCTCGGTGCCGTCGTCGACGATCAGCGAGAAGACGTACTCGCCGGCCGCCTCGGGGACGAAGGTCGGGTTGGGGGCGCCGGGATCCGAGAGAAACACCAGGCTGCCCGCGGGGGCGAAGTCGACGATCCAGGTGTAGGCCACGATGGTGTCGCCGTCGCTGTCGCTGCCGCTGCCGCTGAGCTGCACCAGCTCGCCGACGCGCACGTTCTGGTCGGCCCCGGCGTCGGCCACCGGCGCGTTGTTGACCGCGAAGGTCAGGCTGAAGACGTCCAGGTTGCCATAGCGGTTGTCATGAAACAGCACCCGGCCGTTGTCCACATCGGTGAGCACCTGGTCGGTGGGGAGCTGGGTCAGCTGGTACTCGTTCTTGGTCGCCAGGTCGTAGGCGAAGATGTCCAGGTTGCCATAGCGGTTGTCGTTGTAATACACCCAGCTGCCCTCGACGATCACGTTGCTCTGGGTGGCGCCATCGGCGGTGACCTGCGAGGTCTGGCCGGTGCTCACGTCGTAGACGTAAACGTCGCCATCGCCGATGTAGGCGATGAGGTTGCCGGAGACGCTGGGGAAACTTTCATTCTTGGCGGTGGTGGCGACGTCGTAGGTTTGGCCATCAAGGGTCTTGGCATAGACATTGCCAACTCCATTCTCAATCGCATACCAAGCGACCAATTCACCATCGATGGCAGGGGAACGTTCACTAATCGGTGATTCTGTAAAAAGTGACCACGTTCCTGTCGAGATGGAATAGTGGATAATATCAAGGTTGCCTGACCTGTTCGAAGTCAGGACTACGTTATCTCCACTTATTGCAGGATCAAACTCATCATATGGCGAGGGTGCAATGAATCGAATCGCTCCAGTCTGTAAATCTTTGATGGCAACGTCACGAATACCATCGGAAAAATTTGTCAGGACCAGATGATCTCCATCGATGTCCTGGTCGTATTGGTCACCCAGACCGCCAACGACAGTATTTACGTTTCCAAGGGCATCCACAGAGACGATGTCGAGATCGGAACTCCTAAGAGTGAAGTATGTATCAGTACCATTGCCGGTGGCATTGTACTCTGCGGAGAGAGTCATTGAGACCTGAGTCTCCTCCACCGTCACCGAAGCCATCAGAGAAGGCGCCACGAACAGAGCGAGCAGAGTGGCCAGAAGCGTGAGCCGCAGGGAGAGGGGGAGGGGCCGAAGCAGGGTTCTCATGGGTTTCCTCCTTTCAGTGACGGCACGAACGGACCTCCCCAGCGGAGGCCGCCGGCCCGAACGATGACGGCACGACAAGAAGGTGGAGCGCGCATCGACCGCGGGCGGATTGCGCCGGGGCACTGGTGGAGGTTACAGGACCCCGGGGCCTGCCAGCGGCAGACCGGTTCCGGTCCGTGGAAGAATCAGGCGGCGGCTCGGCCGCCCGCCTGAGCGCTGTCGGCAATATGGAGTGGCGAGCGCCGCCCGGTGAGTTGGGCCGCGGACGGAAGCCGCGGCGGGAAACCCCGCTCGCAACGCAAAGGTACCAGCCATTCCCCCCCTGTCAACGGGGTACTTTGCCGATAGGGCGCTTCGACACGCCGGACCAAGAGACAGAAATGCCCGGCCGGGGTTCCCCGTGCCGGGCATCGGTTGGCCTGTGCTGTGGAAAGATAAAGGGGCAACCTCCAGGATCGGTGGTCAAACGTCCTCTGGGGGCCCTCCGGCGGAAGGGGGTCACCCCGATTTCATCTTTTCACTTTCTCCTGGAGTATTTTCACGTATCCCTGGAACTCACACCGGCCGGCGCCCGCTACTTCTTCTTCCCTCGGGCCGCCCTGGCCTTGGCCAAGCCATCCGCAAGGTTCAGATCCTGAGCCATCTTCCGGCGTGCCTGTGAGTACTCCTTGGCGATCAACGGAGTGCCTGTCGGAATGCCAAACTGCTTGCGGTACTCGCCAGGCTTCAACCCGTGGGCCGTCGAGAGATGCCGCTTCAGCGTCTTCATGCCCTTGCCGCACACCATGCAGAACACCTTGTCTGCGGCGAACGCGGCCGCCAAGGGAACTGCCGGTACAGTCTGCACGACACCAAATTCTCCCGCATCTTCTGCGATGGGGACACAGGGAACGGAGTCGTCACCGCCGAGGGCAGACAGCTTGGCAAAGACGTTCTGGATTTCATCCAGGAGATCTTCTCTTGTCAATTCGTTGAGTGACGCGTGCGATGAAACAATGTCGGTTGTGAGACTCAGAAGCGTTCTCTTATCCATGTTAAATTCTCCTCAAGAAAGATCGTGTCCGAAATACGCATGTAGATAGACTTATAACAACGGCTGTTGTCAGTGTCTACCCCTCTGGTTCAATTACTCCAGGAGCAGGGCGCCACACAGACCGTTCATTGTGCAGACGCAAAGACCCCCTGTGTCGACAGGGGGTCTTTGCTGAGACTGGCTCCGGCGGTAGGATTCGAACCTACAACCCTGCGGTTAACAGCCGCATGCTCTGCCGTTGAGCTACGCCGGAAGAAGGGACGAGTGCGGTTATGGGGTTCCGGGAACCAGGGGACGGCCCCGTCGAAACAGGGGGTGCTTTATACCGGATCGGTGCCGGCAGCGTCAATCGCAAATCCGCCCGGGAACTGGCGGGAGGGCCGTTTCCGACCTGCTCTCACTGCCACAGACGGCGCAGCGCCCAGTCGCCGGCAAACGCCACGGCGGCCAGGAGGAGCAACCAAGGGGTGGGCCACACCTCCTCGACACGCCGCCCCACGACCTCTACCCGGGCTTCCCCCTCCCGGGTCAAGCGACTGAACAGTTCCTCACCACGCCCCCGCACCAGCTCTCCACCACTGCTCTCGGCCAGACGGGTCAGGTACTCCCGGTCCACGCCGATACGGTCCTGCTCTGGGCTGGCACTCTCCACCGGGAACGCCACCACGTCGCGGCCCAACAGCACCCCGTCGGCCTCGGCACTCAACTCCGCCCGCCAGATCCCCGATTGGGGCAGGGGTACCGGCTCGCTGCGGTACTCTCCGGGAGCACTCTCCTGCCACACCACCGGGGTCGGCTCCCCTCCCTCCCGGGAGACCGCCCCCGCCACCGCAGCCCCCGACGCGGGTTGGTAGCGCCGGTCCAGCACCCGCGCGTGCAAGCGCACCTCGTGGCCGGCCCGCAAGGGCGCGGGCGGTTCCGAGAGCCGCACCAGTTCCATCTCGGGGTCGTGCACCAACCAACGCAGAGCCCGGGTCCAGAAGTCTCGGTACACCGTGGCTTCCCCGCCGGCCCCGGCGTGGGGCAGGGCCCAGCGCCACAGGCTGTCCGTAGCTACCGCCAGGGAGCGTCCCTCGCCGTACTCTCCCAGCACCACCAGGGGCTGGCTGCCGAACTCGTTTCGCGCCTCCGGATTCTCCGCCAACACCACTGCCCCGGGCCGGGGTCGCAGCACCCAGTTGCTGCCCACCAACTCGGGCAGGGCGTTCCACAACAGGCGGTTCTCCTCGGTGCTCCCGTGCCACTGAAACAGGGGGTGGGCCAGCCCGGTGTCGGTGAGCCGCGGGCGAAACGACGTGGAGCGATACCCCTGCCCCGGGGCTGCCCCGGAGATGTCCACCGGCAGGACGTCCTGCAGAGGGCTGCCCTGATAGCCACCGGCGCCAAACGAACGGTCCCCTCCCAGCATCGCGAACCCACCCCCGGAGTCGCGCACGAAATCGACGATGTTGCGCAGATAGTGCACCGGCACATACGGGGCGTAGTCGAAGTTGGCGAAGATCACCGCGTCGAAGCTGGGCAGCTCTTCGCTAAATAGTTCCTTGGTGGGAAACGGGATCAGGGACATCTCGTCCTGGGGCACCAGAGACAGATCCTGTGGTGTGCGCAGGATCAGGAAGGTGATCAGGTCCACCCCGGGATCCTGGCGCAGGCGCCGGCGCAGAAACTTCACGTCCCAGGTGGGGGTGCCCGCCACCAGCAACACCCGGGTCTTGTCACGCACCACGCTGAGGGTGAACTGATGGCTGTTGTTGGCGGCGACGGACTCCCCCGGCCGCGCGGCCACCTCCACCCGGTAGGCCCTGCGGCCCGTGCGGGTGGGGGTGAACACCAGGCTGACGGTGGCCTCCCCGGCCATCTCCACCGACGAGGAACCCAGGGGACGACCCTCTTCCAGCAGGGTTACCGTGACCTCACCGGGGGGCAGTTCCCTGGCCCGCAGGCGCACCCGCACCTCCACCGGGGTGCGGATGAACGCCACCGGCGGAGTATCCACCGCGTCCAGCCACAGGTCCGGCGCGGCGGCCACCGCGGGCACCACAGGGTACACCGGCACCGAGAGGCCGATTGGCGGCTCCCCGGGGCGTTCGGTGTCCCGTCCGTCAGAAAGGAGTACCACGGCAGCCAGTTCCGCGTCGGCGCGCGCCAGGGCCTCCAGGGTGGTGCCCACGGGGCTTTCTTCCAAGGCCCCCTCCCCGGCGCTACCCCCTAGCCCCATCACCTCCACCCGATAGAAGCGCTCCAGCCTGGAGAACTCCCCGGAGGCGTCCTCCAACCAGCGTCGCACCGCGCCAGCCAGGGGTTCGGGACCGAGTTCCATGCTGGCGGAGCGGTCCACCACCACCGCCAGGGGCGCGCGTTTGGCCCGCACCAGGTCCACCTCCCGGGCGGGGCGCAGCACGGCCAGCGCCGCCAGGGCCAAGGCCGCGGCGCGTAACAGCAGCAGCACCGCGCGCCGGGGAGGCGGTACCCCACGGCTGGAAAGCACCCCGCCCGCCAGGGCCAGAGCCGCCAGCACGGCCAGCGCCAACAACCACCCCGGGTGGCCGTGAAGCAGGGTCCAGGTCGGACTCACCGCTGCCTCCGCTTGAGGATGAAGGGGATGTGCACCTGGTCCTTCTTGTAGTTTCCGGTCAGCGCGTACAGTACGAGATTGACCCCCATGCGGAAGCTCAGCTCCCGCTGACGCTCCCCGCCGGGTGTGCAAGGGTACGTGTAGCCCCCCAGGGGATCGCCGTCCCAGGCGCCGCCGAGGTCATTGGCACAAAACACCACCGGGGTCAGGTCCTCGACCTCCACGCCGTACAGGAACGGCCGGACGAGTTTGCGCCCGGGGACATCGCGCAGCAGGTAGAAGCTCTGGAACACGGTGTGTCCGGACCCCAGGGGCTGCAGGGGCCGGCCGGGGAAGATACGCTCCAGGGTGTCTTCCACGCCGCGATGGAACGGCGAGTCGGGGATACCGGTGGCGTCGTCGAACAGCACGAAGCCGCCGCCCTCCAGATATCGGCGCAGCCACCCCTCGGCGTCGGCCCCGAGGCCGGGAAACCCGCCGCGACCGGCCACGTACAGAAACGGCAGCGCATAGAGTTCGGGATCGCCCGGGTCGAGCACCCGCCGGGCCCGGGCCGCATCCACGCTGGTGCGGCGGCGCAACTGGTCCAGGAAACGCGGCGCCGCCCGGGGGGTCGGATCCCAGTTCCCGGGATAGCGCAGTTGGGCCCAGGTGAAATGGGAACTACCCGACGCGGCGCGCAGCGGCGCAGGCAAAAGCCAGCCGCCCGCGACCAACAGGCAGGTGCGCAAGAAGCGTCGGCGCGGGCCGGTCACGGGAGATCCCCCCCCAGGATGTCGCGGGTCGCGCGCCGGTGCCACCGGGTGGAGAGCAGTACCTCCCCGGCCAGCAGCAGCAGCAGCAGGATCGCCAAACGCCCCGACAGGTCGCGCCGGCCGGCCAGGTCCGACACCTCCGGTCCGGCCACATCCACGCCCAGGGTGTAGCCGCCGGACCCCAGGCGCTGCTCCAACTCTGGGGTGGTGAGTCGCCGCAGATCCGACTCCGCCGCCGGCAGTCGGGCGGCAAAGGCATCGGCCGTCGCGCCGTCGATGCGCACCCGGTACACGCCGGGAACCGGCGGGACGAACGCCGTGCCAGGGGACCAGGCGTACAGTTCCCCGTCGGCTCCCTGCACCTGCACCGATCCCGCGTACGGCAGCGGATGGGGGAAACCCGCCAGGGCCCAACGTTCCAGGGGGGGGCGCAGGCGATCGGCGGCATGCAGCAGCAGGGTCTCCAACAGGGGGAGAAACGCCGGCTGCAGGCACAGATCGGCCCCATCCCGGTCCATTGTGGTGGTGAGCAGCAGGGAGCGACCCCGCCCCACCCCACGCTCCATCACCAGGGGGACCCCGTTTTCCAACCGCGCCCAGATCTCCAGCCCACTGCCGGCGGAGGCGTCGAGCACCCAGTACTTGTGCACCCGGGTTTGGGCCAGGCCACCCAACTGGGGATTTCGGAAGCGGGCCAGAGGACCCCCTAGGGCCCCTTCGTCCAACCCCAGATAGGGAGGCCGGGACGGGTCATCCGGGGGCACCTGCACCACGTCCCGGGGGGGAGCAGCCAGCACTTCGGCTCCCGTCCCGGCGTCCTCGCCCTGGCGGTCGAGCTGCCAGCGGTCTCCCGCGCTCACCACCAGGCCCCCACCGTCCTCCAGGTAGTGCAGCAGCAGGGCGACCGTCTCCCGGGGCAGGGGGCCCGGGTTGGCCAGCAGCACCACGTCCGCCGCCTGGAGGGCTGCCCCGTCCAGATCCCCGAGGCGCATCTCGCGGGTCTGCAGCCGCCGGCCCAGGCGGGTGGCAGCAGCAAGCGCCCGGCGCACAAACAGCAACTCGTCGCGGATCTCGAACCCCCGAGGGTCGCCGTTGACCAGCAGCGCCCGGGTGGGGAGGCGCCCTCCGACCACGAACTCCAGGCGGTCGTCCCCAGCCAGATCACCCCCCGGGGAGAGTTCCACCGCCGCTCCGGTCACCTCTGCCGGCAGGCGGGTGTGGAACGCAGCCTCACCGTCGTCCACGAACGACAACAACCGCCCGCCTTCCCCGGCCTCCAGGGACACCGTGCGTTGGCCCCCGACCGCGGGGCCAGAGCGGCCCAGGCGCACCGCCACCCGCCCCGGACCGCCTCCCGTGCCGCCCTCCTCCACCGCCACTCCGTCCACCCAGGCGTTCACCGGGTCGGGCAACCCCACATCCACCACCCGTAGGGGGAAACCACCGTCGCGGCCGAGGGGATCCGCAGGCCAGGTAGCGGCCTGCAGGTCGGTCACCAGCACCACCCCGGACCGGGGGGTGTCGGCAACCAGGGCCAGGGCCCGCTCCAGGGCGGCGGCCACCCCGTGGGGCCCGTACTCCACGGCCGACCCAGACACCCAGCGGCGCGTGGCATCCCGGTCCAGGGCACGACTCTCCCCCGGTACGCCCCCACTACGGGCCGAAGTGGTGGCAACGAAGAAGCGGTCGTCCGGGGACGCCGTCTCCAACAGCGACAGCACGGCACCGCGGGCCTTCTCGATACTGCTCGGCCCGCCCCGGGCCGCGGCCATGCTCGGAGAGGTGTCCAGCACCACGGCCCAGGTGCGGGCACCCGGGGTCGCGTGGGGGGTCTCACAGCCGGGCCCGGCGAACAACAGCGCCAGCACCGCCAGCAGCGCTACCCGGGTGGCCAACAAGAGGACGCGGCGCAGTTTCAGGTGCGCGGAGGCGCGCACCCGAGCGCGCTCCAGGAAGCGCAGGGTGGCAATCGGCACCGTCCGCACCCGACGCCGGCCGAGCAGGTGGATGAGGATCGGCAGCGCGACAGCCGCGAGCCCCCACAGCAACCCGGTACGCAGGAAATCCACCTCAGCCCCTCCGCATCTGGCGCAGCAGCGCCCCCACCGCGGGGGCGGGGTCCTCGCCACTGGTACACAGGGCGTGGGGCACGCCCAGGGCCCCGGCGGTGCGAGCCACCCCGCGGACGAAGGCGCGGATCTCCTCCCGATACGCCCGGCGCAGGGGCACCGGATCGAGCACCTGGCTGCCGGCACCCTCCAGGTCCACGAAGCGCGAGGTATTCTCGAACGGCAGCGACACCTCGTCGGCGTGCAGCACGTGGATCAAACGCACCGCGATACCCCGGGCCCGCAACCAGCGCAGTCCTTCCAGCTTCTCCTCCCCCTCGTCCAGCAGGTCGGAGAGTACGAACACGGCCGCAGCTCCCCCGAGGATCTCCCCCGTCTCCCGGCACGCCCCGGTCAGGTCCGCCGCGCCATCGGGACGGCAACCACCCAACACTTCGATCACCGCGTCGAGCTGGGCCCCGCCGCTCCGCGGGGGCAGGGCCCCCCCAGGGGCCACCGGCGCCATGCGCACCCCCACCGCGTCCCCTTGGCGCAGCAGACACGCTGCCAGGGCCACCGCCACCCGCGCCGCCAGGTGGTACTTGGAACCCACCCCGCGGTCGGCGGCGCCGTAGCCCATGGAGGCGCTGGCATCCACCAGCAGCAGGGCCCGCTGCAAACGCTCGTCCTCGTAGCGCTTGACGAACAGGCGGTCGGTCTTGCCCAGCACCTTCCAGTCCAAGTGCCGCAGGTCGTCCCCCGGCGCGTACTCGTTGTGCTCGGAGAACTCCAGACTGGCGCCCCGATGGCGGCTGCGGTGCCCCCCCCGATGGGGAAACGGCGACGGCGGGCCGGCGAGCTCCGGGCCGGCCAAGCGGGCGATCAGGTCGGGGTCGTAGAGGGCAGAGCGGTCAAGCACGCGGCACGGCTCGGAGCACGCGGTCGAGGATCTCGCTCACCCCCACCCCCTGGGCCTCGGCACGAAAACTCGCCACGATGCGGTGTTTCAGGACGGGCACCACCAGGGCCCGCACATCGTCCAGGCCGGCGGCGAAACGGCCGTCGAGGAGGGCCCGGGCCTTGGCACCGAGCACCAGGTGCTGGGCGGCACGGGGCCCCGCCCCCCACGCCACCCACTCGGCCACCTCGGCGCTGGCCCCGTAGCCCGGCCGGGTGGCGCGCACCAGGGCCACCGCGTGGTCCAGGGCCACGTCGGCGATCGGCACTCGCGGCACCAGGGCCTGGAGTTGGCGGATGCGCTCGGGGTCCAGCACCCGGCTCAGCCGCGGTGCCGGCCCGGCGGTGGTGCGGCGCACGATTTCCCGTTCCTCCTCGGCGCTGGGGTAGCCCACGTCGATGGCGAACATGAAGCGGTCCAACTGGGCCTCGGGCAGGGGATAGGTACCTTCCTGCTCGATGGGGTTCTGGGTGGCGAACACCAGGAACGGCGCGTCCAGGTCGTGATCCACCCCCCCGGCGCTGACCCGATGCTCCTGCATCGCCTGCAACAGCGCGGCCTGGGTCTTGGGGGAGGTGCGGTTGATCTCGTCGGCCAGCAGGATGTGGGTGAAGATCGGACCGCGCACGAAGCGAAACGCCCGCTGCCCGGTCCCCGGATCCTGTTCCAGGATCTCGGTGCCGGTGATGTCGCTGGGCATCAGGTCCGGGGTGAACTGCACCCGTTTGAACTCCAGCTCCAGGGTCTCGGACAGGGTGCGGATCAACAGGGTCTTGGCCAGCCCCGGCACACCGATGAACAGCCCGTGGCCGCCGGCGAACAGGCAGGTGAGCAACAGGTCCACCACCTCGGTCTGGCCGACGATGACCCGGCCGATCTCGGCACGGATCGCGGCGTGGGCGCGGGCGGCCTCGGCCACCAGTTCCAGATCGTCCGGCGCCCCGGGGGCGCCGCGTTCGGGCTCGTTCATCGCGGGGGTTCCTCTCGTCTGGACTTCTCTTTTTGACAGGCTCGCATGGCTTTCACGGATCGAAAATCAAAGTCAAAGGCATTTCTGGACAGGATTAACAGGATTCACAGGATGGAAGGCTGAAAACCGAACCCATGACTCGGTAACGGTTGGTTGCCGCTCTTGCCCTTCTATCCATGAGATCCGTGAAATCCCGTCCAAAAAGACACCTTTGAGCTGCTCTTGCCGCTTCACTCCTGCCCGCCACCGTGGAGTCCCGTGCCGTGAGGGTCACCCCCGGTGCCGCCATCCTGGAGCAGGGTCAGCGCGGCCTCCTGGCGGCGCATTCCATCGGCGTCCCCCAGCTGCTCCGCTGCGGCCCACAGGCCGCGGCGGGCGGGCAGGTGGAACGGATTGATCTCCAGCAGTTCGGCCCACGCCGCAGCTGCCGCCGCCGGCTGGCCGGCACCGAGAAGGGCTTCACCCTTGCGCTGCCAGAGCACGGCCAGGTCAGGATACAGTTCCAGCGCGCGCTCGGCCACCAACCGGGCCGCGTCCCACTGTTCCAGCACCAGGCGGCCCAGGGCGTGGCGCGAGGCGATGCCCGGGGCGCCGGGGGTCAGGGCGTAGGCCTTGGCGTACTCCGCGGCGGCGGCCCGCTCCCTGCCCCGCTGCCGGAGCAGGTCCCCCAGCCGCGCGTAGTCCCCCGCCCGGGGGTCGGGGACCGCACCCGGGCCGACCTCGGCGTCGGCCTCGGGTTCCTCATCCGCCAGGTGCAGGGCAATGATCTGGGACGCTTCGGCGTCGAACGGCAGGGTCTCGGCCCAGGCCCGCCAGCCGGCCTCGAACGCGGCGAAGCGGTCCCCCCACACCCGCTCCAGGGCGGCCCGATCATCCAGACCGCCGGCCAGACCCCCGAGCAAACCGCCCAGCGCCCCCTCCCCGCGCTCGGCGACCAGGTAGGCCATCATGGTGCCCACCTCGGCGAACGCCAGGGAGGTGTCCTCCGCCGACGGCAGTTTGGCCACCGACGGGCTCATCTGCTCCAGGGTGATCAGGGTGTCGTCGGCCATGCGCCGGGCCAGAAGCGCCTTGCTCGACGGGCTCAGTTCACCCGGGGCACCGCGCCAAGCCCCCTCCAGGTACTTGGCGATGCCCTCGTGCACCCAGATCGGCGCCTGCCCCTCGCTGAGCCGGTAGATCGCCAGGTGCAGATACTCGTGGCTGAGGGTGTCCCGCCACCGGTAGCCCCAGGTGGTGGCCCGAGGGCTGGTGACCATCAGGCGGTCGAACTTGCACAGCCCGATGGTGCCGGAGGTGCTCACCTCCTCCCGGGTGAGGGTAGAGACCGCGGTGAACGCCGCGACACTGGGATAGAGCTCCACCCGCACCTGCCGCTCTGGCACAAAGCCGAGGACGTCGGCCACCGCCTGCCGCACCCGCTCCAGGCCCTCCAGGGCACCCTCCACCAGCAGTTCGTCCTTGGGGTCGCCCCAGGAAACCCGGAACCACTCACTGTCCCGGGTTTGGAACCCCGCGGTGGCCGTCACCGTGGCCGCTACCAGGTCGCGGAACTCCCCGGCAGCCCCCAGGGCATCCAATCGCTCCAAGGCCTCCCCGTAGCGTCCCTCGAAGAACAGCACCCGCCCCTCCAGGGCCCGGGCCGCCGGGTCCGCGGGGTCCGCCGCCAGCATCCCTTCCACCACCTCCCGTGCTGCCGGCACCCGCCACGACGCCAGCAGGCCGTTGCCCAGGTACAGACCCAGTTGAGACGCCGGGCGCCCATACACCTCGTTGGCCGCGCCGGCCGATCCCGTCAGGGCTAGCGCCGCCAACAGAGGAAGGACGAGGACCTTTATTACCATGAAGGCCATGAAGGGCATGGAGGGAGGCCCAAAGATCCTCCTGCACGACCGGGCCAACCCGCGGTGTTCGCCGTTCTTCATGGTCTGCCTGCCCTTCATGGTAGAAAAAAGGGTTCCGACTGTCCCCTTCACCGGATCAAACCCTCGTAGTAGCGCTTCACGTCTTCCCGGTACTCCTCGGGGTAGCGGCCCTCGCGCATGGCGCGCAGCACCTGTTCGCGGAACTCGCGCAGTTCCCTCGCCTCCATCTCCCGGGGGATGTCCACCCGGCTGCGGTCCACGTCCTGCCCGCCGCCGGGTCTCTGGCCGGGTGAGCGTAGCATCTGCATGCCTTGCCCCTGCATTCCCTCCAGCATCTGCTGCCGGGCGCCCTGCAGGCGCTGGCTCACCTCGGCGAGCTGCTCCAGGGCACGGCCCTGCTGGGGCACGGTGGCGAACGGGTCGCCCTGCCCCAGGCTGCCGCCCGCTCCCCGCATGGACCCCTCGGCGCCGCGTGCCCCTTCCGCCGCCTCGCCCCCCAGCAGCGGTGTCTGTTCGGAGAGCTGTTGGAGCCGTTCAGCCAGTTCCCCGGCCCGGTCCCCCAGCTCTCCCTGCCGCTCCCCCTGCGCCTCCAGTTGTTCCCGGTCGCCGGGATCCAAGCCCTCCAGGCGCCGGTTCCCCAGGGCGTCCAACTCCGCGAGTAGTGCCTCCAGGTTCTCTTCGGCCACCCCGCGGGCCTGGTCCAGTGCCTGACGCCGGCCAGGTTCCGCGCCGACCATTCGCTCCACCCCCTGGGCCAGCTCTCCCACCGACTGCTCCAGGGCCGCCGCGCCCTGGCGCGCCTGGCCCAGGTCTTCGCGCAGGCCGTTGCGCACCTCGTTGGCAGCCGCCCCCACCCGACGGCGGGCCTCCAACAGCTGCAACCGCTCGTTGCCGGCCTCCGCAGAAGTCTGCGGGGGCCCTGCCGGCGGGGCTCCGTGGAACCCCTGGCGCGGCGCCAATACCTCCATCACCTGGGCCTGGCGCTCGATCTCCCGCAGGCGCTGTTCCTGGCGCTCGAAGAACGCATCCAGCTCCTTCTGCAGCGCTTCCGCCGCCCGCGCCGAAGCGCGCTGCCCCACCTTCTGGGTGTCCCCCAGCAGGGACTCCTGGTCCGCCATCAGCGACGCGGTGTCCTCCTCCAGCGCCGCCAACTCCTCGAGCAACGGGTCGAGCTGACCCTGGGAGGCCGTGCCGGCAGCCTTTTCCAGCGCCGCCATCCACTGGCTCAGGGTTTCCAGGATCTTCTCCGCCAGTGCCTGCGCCGCGTCCCAATCTCCAGCCTGGAGCGCCGCGCTGAGTTCCTGGAGCAGTTGCTGCATGTCTGAGGCGGGCATCTCCTGCACTGCATCGGCGTTGACGAAGCTGTCGGGCATCTGGCCCGAACTGCGGGCCAGCTGTGACGCCATCTCCGCCAGCAGTTGTTGAATCCGCGACACCTGTTCCACCAGGTCCTCGGGGGAGGTCCCGTTCTGCAGGGCATCGAACAGGTCGCGCTGCAGGGACGAGATTTCGTCCCCCAGGCTCAGGGTTTGTTCCATGCGCAGGCTCTGCAGCAGGCGGTCGAGAAACAGGATGTCGCGTTCCACTTCGGCGATGAGCGGCTGCGATGTGTCGCCCCCGGCCGCGAACGGCTCCAGCACCTGCCGGAGCCCTGCCTCGATGCGCAGCACCGCCACTGCGGCCAGTGCCCCCTCCTCGGCGCTGCGCCCCACCTGCTCCACCAGCCGATCCAGCAGCGCCAGCAGATCTCCCGCCCCACCCCGCAGGGGTTCCAGGGTGGCGGTCGGGGCGCCGCTGTCGTTCTCCAAGTGGTCGCCGAGGTGGAGGATCAGGCCCTCGAACAGGCGCTCCTGGAGGCCTTCGATATCTGCCAGCAGCCGGCGCTTGTCCAGGAACGCCACGTACACCGACGGACCGATCCCCGCCTTGGGTCCGCCCACGGTGTCGTTGTCCCAGGCCTCCAGGCGCAGGTGGGCGCCCTCGCCCAGCTCGGGATGGGCAAGGGGCAGGAAGCGCGCACGGCCTTCCACCACCTTGCCCGGTTCCACGGGGACCTCCATGCGCACCTCGGTCTCCCCAGACGCCACCAGCTCCACCCGATCGGCCCGAAAATCGTCCGTGACCCGGAACACCACCTCCACATCCTTGTCGCTGGTGACTTCCACGTCCCCTGCGGGTTCGCTCATCGCCACCTCGGGGCGGTGGTCTTCTCGCAGGGACTGGGGGCGCGGTGCGAAATCGCTGGGCACCGGGCGACGGCCGTCGAAAAACATCAGCCGGTAGGTGCCGGCGCGCTGCAGCAGCCAACCCACCGAGAACCGCCTGCCCTCCAGTTGCAGAGCCACCACCTCCCCACCAGGCCCTTCCCACTGCCCCGAGGTCACCGCCCGGGAGAGACGGCCGGAGAGGGTCACCCGGGTACCGGGGTAGCCCTCCACGGCCCCGTCGGCTCCCGCCACCGCCCCCTCGGGCAAGGCGGTGTAGGCAGGGGGGACCACGGCGAGGGTCAGGTTGCCGACCTGCACCGGCGCCGGCGTGCCGCCGAGAAGCAGGGTGAGCCAGGCGTCCCGGGTACCCCCGGGGTTCCAGGATAGCCAACCGGCCAGCAGCGCAGCGGCGAGGGTCACCCCCCCGGCCCAGCGCCACAGGGCGTCAGCGGGTAGGGCCGCGGCCGGGTCCAGCCGCCCGGCCTGCCGGGCAGCCCGTTCCACCTGGGCCTCAACCAGGGCAGGGCTCGCCCCCCGGCTCTCCGCGCCCCGCTCTCCCCAAGCAGCGAGGTCCACTCCGGTGACCAGCACCTCCGCATCCTCGCCACCCGCCAGCAGCTCGGTAGCCGCTGCGGCCCCCAGTCGCGGCCGGGCGCGGCGCCATTGATCCCGTCCCAGCCACAGGGCCATGCTCAGCCCGAGCACCAGCCATACGGCCGCCCCCACCGGCCGCCACCCTCCGGGCAGCCACCCCAACACCAGGGTCGAGGTCACCGGCACCGCCGCCTGCACTGCCAGCACCGCCAGGGTCGTCCGCCCCCATCCCAGCCACCGGGCCCGCCGGCGGGTGCGGCGCACCCGGTCGAGCAACTGCTCCCCTGCGGGCATCCGGCTCATGGGTACGCCTCCAACACCGGGGTGTCGTAGCACACCTCGGCCAGGAACAGCCCCTGGGGCGGGGCCGTCGCCCCGGCCCGGGTGCGGTCCCCCTCGGCGAGCAGGCCCACCACGGACTCCGGGGCCCGACGCCCCTCGCCGATCTCCACCAGGGTGCCGACGATGATGCGCACCATGTTGCGCAGGAAGGCGTTGCCCCTCACCTCCACTTCCAGGTACTCGCCCCGCTCCACCATGGCCAGCTCGTGGATCTCCCGCACCGCGTGGGGGGCGTCGCAGCCAGCGGAGCGAAACGCGCTGAAGTCGTGGGTGCCCACCAGGTGCCCGGCCCCGGCCCGCATCGCGGCCAGGTCCAAGGGACGGGACAGCCTCCAGCTGGTGCGGCGCCCAAACGCCGACGGCGTGGGGGATCGATAGAGGAAGTAACGGTAGGTCTTGTGCACGGCACTGCGGCGGCTGTCGAACTCCGCCGGCACCTCGGCCGCCGCACGCACGGCCACGTCCCGGGGCAGCAGCCCGTTGAGACCGTGCACGAATCCCCTCAGCGGCACCCTGCCCGTGGTGCGAAAATTGGCCACCTGCCCCAATGCGTGCACCCCGGCGTCGGTGCGCCCCGAGGCGGTGACCCGCAGGGTCGTCTTGAGCAGGCGCCCCAGGGCCTGTTCCACCACCCCCTGCACCGTGGGGGCGTTGTCCTGCACCTGCCAGCCGGC
>JARGFW010000105.1 GCA_029211085.1 Deferrisomatales bacterium | reverse complement strand
CCGAGGAGATGAGCATCCGCTTCGGCGACCAGACCCTGGTGTACCGCAAGCGCTCCTGGAAGCTCGCCGACGCCTCCGGCGAACTGGTGGAGAAGGGACTCCGCTACGGGGAGAACCCGGGCCAGGAGGCGGCCTTGTACCAGCTGGTGGGGGGAAACCTCAGTCTCGGCGGCTGCGCGTTCATCGACCCGGGCTCCGGCCTGGTATCGGCCCTCACCGAGGCGCAGATGCTGCAGGCCGGCAAGCATCCGGGCAAGACCAATCTCACCGATGTGGACAACGGGTTGAACATCCTGAAGTATCTCATGAACCGCCCCACTGCGGTGATCCTCAAGCACAACAATCCCTGCGGCGCCGCCGAGGCCGACTCCCTGGCGGAGGCCTACGACAAGGCCAACCGGGCCGACCGGATCGCCGCGTTCGGTGGCGCCCTGGTGGTGAACCGGGCACTGGACCGGGCTACCGCCGAGGCGGTGGTGGCCAACTACCTGGAGGTGGTGGCGGCGCCCGAGTACGAAGACGGCGCCCTGGAGATCCTCCGACGCAAGAAGGACCTCCGCATCCTCCAGGTGCCGGGGATCGAGCGCCTCGCCAGCTTCGCCGGCAAGCGCTTCGTGGAGTTCAAGTCGCTGATCGACGGCGGCATCGTCGTACAGCAGTCCCCCCTCAACGCCGTGACCCGCGCCGAAGACTTCCTCCCTGCGGTCACCACGGTGGACGGCGTGAAACAGGGTGTGACCCGCCAACCCACCGCGGAGGAACTGGCCGACCTGCTGTTCGGCTGGGCCGTGGAACAGGGGGTGACCTCCAACTCGGTGTTGTACGTGAAGGACCGCTGCACGGTGGGCATCGGCACCGGCGAGCAGGACCGGGTGGGCGTAGCCGAGATCGCCGTGTACAAGGCCTACACCAAGTACGCCGACCTGCTCAGCTACCGGCGCCACGGCGTGCCGATGAAGGACCTGGAACTCCAGGTTGCCCGGGGCGAGGCCGACCCGGAGGCCCTGGACGAGATCCGCCAGGACACCGCCCGGGCCAAGGGCGGCCTGATCGGAACGGCGATGATCTCCGATGCGTTCTTCCCGTTTCGCGACGGCGTCGATGTGGGCCTGCGCGAAGGCGTGAGCGCCGTCTGCCAGCCGGGCGGCTCTAACCGCGACGCCGAGGTGATCCAGGCGGTCAACGAAGCCGGCGCCACCATGGTGTTCACCGGCCAACGCTGCTTCAAACATTGAGCGGCTGGCCAGCGGGACGGATTGTCGGCCGGTCGGCTCGACCCAATCCATCTGGCGTCACGGGGCGATGGCTCTCTCGATCTGAAGACTAGCCGTCCAGCTGACTAGCAGGATTCCCCCATGCACATCTCCCACAAGGCCCGCCGCTTCACCGAGTCGGTGATCCGCGAGATGACCCGCCACGCCGTGGCCCACGGCGCCGTGAACCTGGCCCAGGGTTTCCCCGACTTCCCCTGCCCCCGGGAACTCAAGGACGCCGCCTGCGCGGCGATCCAGGACGACGTGAACCAGTACGCGATCACCTGGGGAGCTCAGGAGTTCCGTGAAGCATTGGCTGACAAGACATCGAGATTCCTGGGAATCCATGTTGATCCGGAATCCGAGATCACGGTCACCTGCGGCTCCACCGAGGCGATGATCGCCACCCTGCTGGCCCTGGTGGACCCGGGAGATGAAGTGGTGGTGTTCGAGCCGTTCTATGAGAACTACGGCCCCGACGCGGTCCTGTGCGGAGCCGAGCCGCGCCACGTGCCCCTGCGCCCTGGACCGGAGGGTTGGACGTTCGACCCCGGGGAGTTGCGCGCTGCGTTCGGGACCCGCACCCGGGCGGTGATCCTCAACACCCCCAACAACCCCACCGGGAAAGTCTTCAGCCGCGACGAACTGCAGCAGATTGCCGCGCTGTGCGTGGAGTTCGACGCCGTGGCGGTGACCGACGAGATCTACGAGCACATCCTGTTCGACGGCGCCGAGCACATCGCCTTGGCCACCCTGCCGGGCATGCGCGAGCGCACGGTGACCGTGGGGGGCATGAGCAAGACCTACTCGGTCACCGGCTGGCGCATCGGCACCGCGATCGCCCCGCCAGACCTGACCGCGGCGATCCGCAAGGTGCACGACTTCCTCACCGTGGGCGCCGCCGCCCCCCTGCAGCGGGCCGGAGTAACGGCCCTGCAGTTCCCGCCGGCCTACTACGCCGACCTGGCGGCGAGCTACCAGGCAAGACGCGACCGCTTCGTGCCGGTGTTGGAGGAGGTGGGATTCCGGTGTTTCCGGCCCCAGGGGGCGTACTACGTGATGGCTGGGTTTCGAGCCTTCTCGAACGAGGACTCCACCGCGTTCGCCCGGCGGCTGATCCGCGATGCGGGGGTGGCCACCGTGCCCGGCGCGAGCTTTTTCTCCTCCCCTGCCGCCGGCGACCACCTGGTGCGGTTCTGTTTCTGCAAGCGGGACGCCACCCTGGATGAGGCTGCTGCGAGGCTGCGCCGCTGGGCCGCCGGTTGAGGTGGATCAGGGCCTGGCCGCCGGCCGGCAGTTGCCCTCGAGGGGCCCGGCTGGGCCCGCCAAACGGGACTTCCGGGGCGAGGGCAAGAGTTGCGGGGACGGGATCGGGATCGACAGCCACCGGGTCAGCGCACCAGCGACGGCAGCCAGGTGGTGAGCGGCGACCAGAACGTGATGAACAGGAGATCGATCAGGAGGACCGCCAGGAACGGAAGGATCCGGCGGCTCACGGCCCCCAAACTGTCGCCGGAGATGGAGCACGATACGATCAGACAGATGCCCATGGGTGGGGTGAGCATGCCGATCGCCAGGTTCACCACCACGATGGCGCCGAGCTGCACCAGGTCGATCCCCAGGCTCGGCAGCATCGCGGTGATCATGGGCACGAGGAGGATCAGGGCTGCGGTGGTCTCGACGAAGGTCCCCGCGATCAAGAGCACCGCGTTGACCAGGAGCAGGAGCAGCGTCGGTTCCCGGGTCAGGGTTAGGAGCGATCCGGCCAGGCGCGCCGGGATGTCCTCGATGGCCGCGATCCAGGAGAACACCGAGGCGGTGGCGATGATGAACATCACGATGGCCGAGGTGACCGCGCCGTCGCGGAACACCGCGAAGAGGTCCGCGACCTTCACCTCGCGGTAGACCAGCAGGCTCACCAGCAGCGCGTAGACCACCGCCACGGCCGCGGACTCCGTGGCGGTGAACACCCCGAACAGGATCCCCCCCAGGATGATCGCCGGTGCCCCCAGGGCCAGCACCGCCCCGCGGAAGGTTTGCCACACCTCGGCAAGAGAGAAGGACCGGGCGGCGGCGTAGCCCCGACGACGCGAGATCACCGTGGCGGCGGCGATCAGGCTCACTCCAATCAGGAGCCCCGGCAGGATGCCGGCGGCGAACAGCTGGCCGATGGACGCTCCGGTGAGGAACCCGAAGATGATCATGGGGATCGACGGGGGGATGATCACCCCGATCGAGCCCCCCGAGGCCTGCACCGCGGCCGCGAAATCCGAGTCGTAGCCCGAGCGCTTCATGGCGGGGATGAGGATGGCCCCCACCGCAGCCGCGTCCGCCGCCGCCGACCCGGAAATGCCGGCGAAGAACATCGCCGATACGATGGTCACGGCGGCGAGACCACCCGGAAGCCACCCCACCAGCGCGTTGGCGAAGTCGATGAGACGGCGGCTGATGCCGCCCCGCTCCATCAGCACCCCGGCGAACATGAACAACGGCACCGCCAGCAGATGGAACGAGTCGGTGCCGGCGAACATGCGCTGGACCACCATCATCAGCGGGAACGAACCCTGTGCCACGATCGCCCCGATCGCGGCCACCCCGATGGCGATCGCGATCGGAGCGTTGAGGGCGAACAGCAGCGCGAGGCCCCCGATCAGGATCCCGGCGGTCATCGCCCCTTCCCCGTCAGGTCACGCAGCAGGAAACCCAGGGCGTGGACCGCCAGAACGGCGCCGCTCAAGGGGATGATGGCGTGGGGTATCCATTTGGGCAGGAGCAAGGCCGGGGAGATCTGCAGCCGCACGAAGTAGGCGAACTGCCACCCGTAGACGACCATGACGCCGAACAGCATCAGGGAGGCGAGATGCACGGCGACCGCCGCTGCCCGCTGGGCCCGGGGGGGCAATCGCGAGTACAGGACGTCGACCCCGGGCTGGACGCCGCGGTAATACGCAGTGCTGGCCCCCAGGAAGGACAGCCACACCAGCAGGTAGCGGGCCAGCTCCTCAGACCAGAACAGCGAGTGGTTCAAGGCGTACCGGGAGAACACCTGGGCCGCCACGACGGTGGCCATGACCACACCCATCACGACGAGCAGGGTCTCGATCCCGCGGTTCAGATGACGGCTCAGGGCCTGGAGTGCAGCCACGGGGTCCTCGCCTCAGATGGCCGGGGGCGGGTCTTAGACCCGCCCCCGGCCGTGCGTTCGCAGTGGCGTCCGGTCTACCGGGTCGCCGCCATCATGCGCTGCAGCAGCCCCTGTACCTTCGAGTCCTTGAACAGTTCCATGTCCTTCATGCCTGCCACCTTCGCCCGGAAGGCCGCGACATCTGGGTGCTCCTCGACCTGCATGCCCTTGTCCTTGACCAGCGCGATCCGGCCGGCGTCGGCCTTGCGGTTTTCAGCCCGCTGGAACTTGGCCGCCTCGAGCATGGACGCCTGCAGCAGCGTCTGCTCCTCGGGCTTCAGGCTGTTCCACCACTGCAGGCTCGCCACGTCGATGTGGGCCGAGTACACGTGGCGGGTCATCGACAGGTACTTCTGTACCTCGTACATTTTATAGACCTCGGCCACCCACAGGGGGTTCTCCTGGCCGTCGATCACCCCCTGCTCCAACTCGCTGTAAATGGGCCAGGGCATGGGGGTGGGGTTGGCACCCAGGGACTGCCAGATACCCTTGTGCAGGGCCGACTCCATCACCCGGATCTTGAGACCCTTGGCGTCCTCAGGGGTCTTGACGGCCCGTTTGCTGTTGGTGAGGTTGCGGAACCCGTTCTCCGAGAAGGCCAGGCCCTTGAAGCCGGAACTTTCCAGGGAGGTCAGGATCTCCTGCCCCAGGGGGCCGTCGAGGATCTGGTCGGCCTGCTCGTTGTCCTTGAACAGAAAGGGGTAGTCGATGACCCGGGCGACGGGGTCGAAGGTGTCGAACGGTCCGCTGGTGATGATCCCCATCTGGATGGTGCCCATCTGGATCTGCTGGAGGATCTCGGTCTCGTTGCCCAGGGACGC
Source organism: Deferrisomatales bacterium (assembly GCA_029211085.1). Lineage (GTDB taxonomy): Bacteria > Desulfobacterota > Deferrisomatia > Deferrisomatales > JARGFW01 > JARGFW01. Next base: position 11,435 of record JARGFW010000105.1, on the reverse strand, counting down.
CGAGTGGTGGATCTTGACCTCGAACTCGCCCTTCGAACGGGCCTCGACGAGTTCCTTGAACTTCTCCGCGACGATGTTCTGGGCCGAACCCGGTTTGGTCACCACGCCCAGGTTGATCTTCGTCGTCGCTGCGGCCCCGGTGGCGAACAGCGCCACCAGCATCGGGGATAGAAGGCCGGACAGACGTCTCATGGCTCGATCTCCTTTCTGAAAAAACGCGGGGTGTCGTGGCCGCGGCGGCCACCGTTCGGCATGGGTGCCGGCCGATCCTTGTAGCAGGGGCGCGAGAATACCGTCAAGTTCCCGCAGCCGGATCCTCACCCCCGGCCGGGTCAGCGCAAGATCAGCCGTTTCAGTTCTTCCAGGGCCTCCGCCGGCATGTCGAAGCTGTGCTCCGGTCCGGGAAACTGCTTGCCCTCGACCTCCTGTTTGAACTCCTGGAGGGCCCCCAGGATGGTGGTACGGACCTGGGCGTACTGCTTGACGAACTTGGGTACGAATTTGTCGAACAGGCCGACCATGTCGTGGGTGACCAGGACTTGCCCGTCCACCTCCGCTCCGGCCCCGATGCCGATCACCGGCACCCGCACCGCTTCTGCCACCAACGCCCCCAGGGGAGCGGGAACGGCTTCGAGGATGATGGAAAAGGCACCCGCTCCCTCCAGCGCGCGGGCGTCTTCGATGATCCCCTTGGCAGCCTCGGCGTTCTTTCCCTGGGTCTTGAAACCGCCCAGGGCGCTGGCGGTCTGGGGTGTCAGCCCAATGTGTCCCTGCACCGGGATGCCGGCCTTGACGATGGCTTCCACCGTGGGTGCGAAGTGAATCCCGCCCTCCAGCTTGACCACGTCGCAGCCCCCTTCCTTGACCAGCCGGCCAGCGTTGGCGATCGCCTCCGGGACGGAGGTGTTGTAGCTCATGAACGGCATGTCCCCCACGACCAGCGGGTTCTTGCAGCCCCTCACCACGGCCTGGATGTGGTGGATCATGTGGCCCATGGTCACCTTGACCGTGTCCTCCATACCCATTACCACCATGCCAAGGGAATCGCCCACCAGGACGATGTCGACCCCGGCCTGGTCGGCCAGCAACCCGAAGGGGTAGTCGTAGGCGGTCACCATGACCAGTTTGCGCCCGTCGGCTTTCGCCCGCTGGACGTCGAGAACGGTTACCTTGCTGCGCATGTTTCGCCCTTTCCCTTGGATTCTCTCGGTGTCGGTTGTGCCACCCCGACGGCTCCGTTTGAGCCAGGGGGCGATCTCAACGATAGTGGGCCTGCAGGGTCTCCACCAGGGCGGCGAGGGTCTGGTTCACCGGCGCCTCCAGACCTACCCTGCGGGCCTCGCGAACCACCGCACCGTTGATCGCGTCGATCTCGGTGAGCCGGCGGTTGTCCACGTCTTGCCCCATGGAGGAGCGGTTCGCCGCGGTGACTGCGGCCACGGTCAGCACGTGCTCGGCCGCGTCCTCCCGCACGGTGACTCCACGGGCCCTGGCCACCGCCACCGCCTCCGCCACCGCCGCCCGGGAGAGCTCGGCGGTCGCCGGGAGGTCGAGGATCTGACCGTTCCGGATGCCGGTCACGGCCGTGATGGCGTTGATGCCGACGTTGATGAGCAGCTTCCCCCACAACGCCTGCCGGACGTCCTCCGTAAGCACGGTCTCAAACCCTGCCCTGGCGAACACCTCGGCGACACGCCTCGCGTCCCCGGAGCCTTCCGGTTGCCTGGACCAGGCCCCCATCACGGTGGAACCTTCCCCCGCGTGCCGGATTCGCCCCGGACCGAGCAGGGTCGCGCCGTGGGCGGTGGTACCTGCCAGCACCCTCCTTTCCGCAACCACCTCGGCGATGGTGTCGGCGTTACCCAGCCCGTTTTGCAGCGTCAGCACCAGGCCTGCCTCACCGATCAGGCTCCGGGCGGTCTCGGCGGCGGCGGCCGTGTGGGTCGCCTTGACGAAGATGATGGCCAGATCCACGGTGCCGACGCCGCCGGGGTCGGCGGTCGCCCGCAACGGGACGGTACGGGACACGCCCTCCCTTTCGATAGCCAATCCGGCGGCGTTGATGGCACGCACGTGCTCGGCCCAGATATCGATCAGACAGACGCTGTTCCCCGCTTCCGCCAGGAGGGCGCCAAACAGGCTTCCCATGGCACCGGCGCCGATCACCGCCACGTTCACGAGACTCCTCCTTCCGGGAAACGGGTAGGCGGTTGCCTTCCAGACGCTCCGACGACTCTGCACCCGGCGCGCCGGGGCTCCCCCGCTGCCGCCTCCGTCGAAACGTTGGCAGCACAGGCGCGTGGAGGCACCATCTTCACGGGCCCTACCCCTGTCCTTCCAGGCCGATCTGCGCGGCCACCCCACGCATCCCCTCGATGGTATCGCCGATCAGTTGGGCCAGTTCCACCCCGAGCATGTCGGCACCGTTCTGGATCACCGACCGGTCCACCCCGGCGGCGAACGCCTTGTCCTTCCACTTCTTGCGCACGCTCTTTACCGGCAGGTCGAGCACGCTCTTCGAGGGGCGCACCAGGGCCGCCGCGGCGACCAGGCCCGTCAGTTCGTCGATGGCGTAAAGGGTCTGTTCCATAGGGGTTTTTGGCTCCACCTGGGTGCAGATGCCCCAGCCGTGGGCGAGCACCGCACGGGTCAACTCCTCGGGCCAGCCCTGGTCACGGAGCAGTGCCTCCGTGTGCTGCAAGTGCTCGGTCGGGTGTTCCTCGTAGTCCACGTCGTGGATCAGCCCCACCAGCCCCCAGGCCTCCTCGTCCTCTCCCCGCTGCCGGGCGATGTGGCGCATCACCGCCTCCACCGCCAGGGCGTGGCGACGCAGGTTCTCGCTGGGGACGTGTTCGCAGAGCAGGTTCCACGCCTGCTCCCGGGTAGGTCGCTGGGCCATGTTCGGTTCCTCCGTGGCAGGGCCCCGCCCGCGCATGCGCAGCGAAGGCGGATATGAGATCATCGGCAAGCATTCATCCCACAGCGGAGACCGGGTGGCAAGCCCCGGTCCGCGCCACGGCACCGAGGACGAAACATGCTGCCCGACCCACACCGCAAACCCCCTTGGTTGAAGGTCAAGGTGGCCGATGGTCCGCGCTACCGCGCAGTGCGCCACGCGGTGACCCGACAGGGGTTGCACACGGTCTGCCAGGAGGCCCGCTGCCCCAATCAGGGGGAGTGCTGGGGGGCGGGAACCGCGACGTTCCTGCTGCTCGGCGAGGTGTGTACCCGGGGCTGCCACTTCTGCGCAGTGACCAGGGGTGACCCGGGCGGCGCCGTGGATGCCTCCGAGCCCCGGCGGGTGGCCGATGCGGTGCACAGCATGGGTCTGGAGTACGCGGTGCTCACCTCGGTGAGCCGAGACGACCTGCCCGACGGCGGTGCCGGCGTGTTCGCCGCAACCCTGCGGGAACTGCAGGGGTTGGCGACGCCTCCCCGCACCGAGGTGCTGATCCCGGACTACGCCCGCCGGGACCTGGACACCGTGCTCGCCGCCGGCCCCGACGTGCTGGCCCACAATCTGGAGGTGGTGGAACGCCTCACCCCCCTGCTGCGGCACCGCCGCTTCGGGTATCGCAGTTCCCTGGCTGTGCTGCAACGGGCCTCCGCCTCCGCCTGGGGCGGGGTGGTGAAGTCCTCGCTACTGCTCGGGTTGGGTGAACGGGAGGAGGAGGTATCCCGGTCCCTGGACGACCTGCTCGCGGCCGGCACCCGCATCCTGGTGTTGGGCCAGTACCTGCAGCCGACCCGCGAACACGCTCCGGTGGTGGAGTACGTGCCACCCGAGCGGTTCGAGCGATGGGCCGAGGAGGGCAGGCGCAGGGGGTTCCGCTACGTCGCCGCGGGTCCCTTGGTGCGCACTTCCTACCGCGCCGCCGAGGCGTTCACCAGCGGGCGGTGCGGGTAATGGCGGCCGTGCACCCGCTGTCCCTGGTGCGCCCGCATGCCCCCCTGCCCTACGCCGAGGCCCTGGCACTGCAGCAAGACCTGGCTGCCCGGCGCGCTTCTGGAAGCTGCGCGGACACCCTGGTGTTGCTGCAGCACCCACCGGTCATCACCCTGGGGCGAAACGCCGACCCCGCCGGGGTGTTGGCCACCGGGGACCAGTTGGCTGCCGTGGGGGTCTCCGTCGTGCGGGTGGAGCGTGGCGGGCAGGCCACCTACCACGGGCCCGGCCAGTGGGTGGGCTATCCCATCTTGAATCTCCGGGAACGGGGCCTGGGAGTGCGGCGCTACGTGACCGCCCTGGAGGAGGTGCTGGAGCGGACCTGCGCGCATTTCGGGGTAACCGCCCGACGCCAGCCGGGCCGGCCCGGGCTGTTCACCAGCTTCGGAAAGATCGCCGCGATCGGAGTCGCCGTGCGCCACGGGGTGAGCTTCCACGGCTTTGCTTTGAACGTCTGCCCCGATCTGTCCCACTACCGATGGATCGTGCCGTGCGGGCTCACGGACGTGCCGCCCACCTCCCTGGAGCGGGAACAGGGTGAAACACCGCCCATGGCAGAGGTGGCGGACGTGCTGATCCGGGAGTTCCGCATCGCGTTCAGCGCGCCCGCCCGCTGACTCCTGGGGCTACAGCGGTTCCCGGAAGTGGTCCCAGCCCCCCGTGGCAGGGTGTCGACCGCCCTCCCCGTCCGCCAGCCACACCCCAGGCTCCCCCTCTACCCTGCCGATCCGGGTCACGGGCACCCCGTCCACAGCGGAGACCCGTCGAGCCAGGGTCTCCACATCTCCCGGGGCACAGGCGAACAGCAGCTCGTAGTCGTCGCTGGCTCCCAGCATCCAATCCAGGGGGGCCGTGCCCAGCCGGTCGGCAGCCATGAGCAGTTCGGGATGCCGCGGCAACGCCTCCACCTCCACGGTGGCCCCCACCCCACCGGCACGGGCCAGATGGCCCACATCTCCCAGCAACCCGTCACTGACGTCGATCATGGCGTGCACGCGGCCGGAAAGCCCCAGTTCCCGACCCTCCCGGGCCCGGTGCCGGGGGTGCCGATAGGCGCCGGCGAGGACAGGAAATGGCGCCGGGTTCCCCATCCCGAGACTCTGCAGTGCCGCCAACCCCGCGGCCCCCACCCCCGGGTGCCCGGTGAGCAGCAGTGCGTCCCCTGGGCGGGCGCCGCTGCGTAGCACCGCGCGCCCCACCTCCACCTCGCCCAGCAGGGTGACGTCCACGAAACACGCCCCCGCCACCGCTGTGCAGTTGCCCCCGGCGATCGCCACTCCCAGCGGGGAAAACTCTGCCAGCAGGCCCCGGTACAGCCCCTCCACCGCGGCCACCGGGGTTTCCGGTCGCAAACCCAGCGAGACCAGGGCAAACCGGGGCTGCCCCCCCATGGCGCCTACGTCGCTCAGGTTCACCGCCGCGGCCCGTCGCCCCACATCTTCCGGAGAACAGAACGCGGGCAGGAAGTGGCGCCCCTCCACCAGACTGTCACAGGTGGCGAGCAACTCCCGGCCCGGGGTCGGAAGGAACGCACAGGTGTCGTCTCCGATGCCGACGGACAGGGACACACCGGGGGCCGGCACCTCGGCCAACTGCCGGACCAGTCCCTCGATCAGTCCGAACTCTCCCACCGCGGCCACCGTGGGTTCGCCCGCCGCGCCGTGCCATCCAACCATTGCGCCGCCTTTCTCGATCCCAGGGGAGCCCCCCTGGGTATCTTGCCGGGTGCTTCCAAACGGGACGGTCGTGACATGGGTGAACTCCTACCCGAGACCCAGCCCTGGGGTCAATGACAACGAGAGACCTCGAGAGTGGGTCCGAACAGCGTCCCCGAAGCGCCTCGCCCCGGACAACCTCCCCCGCAGACGACCGCTTGTCGTTGGGCCATAAATCCGGTAATAAGGCGTGGTTTTCAGCCCCGCTGTGCGTTGCTTTTGCCCTATTCCGGGAGGAACCGTGGCACGCTCTGAGCACCACCGCAGCCGTCGCTGCCGGGTTTCTCTGCAGGCAAAGTACAGGACCCGTGGCACCCGACACCACGAGGGCATCGTATACAACCTCGGGGAAGAGGGGATCTTCCTCTGCACCGACACTGCCCTTGGCGCTGGCACCCAGTTGGAAGTCACCATACGGATCCCTGGGGTTTCCGAAGCAGTGCACGCGGAGGGGCGGGTGGTGTGGACCAACGCCGTGGAGACCCAAACCCTCCCCGCCGGGATGGGGATCCACTTCACCAACATCGATGAGGGCGGTAGAAACCGCCTCCGGGAGCAGTTGGACAGCCTGCTCTGAAGGAAGTTCGATGGTTCCGGACTTCCCCGGGGATCCAGCGGTTCCCCAATCGCCAAGAGATTCATCGAGGAGCACCCATGGTTTCCGCGCATACGACCGCAGCCCCCATCGATCACCTCGCCTTGTACAAGCAGTTTCTGGACGCGGAGGACGACCGCTCGGGAACCGTGGTGCTCCACCACGGCCGCGTGAAGCGCCCCGGCAAGCAGGTGCCGGCGTTCTCGCAGGTGCGTTTGAGCACCCTCGTGGACGACCCGGACGCCGCACTCCAGCGGTTGGCACGGGACACACAGGCGCAGTTCGGGCTGCACCAGGTCCTCCTGGTCCACCGCCTCGGAACCATCGGGGCGCGCGATACGGTGCTGCTCGCCATCGTCTCCAGTGCCACCCGAGACCTATCCTTCGACGCCTGTCGGCACCTGGTAGACGTGGTGAAGAGAGAGGAGTTCATCGCGTTGGTCGAACTACCCTGAAGCGGATGGTCCGTCCTCACCCTCGGGCGTTGACAGCCCCGGGGCAAAGGAGTACACCTCACGAACAACTCAAGAGAGCCGTCGGTGCCCGGATGGGCTGAAAAGGGAAGTGGGGTTACATGCCCCCGCGGACCCGCCGCTGTAAGCGATGACGACGGGCCACTGTGCCACTGGCCAATTGGCTGGGAAGGCGGCCCCGAGGACGAATCGCGAGCCAGAAGACCTGCCGACGCGCTTTGCCGAACACCCTACCCCGGGGACCGGGAGGGCGGCAGAATTGGTGCTTCGAATACGGGAAGCCCGCTCCAACTCTGGAGCGGGCTTCTTGCGTTCTGGCCAACAGCCGGGCGTTGGGAGCCAGTCGCAGCCGGCAGGGGGCGTTCGTCCATCGGCGCCCACGGGGAGACATCGAGTGCTCGCAATTCCGCAACTGGCAGCCCAGCAGCCCCGCCCCACCGTGTGGGAAGCCCCGGCGGTGGAGATCCAGGGCCTGGTCAAGACCTTCGGCGGCACCCGGGCCCTGAACGGCCTCGACCTGTGCGTGGGCCGGGGGGAGATCTACGGCTTTCTCGGCCCCAACGGCGCCGGCAAGACCACCGCGATCCGCATCCTCACCGGTCTGACCCGCCCCGATGCGGGCAGAGCCCGGGTGGCGGGCTCCGACGTGGCGCGCCACCCGGTGGCGGCCAAGTGCCACCTGGGGGTGGTCAGCCAGCACGTGAACCTGGATGCCGATCTCACCGTGAGGGAGAGCCTGGAACTGCACGGCATTCTCCACGGCATGCCGAAGCGCCTGCGCAAGCAACGCATCGATGAACTGTTGGCGTTTGCCGAACTGGAGGACCGGGCCCACAGCCTGGCTCGCACCCTTTCGGGGGGCATGAAGCGGCGGGTCACCATCATTCGCGCTCTGCTCCATCAGCCCGAGATATTGTTGCTGGACGAACCCACCGTGGGTCTGGACCCCCAGACCCGGCGCCGGCTGTGGGACCTGGTCCGTTCGATACACCGCGAAGGGGTCACCGTACTGCTCACCACCCACTATATAGAAGAGGCCGAGGTCCTCTGCCACCGGGTGGGCATCCTCGACCGCGGCCAGCTCATCGAGGAGGGCCAGCCCCTGCAGCTTCTCGAGGAACTGGGCGAACACGCCGTCGATGTGCCCTCGGACAGCGGCACCCGCAGTTTCTTCTTCACCAGCCGCGAGGCAGCCCTGGTGTTCCTGCACAAGGCCGGCGGCGAGGCCAGCGTGCGCCGCACCCATCTTGAAGACCTGTTCCTCCAGCGCACCGGCCGGAGGGTCACGGGATGAACGGGATCCGCGGGGTGCTGTATCGGGAGTTGAGGATCTACCGCCGCCGTTGGCGCAAACACCTGGCGTCGTACACGGTGTCGCCGTTGCTGTTCCTGGTGGTGTTCGGCTGGGGAGTGGGCCGCAACATCGAGATGGAGGGGGTGGCCTACCTGGCGTTCATGCTGCCGGGACTGGCCACCATGGCGTCGATGAACCAGAGCTACGGCACCGCCAGCGAGATCAACATCGCCCGGTTCTACTGGAGGATCTTCGAGGAGTTCCAAATGGCCCCGGTGCAGGCCTGGCAGATCGCCCTGGGAGAAGTGCTCTACGGCATGCTCCGCGGCCTGGGTGCGGCGGCGGTGGTGGTGGTGCTGGCGCACCTGTTCGGGGTCGGGTTCCCCCTCAATGGGGCCACCCTGGGGCTGTTCGCCCTGCACACCTTCGCCTTTGCTTCCGCCGCGGTGGTGGCCGCGATGCTGGTGCGGAGCCACGCCGACCAGGGGCATATCAACACCTTCTTCATCGTGCCCATGTCGTTTCTGTGCGGTACGTTCTTCCCCCTGAGCCGGCTGCCGGACTGGGCCGAGGCGGTGGCCTACTGCCTGCCCCTGACCCACTCCAGCCTGACCATCCGCGCCGCCTCCCTGGGCCAGGCCCTGCCGTGGCTCCACGTGGCGGCCATGCTCGCCTTCGCCGTCGTGTTCTTCAGCGCCGCGGTGTGGAGCGTGCGCCGGGCGACGGTGTGACGTCGGCTGGACAGCTGAGGACCCGATACCCACAACCCAGAACCCACAACCCACAACCCACGACTCAAGACCCAAACCCATGACCCAACTCGGAACCCTGTACGGCGTCGGCGTCGGCCCCGGCGACCCGGAACTGCTTACGCTGAAAGCCCTGCGGGTGCTGCGCGAGGTCGACGTGGTGTTCACCTCCGCCCAGGCCAAGAGCGGCACGAGCATCGCCCAGGAGATCGCCGCGCCCCACCTGCGGGACGGGGCAGAGGTGATCCCCCTGGCGTTCGACCACACCTTCGAAGGGGTGGCGAGCGGCGCCGCCCACCGCGAAAACGCGGCGGTGGTGGTCGAGGTGCTGCGGCGGCCGGCCACGGCCGCGTTCCTGACCCTGGGAGACCCGATGACCTACTCCACCTTCACCTACCTGCTCAGCGCCATCCGGGAGATCCTGCCCGACGCGCCGGTGGCAGTGGTGCCGGGCATCACCTCCTTCGCGGCGGCGGCCGCCGCCGCGGTGGAACCCCTGGCGGAGGGAGACGAGAGCCTGTGCATCGTGAGCGCCGCCAAGGGCACGGATCTGCTCCGCAGGGCCCTGGGCGCCGCGGACAGCGTCGTGGTGATGAAGGGCTTCCGGCAGACCGCGGCGCTGTGTGAGCTGTTCGAGTCCGAAGGGCTTGGGCAGCAGGTGATCCTCTCGGCCCGCTGCTCCCGCCCCGGTGAGACCCTGGTCCGGGGAACGACCCGCATCCGTGAGCTCCCCCGCCAGTACATGAGTCTGCTACTCGCCCGCCGCAAGCGCGGACCGAACTGTTGACCCCCACCAACACCTCCCGTCACAACTCCTGGCTCCCCTGGGCCCTGGCCATGGCCCTGCCCGCGACCATCCTCTGGGCCGCCGGCATCGGGTCTTCGGGACTCGGCTGGGCCGACCTGGCCCGCGCCCTGGGGGAGACCGCGGGCCTGCTGGCCCCCCGCCTGGACGAGGTGGACCGGGCGATCCTGCTCAACGTGCGTCTGTCCCGGGTGCTGCTGGCGGCGGTGGCGGGGGGAGGGCTGGCCGTGGCGGGGGTGATCTTCCAGGGCATCCTGCTCAACCCCCTGGCCGACCCCTACACCGTGGGGGTCTCCTCCGGGGCAGCCCTGGGTGCCAGCGTCGCCATCCTGCTGGGACTGGGGGGCTACACCGCCTGGGGGATGGGCCTGCTGCCCCTGGCCGCGTTCGCTGGGGCACTGCTGGCCCTGGGGGCGGTGCAGTTGCTGGCGGCCTCCCGGGGGTTCACCGGCAGTGGCACCCTCATCCTGGCCGGCATCGTGGTCAGCACCACCCTGTCGGCAGGGATCAGCCTGCTGAAGAGCCTCAACGAAGACAGCGTTTCCTCCATCGTGTTCTGGATCATGGGCAGTTTCTCCGGCCGGGGCTGGTGGCACGTGGCGTTCTGCCTGCCTTACGTGGCGGCTGGGCTGGTGGCAGCCCTGTTCTACGGCCGGGATCTCGATCTGCTGGTGCTCGGCGACGAGGGCGCGCGCCAACTCGGGGTGGACTCGGTGCGGGTCCGGCGGCGTCTGTTGGTGGGGGCCTCCATGATCACCGGCGCCTGCGTGGCGGTGAGCGGCGTGATCGGCTTCGTGGGCCTGGTGGTGCCCCACCTGCTGCGCATGACCCTGGGACCGGCCCATCGGCGGTTGCTGTTCAGTTCCTTTCTGGGTGGCGGCATCCTGCTGGTGTTGGCCGACGCCCTCTCCCGCACCCTGCTGCCCGGCGGCGAAGAACTGCCGGTGGGGGTGGTGACCGCCCTGCTCGGGGGGCCGTTCTTCTGCTACCTGCTGCGCCTCGACCCCCTGGCCCGGGGCCGCGGGGAGGAACCGACGTGATCTCGGTCCAGGGTCTGTGGGCGGGCTATGGCGGGGAGCCGGTCCTGCGCGGGGTCGAGTTCCGGGCCGCGCGCGGGGAGTTCGTGGGCATCCTCGGGCCCAACGCCTGCGGCAAGTCAACCTTCCTACGGGTGCTCACCGGCGCCCTCGGTTTTGACCGGGGGCGGGTGCTGGTGGACACGCTCGACGTCTCCCGGGCCGAGCCCCGGCACCTGGCCCGCCTCCACGCCACGGTCCCCCAGTCCACCTCGATCCCGTTCCCGTTCACCGGCTTCGAGATCGTGCTCATGGGCCGGTACCCCCGCATGGGTCGGTTCTCCCGCGAAACGGATGCCGACCGTGCCGCGGTGGACACCGCGCTCCACCGCACCGACACCCTGGATCTCGCGAACCGCCTGGTGACCCAGGTCTCCGGGGGCGAGCGCCAGCGGCTGATCCTGGCGCGGGCCCTGGCCCAGGAAGCCCCGGTGCTGCTGCTGGACGAGGCGACGGCGGCCATGGACGTACACCGCAAGATCGACGCCTTCGACCTGTTGGCCGAGCTGAATGCCGAGGGCACCACGGTGCTCGCCGTGATGCACGACCTGAACCTGGCTGCCCAATACTGCCGCCGCCTGCTGTTTCTGAAGAACGGGCAGGTCCACGCGGAAGGCGCCACCGCCGAGGTGTTCACCCGCGACGTACTGGAAGCTGTCTACGAAACCCCCGTGCGGGTCTCCCTCCACCCGGACACGGGACGACCGCACGCGGTGTTCTTGCCTCGGAAACCGTTGGACGTGAAGGGTGAGACGTGAGACGCCATAACACGGAAGTACCCG
>JARGFW010000407.1 GCA_029211085.1 Deferrisomatales bacterium | reverse complement strand
CCCCCTCCACAGATCCCGGCGAGCGGAACTACCGCACCGGGCTCCTGCCTCAGGTGATGACGCCAAGTCGCCTCAGGGGATAGGGGTGGCAGACGCGGGCCGGGGGCAGCCAGCGGTCGATGAGCCGCCGCATGCGCTCCCAGGTGAGGCGCGCCTTCTGGCTGCGTCGCCGGAGCGAGCGGTACCAGAGCCGGCCCACCTGGAAGCGGAAGAGGTGCAGCGCCGGGCCGTTCATGGGTACGCCGTAGTAGCGCACATGCCCACCGACGACCGAGCGCAGCCATCTTCCCACCTCGGGGACGGGATCGTGCAGACGTCTCCGAAGCCCGGTCTTCACCTGCTTCAGCTTGGCCTGCAACCGCTTGCGGATCGTCTGCCGCAGCACCGTGAACCGTCCGTTGCTCCTCTTCTTCCCGCAGATGTGCGTGAAGCCGAGGAAGTCGAAGGTCTCGGGCTTGCCCTGACCTCGGCGCTTCCGGTTCGACGCCGCGAACGGGCCGAACTCGATGAGGCGCGTCTTGTCGGGGTGCAGATCCAGGGCGAACTCGCTGAGCCTCTCGGCCAGCTCCGCCCGGAATCGCTTGGCATCCGACTCGTACTGGAACCCCACGACGGCATCGTCCGCGTAGCGCACGACGATGACGTCGCCGCGCGCCTGCGTCCGGCGCCATCGCTGGACCCAGAGGTCGAACACGTAGTGCAGATAGAGGTTCGCCAGGAGCGGCGAAGCGCTGCCCCCCTGCGGCGTCCCCTGCTCGCTGCGTGTCCGCTTCCCGTCCTCCAGCACGCCGGCGTTCAACCATTTCTGGATGAGCCGCACGACGCGCCGGTCCGCGATCCGATGCTCGACGAACTTCACCAGCCACCCGTGGTCGATGGCATCGAAGAAGCCACGGATGTCCAGGTCGAGCACCCAGTTCACCTTCTTCGTCAACAGGCCCGTATAGAGCGCGTCCAGCGCATCGTGCTGGCTGCGCCCCGGGCGGAACCCGTAGCTGAAGCCGAGGAAGTCGGTCTCGTAGATGGCGTTCAACACCTCGACCGTCGCGCGCTGGACGAGCTTGTCCTCCAACGCGGTCACGCCGAGCGGCCGTTGCCGCCCGTCGGCCTTGGGGATGAACACCCGGCGGACCGGCTTCGCCCGGTACGCTCCGCGTTTCAGCCGTTCGGAGAGGTCGTGGAGGTTGTCCTCCAGCGCCTCGCCGTACTGCCGCCACGTCACCCGGTCCACACCCGGTGCGGCTTCCCGCTCGAGGCGGAAGTACGCCTCCCGGAGCATCTCGGGGTCGTAGACGTGGTGCAGGAGCGCGGTGAACCGCAACTTCCTGTCCCTTCTTGCTGCTTGACGTACCCGCGAAAGCGCACTGTGCACGCCTGGCCGGCTCGGTGTCCGGGGCGCGTTTTGCCGTCGCGGGTTCCCCTTGGCCAGGCCCCTTCCCTCCACCCCCTCCGCGGTAGGAACGCTCTGGACCGGCGCGACCGTAGGCGTTCCCTTGGCTGTGTCCGGCGTTTCCGCCTTCGTGCCCGTGTAGGGAACACCATAGTCGCGCTGCCCTCGGCGCCCGTCCTTGTTCGGGGGCTTCCCCGGTACTACGGGCCTGTCCGACTTCCCATCTCCGTGCATCATCGGCGTACGTCCTTGAACTTCCCGACGCGTCCCACGGTGCCATCCACCGCGGGAGGAGATGGGACCTCCCGGCTCCCGAGCGAGGTGTTTCCGTACGTGCACGGGGTCTCTGACCGCGCGGGGTCCCGCAGCGCCTCGCGATATCGGCGCTCCGGATGTGACCTTCCGCCTGCTCCTACGGCGTCGGCACCCCAAAGTGAGGTTCTTTCGCGGCTCAATACCCGGCCCGCACGTACCCCTGTCAACGCTTCACCTCCGCCCTCACGGGCGACGGCGCATGACTCGGGGCCGTCGTGGGTCGCTAGCCCTTCAACGTATGACTCTTTCATTCACGACACCTCGCCGGTTTAGCCGGCGCACAGGAGCACTTCAATGGCCGAGGCCTACATCATCGATGCAGTTCGAACCCCCGTCGGCAAGAAGGGCGGCGGGCTGGCCGGCGTACCCACGCCCACCTGGCACGAGCCGTAGAGCTCGTTCGAGCCGGCGGCGGTAGCGGCGGTGGGCGGGACCTGCGAGTCCGGGTAGTAGGCGCCGCCGCCGTCGTCTGTCCCGGGGCCCGGGGTGAGGCCGAGGTCCGCCGCGGGCGGGGCTCCGCCGGCGTCCGGCGCGGGCGCCGGGCCGCTGTCGGCCGTGGGGGCGACGCAGCTGGCCCCGCTGGCCGTGGCCAAGCAGCTCTGCCCCGCAGGGCAGGTGGTGCCACCGGTCAGGCC
>JARGFW010000406.1 GCA_029211085.1 Deferrisomatales bacterium | reverse complement strand
TGCCCCGGGTGGAGAGGTGGGCCAGGTGCAGCCGGGCGCCGGTGCGGCGGGCCAGCAACAGATCCCGGGCCACCATCACCTCCTCCGCCTCGGAACAGTACGCCGGCAGCCCGAGGAACGCCGAGGTCAGCCCTTCGTTGACACAGCCCCCGTCCGCCAGTTCCAGATCCTCGCAGTGGCTCACCACCACCAGCCCGAACCCCTTGGCGTACTCCATGGCCCGGCGCATCAACAGGCTGGAGCTCACCGGCATGCCGTCATCGGTCACCGCCACGCAGCCCGCCTCGGCCAGCTCCCCCATCTCGGCCAGGTCCTCGCCCTTGAGCCCCTTGGAGATGGCCCCCACCGGGTACACCCGGCAGACCCCGCCCGCACGGGCCTGGTCGAGGATGTAGCGAGTCACCTCGGCGTTGTCGTTCACCGGCTTGGTGTTGGGCATGCACGCCACCGCGGTGAACCCCCCGGCGGCCGCGGCCCGGGTGCCCGTCGCCACGGTCTCCTTGTACTCGAAGCCCGGCTCGCGCAGGTGCACGTGCACGTCGACCAGGCCCGGGAACAGGTGCAGGCCGCCGGCGTCCAGCACGGGCGCGGTGCCGGGCTCGATCACCGGCTCCACCGCCGCGATGCGCCCGTTCTCGACCGCCACGTCCCGCACCCCGTCCACCTCGTTGGCCGGATCCACCACGTGGGCGCCGCGAACCACGTACCTCATGCGCCTTTTCCTCCACCGAGCAGGTAGACGACCGCCATGCGCACCGCCACCCCGTTCTCCGCCTGCTGCAGGATGACCGAACGGGGCCCGTCCGCCGCCTCGGAACTGATCTCCACCCCCCGGTTCATCGGACCGGGGTGCATCACGATCGCCTCCGGCGCCGCCCACTCCAACACCGCCGGGGTGATCCCGAAGAACCGCGCGTACTCCCGCTCGCTGGGGAACGAGGCCCGACCCAGCCGCTCCTTCTGGATGCGCAGCGCCATCACCACGTCGGCGCCGGCCACCGCCGCGCGCAGGTTGGAGGTGGCCGCCACCCCCAGCCGCTCCACGTAGGGTGGCAGCATGGTGGGCGGACCGCACACGGTGACCCGGGCCCCGAGTTTGGTGAGCGCGTGGATGTCGGAGCGGGCCACCCGGCTGTTGGCGATGTCGCCGACGATCGCCACCCTGAGCCCCTCGATGCCCCCCTTGTGCTGGCGGATGGTGAACAGGTCGAGCAGCGCCTGGGTGGGGTGTTCGTGACGCCCGTCGCCGGCGTTGACCACCGCGGCGGCGGTGCGCTGGGCCACGAACTGCGCGGCGCCGGCCGCCCCGTGGCGGATCACCAGCACGTCCGGGGCCATCGCCTCGATGTTCTTCACCGTGTCCAGCAGGGTCTCGCCCTTGGACACCGAACTGCCCGAGGCGGAGAAGTTGATCGTGTCGGCCGACAGACGCTTCTCGGCGATCTCGAAGGAGACGCGGGTGCGGGTGGACGGCTCGAAGAAACAGTTCACCACGGTCTTGCCGCGCAGGGTCGGCACCTTCTTCACGTCACGCTTGGACACCTCGACGAACCCCTCGGCGGTGTCGAGGATGGCGACGATATCCTCCGGGGCCAGGGGCTCCATGCCCAACAGGTGCTTGTGCGCGAAACCCACCTCAGTCCTCCCCCCCGGTCCAGTCCGTCGCAGGTTCCAGCAAGAACACCGCGTCGTCCTCCGGGTTCTCGGCCAGCCGCACCTCGATCTCCTCGTCGCGGCGGGTGTGCATCACCTGCCCCACGTAGTCCGGCTGGATCGGCAACTCCCGGTGGCCACGGTCCACCAGCACCGCCAACTGGATCGCCCGGGGCCGCCCGATGTCCATCAGGGCGTCCATGGCCGCCCGCACCGTGCGCCCGGTGTAGAGCACATCGTCCACGAGCACCACGGTGCGGTCCTTCACCGAGAACGGGATCTCGGTGGGCTGCATGTGGGTGGTCGCGCCGGAGCGGGCGATGTCGTCCCGGTACAGGGTGATGTCCAGCCGCCCGTTGGGCACCGCCAGGTCCTCGACCCGGCGGATATGCTCGCACAGGCGCCGGGCCAGCACGTCTCCCTGGCTGACGATGCCCACCAGGGCCAGCTCGCCGATCCCCTGGCTGGCTTCCAGAATCTGGGCCGCCATGCGGGCCAGCACCCGGCGTACCCCGTCGGAGTCGAGCAGCATGCGGCGGTATTTCTCGGCCATGGGGGATTCCCTCAAAAAAAAACCTTCTCGCCGCAGCGCAGAAGGTTTCATCTAACGTATGTAGTCGTCTCCGCGGGGGGCCATGGGTCCTCTCCCAGGGGTGGTTCCACTAGCCGCGGGATGATAGCACAGGGCTG
>JARGFW010000104.1 GCA_029211085.1 Deferrisomatales bacterium | reverse complement strand
TGCCGCTGGCGAATGCCGCTCTGGCGGAAACGGTATAAATCAACGGGCTGCTAGCAGCCAAGTATACGATGTTCTCGGCCAGCGAGGAAGCGTTCGCCGGTGGAACCGGGAAGCTGCTGCCCCTCTCCTCCATCTCCCGCCGTCGATGCCCAGTGACTACTTCCCCGCAGGGATTTCTGCGTAGAGGCTGAAACCATCCATGTACTCGCCCTGTTTTTCCAACCGTGTCGCAACGATTTCCGGCAGGCGCATGATATCCCGCGAGCGGATGGCCAAGAAATCGACCTGATTGTTCCGAAATATGGCCTCATCGCCATCCACGCTTTTCAGCAACAGGGCCTTCCCATTTGAATAGAATTGCGCAGAGTAGGGGCGAGAAAATACATATGTCAGGCTTGACCCATCAGAAGCGGTCTCATTATACGAATCGACAAGAATTTTTTGAGAGGTCCTGAACGGTATCAAATCAAGCGACAGGGAGAGAACGCCTATAAATAATATTAAAAACATAGTATTTGATGTTCTCAGAACAAACCAGATCTGTTCACGCTCTTTCGATTGCCAAATGGTCGCAAAAAGAAGAGAAAATGCAGGGATACCCGGAAGAACATATGTCCAGAGGATATTTCCAGACAATGTAAACAACAGAATCGGTGCAATCGTCCACAGCAGAAGATAACGGCTCCAATCCTTGTCCTCCTGCATCTGTTCCGAAATCCGTCTCCGGCCACTTCGAAAAAAGAATGAAACCAAGACGAAAAACGACCAGGGAAACGCGGTCAAGAGCCACAAAACCCAGACGGTTCCTCGTGGCATAGAGTGCGCCCCGCCGTACAAGTCCCCCTCCCATCCCGGCTCGACAAAACGCTTCCAGTGTTCACCGACAATGAAATAGTCGAGAAATCCGGGGGTGCGGCTTTCGGCCAGGAGATACCAGGGCAACGTCAGGACAAGGGTCAGCGCCGTGCCGGACATCCAGGGAAGCCGCTGCCAGACCTGTCGCCATTTCCTTTGCCAGGCTGACCAGAAGAAAATTGGCACCCCGGTCAACACGACCGCAACCGGACCCTTGGACAGCAACCCGATTGCCAAACCGACAAAGAACAGATAACCCCAGAGTTTCCGGAAGGCATCGCCCGAAACCACCGCCGCATAGAATCCAACCATGCTGAGGGTCGTTCCGAAAACCAAAGCGGGATCCGTCATGACCGCCCCGCCCGCGACAAAGAACATTGGCGAAACGCAGAGGATGACGGACGCGACAAGGGCCAGGTCTTTCCTTTTCTGATTTCTGGCTAGAAAGAAGACCAGCGAAACAGTTCCTATGGCCAGGGCAAAGGAAGGGAATCGAACCGCGAATTCATTCGCGCCAAACAGCTTGATCGCCATCGCCGAAAGCCAGGTCGCCAAGGGTGGTTTACCCCAGAACGGCACGCCGTAGTCGATGTGCGGGGTAACCCAGTTGCCGGTTTCTGCCATGATGCGGGCAATCTCGCCGTACCGGGACTCCGTCTTGTCGGAAAGTGGGTATAGGCCGAGTGACAGCAATCGGCAGAAACCGGCTGACAGCAACAACCAGAGGAGCAGCCTTGGCTGTGCAAGACGGCCGTATTTCATCAGGACTTGACGCCTTCTGTCAGGGGAAGATCAGTCGCAATCGGAGGGGGGTTGCAGCCCAGCCCGGTGATGCTGGTTCAACAGATAGAGCGGCCGCTGTTTTAATTCAATAAACATCCGGCCGAGATATTCGCCCACCACCCCGATCGCCAGCAATTGCAGACCACCGAGGAACAAGACCACCACCATCAGGCTCGGATACCCGGGGACCGGGTCGCCGTACAGGAACGCTTTGCCGAGCACAAAGAACCCGTAGGCCATCGAGAAGAGCGCGGTCAGCATGCCGAAATAGCTGGCCATCTTCAACGGTGCCACGCTAAACGAGGTGATACCCTCCAGGGCGAAATTCCAGAGGCCCCAGTAGTTCCACTTGGTGACGCCGGCATGCCGGGGGTCCCGCTTGTACGGCACCAACTTGGTCGAGTAGCCAACCCAGGCAAACAGGCCTTTCATGAAGCGGGTCCGCTCTGGAAGTTGCTTCAGGGCATCCACCGCCTGCCGGCTCAGCAGGCGGAAATCTCCGACGTTCTCCGGAACCCGGATCTGCCCCATGCGCCCCATCACTGCATAGAAGCCCCTCGCCGTCGCCTTTTTCAGGGCTGATTCTCCATCCCGAGTGAGCCGCTGCATGCAGACCACGTGGTACCCCGCTTGCCACTCCCGGAGCATGCCCGGTATCAATTCCGGCGGATCCTGCAGGTCGGCATCGATCACGATC
This sequence comes from Deferrisomatales bacterium, assembly GCA_029211085.1. GTDB lineage: Bacteria > Desulfobacterota > Deferrisomatia > Deferrisomatales > JARGFW01 > JARGFW01. The sequence goes on along the minus strand of JARGFW010000104.1, from coordinate 14,492 downwards.
ACCGCATCGCCGCGTGCATGGTCGAGGCCCGCGGTCATCGCCGCCTCCTTGCCGAAATTCCGGCTCAGGTCGAGGACTTGAACACGGGCATCACCCTGCATCAGTTTGAGCAGAAGGGCGATCGTGGCATCCCGGCTACCGTCATTGATGTAAATGATCTCGCTGTCGATGTCAGCCAAGGTATCGAGCACCGTGGCCGTGCGTCGATGAAACTCCTCGATGACCTCCTGTTCGTTGTAAGCAGGAACGACAATCGACAAGGTGGCCTTCTTTTTTTTCACACTATTCTTCGCCTCCGAAGGTCCTGCCTAGGATCCGTCCACCCACTCGCTATTGTGATCCGATATAAATCCGAATAATACTCCGAGATCAAAATGTCCATTCTCTATTAATGATGTAGGTAAATACAAACACAAAAACTGTTGTAGCTACTTGTAAAAGCATATAATGCCAGTCGAATAGGGAAAGAAGTCCTTTGAGTATCACCCCGTTCAATACAACGCTCAAGACGGCAACCATAGAAAATCTGAGCGCCGCCACCTTGTGCTTGTTCGCGCTTTTGAAGGTCACATAATAGTTCAGGACATAAATAATAGCCGCACCGGCAACTGCGCCACAGGTCGATGCGGTCACTGCGTTGACATCCGCCAAGTACACCAGCGCCAGCATGAGGCAGTAGTGCACCACCGTCCCGTTGGTGCTGGCCGCCAGATACCGGCCCAACTCCAGGGCAATGCCCCGGGACGCTACCGTCGCCGGCCGCCTACCCCATTTCTGCCGCATCCATCCCCCGTTTCCCTTTTTCTCGAGGTCTGGCCCCCCGGGCAGGCGATCGAGCAGGGCGCAGGTGGCGGCCCCGGAATGCGGGCAGCACCAAAGGTGCCGGGTTTCTGGCGCAGACGCACAGCGGCGTCGGCCGCCCCCACCCACCCGCGATGCGGGCAGACGGTGGTGCAGGCGAGACAGGGCAGCGCCGGCAGCGTCGCATGAGCTCAGCGGATTACCGGGGCACGAGTTCGCGGATGAAGGCTTCGTGGGCGGCGGCGCAGTGGGCGAGGGTGAAGCGCTCCAGCACCCGACGGCGGGCGGCGCTGCCGAGACGCCTGACCTCCGCCGGCTGCCGGGCCAAGTATACGATCTTCTCCGCCAACGCGGAAGCAGAAGCCGGGGGCACCAGGTACCCGGTCTGCGCCTCCTCGACCAGATCGGGCAGCACCCCGATGCGGGTGGCCAGCAGCGGCACCCCGCACGCCATCCACTCCAGGCCCACCCGGCAGTTCGCCTCGCTGCCCACCGAGGCGACCACCCCCAGGTCGAAGGCCCGGAGCACGACCGGCAAATCCTCTTGATGGCCCAGGAAGCCAACCCGGCCGCGAAGCAGGGTGTCGGACGCCACCTGGGCTCTCAGCACGTCACCTCCTGGCTCCTGCGACTTGTCGAGGATCACAAAGCGCAGCTCGTTACGCTCTTGGCTCACCTGGCGGGCCGCAGTTAAGAAATCGCCGTGCCCTTTGATCGAGCCGATGCGGCCCAGTATTCCCACCAGAAATGCATCCTGTGGGAACCCCAACTCAGTCCGCACGTCGGCCCTCGGCCCTTCGGGGCAGAAGACCTGTTCGTTCACTCCTCCGTGGATGGTGCGGACGCGCGACCCGAGGCGGAACCGACGTTTCAGGTCACCAGCAATCGCATCGTTGCTGGCCACGACCCCCGACAACACCGAACGATAGAGGAACCGATTGAGGGGGTCCGCTCGAACCGGCCGCATGTCCCCCCGCACCCGCACCACGGGAACCCCTGCAAGACGGCAGGCCAGCGCCACTAAGGGCAACGCCTCGGACCGGTGCACCTCGACAGCGTCGAAGCGTTGCCGCCGCAACCGTCGCAGCAGCCGCACCGCGGCCGGAACAGCGCGCAGTGCCCCAAGTCCCTTGCCGTTGAACCCCGCCTCCTCCGCGACCTCCAGTCCCGCCCGCCGAGCCCTGGCCACACCCGGAGATCCCGTCTGGCCGAAAAACACCACGTGCACCCCGCCGCGCTGCATCTCCAGTGCCAAATCCAGGGCGTACTGCGCCTCGGCGTTGAACCAACGGATATGCGCCATGTGCAGGACACGTTTCCGTCTCATACGGCCCCCCGCATACGCCCGGAGAGCCGCCCGTACAGACAGGCACGCCACGCAGATTGATAGATCCACAGTCGCAGGCGCAACCACCTCGCCCCGCGTGGCCGGGGCTCGAATCGGTGCACCAGAAGACCGATGCGTCCCGCCAGGTTGGGAGCCCGGTCCAGGGTGTACACGCGGCGGAGTCCTGCTTGGCGGGCGCATTCCAAGGTCACCTGATCGTACTGGCCCCAGGGTAGGGCCAGTTGGTCCCTGCAGCCGCCGAGGCGTCTTTCCAAGGTCTCACGCGCGCTCACCAGATCCTCCACCGTCCGCCGCACCCGCGCGGCATCGCTCTCCCAGGTTCCGGCCAGCCGCTGGCGCCCCCGGTAGACCTTCACGACGACCTGCAGTTCCCGGGAAACGGCTTTCGCGCCCCGCTCGGCAACGTAGGCTTCCCCACCGCGCTCCTCCAGCCAACGTGCCAAGTAGTCGCGCAGGTATTTATTGTCGGCGTAAAGGCGGTGCGCAAGGGTCGATCCGCGCCGGTACAGAGGAATGCCCAAACGTTCATCGCCCCCCGTGCTCTGGGGCAGCGACCAGTGAGTGCGGCCCAGGCTTCCCAGGTGGAACCCGATGATCTCATCGTCGACCCAGCCCATCGCGTGGCTCTGGCCGTGCGACTGAACCTCCACCCGGCCCGACGCCTCGAGGGCTTCGAGTTCCGACCAGCGCAAGAAAGCGGGGTGAGCCTCCCCGCTACGCGCGGCTTCGGCGTGGGCCCGGCGCTGCCCGCCCGACCACGCGCACACCCCTTTGGGCCGCGGGGAGCCGTCTCCGCAGCGAGGAGGGATCACGAATACGAGCGCACGCAGATCGTGGGCCGCGAGAACCGAGAGTCCGTGGGTCCACAGGTCGGCGAAGCCGTCGTCAAGCGTTATGAGCGCCCCCCGTTCGGCACGCTCCAGATCGGCGCTGGCCAGGATCGGTAACCCCGCATTCTGGATGGCCTGCGCGTGCTGAACAAACCGCGCGGGATCAAGGCGCTCCCCCGGTCCGACCGCGTGATAGGCAAGCACCGGCAGGCTCACCGTTGGAGAGGGGCGGATCATCCGAACGCAAAGACCCGGAGATCCGGCGAACCGCTGCCGCCGCATTGCACCCGCGGACACATCCTCATTGCATCAGCTCACAGGGGTCGAGGCCAGCTCTCGGGAGCGGCCATGGGGTTCGATTATGGCCCGGAAGAACTCGGCCAGCGCCGTGGCGGCGTGTTCGTAACTGAATACTCGCTCCGCGTCCACCCTGCCGGCTTCACCGAGCCTGGCCAAGCACATCCGATCCTCGCCGAGCAACTCGTCCAACACACGCGCCCAGCCTCGCGGCCCCGACACCAAGCATCCGTTCTCACCATCCTGCAAGATTTCTGCGTTCATGCCCACGGCGTCCGCTACCGAAACCACTCCCGCCGCCATGTACTGGAGCACCTTGTAACTGCACTTTCCCTTATCGAACAGCGAGTCTCCGTCGAGGGGCATGAGGCCGACATCGAACTGCGCAATCAGGGTGCTCTGCCCTTCCAGGGACCAAGCGAGATTCTCAACAGGAATACCGGGAGCGGACAACTGACCGTCAGAGACGACACACAGAAGAAAATCGTGGTGTTTGTGAAGCTCCTCAAGTTCCGGCAGAATTCGCTCAAGGCTCGGTAGATTGCCCTTGCCTCCGACCCATCCCAGCACCCATGGCCCCTGTGCAGTCCTGTAGTCCTTCCGCGGGACGTCCAGCGGCACCGGCGACGGGTAGACCAGCACCGGCTTGTCCGCCTGGGGCACCAGTCCGGCCAGGTAGCGGTTGCCGCAGGTCACCGCAGAGGCCAACCCGGTCATGCGCCGGAAACGTCTCTCCCGGGTAACGGAGCGGTAGGAACCGCCCTTGGGCTCCTTACGAAAACAGATGGCATCGTCGAAATCGAACACCACCGGGGTCCGGCAGTAGCGCCAATGCAAGGTGTCGCCGATGCCCGGCAGCTTCTTCTGTAGCCACACTAGGTCGTAGAGTGCCGTCCGGCGCACAAGACGGGCCAGGGCCGTCAGAGACGCCGGGTAGGTTTCGATCTCACACGTCACACCGTGGCCAGCGAGATGAGGCGCCATGTCCACCAAGCGGATGCGCGACGAGGCCATTTGCTCGCCCTGGATCACGCCCAGAACTTTCACCTTGAGTGCTCCCCAAGCTCCCGGTAAAGGGCTTCCACTGCATCCAGGTGCCGGGGCTGTGCATACTGCAAGGAGAGACTCCGCGCCGCTGCCCGCGCCCGCTCGCCCAGGGCAAGCAGGCTGCGGGCCTCGGTGGCCAGAGCGGCTGGGTCGGCTGGCCCGCCCACCACCCGGCCGGCTTCGCCCGCCCCGAGAAGGTCAGCCACCCCGTTGCGGTCGGTGGTCACCACGGGGCAGCCGCAGGCGAGGGCCTCGAGACATACATTGGCGAACGGGTCGTATTCCGTCGGGTGAATGAGCAGGTCGGCGCCCCGATACCACCACTCCATATCGCGGTGCGCACCTACAAAGTGCACATGCTCGTTTAATCCGAGCTCCGCCGCCTGGTCCCTCCAGGGCCTCTGCTGGTCACCCCCCACTACCAACAACTGCGCCTCCGGGAGTAGGGACAGGGCCTGGATGGCCGGCCCCAGGCCTTTCAGGCGAAAGTTGGTGGCCACAAACAGCAGCACCGGGAAAACCAAGGACACGCCCGTCTCTTTGGCGAGGCGTTGCCGGGACGCCTCGCGACCTGCGGGGGCGAAAGCACCGGTATCGACGCCGTTGGCGATGACCCGACAGCGCCCTTCCAGCGCTGGGTAGAAACGCACCACTTCGCCCCGGGCCCAGCGCGACGGGCAGATAACTGCGCGTAGGCCGGGGGACCGGAACAACCGGTCCTCCAAGGCGATGGCCACGCGATCATAGACCGCGCGGCCCAGCCCACCCCTGCGCTCCACATACGCCCGGTGCACCCCTCCCCCGGTGCGGTGCACCGACTGGCACCAGGTCTTTCCGGACCCCTGCACAATATCGAAGCGGCGTCGCGCCACCGCATGCTGTGCAGACCAACCAAAGGACCACGTCTTCATTGATCGCCCAAATGGGAGAGAAGGCGTCTTGTGCAACATCACTCCCGAATCCAAGTTTTCCACCTTTCGCGCAAACGCATGCACTTCGTGGCCCCGGGCCGCTAGCCCCTCGGCAAGTTTTAGAGCGTAGCTTTCCGCACCGCCCGAGCCATCGAACTTGGGCTGGACCAGGGCGACCTTCACGGGCCCCTCCAACCCAGGCAAGAGTTGGCCCACGCAGACAACTCGCCGAACACTCGCTCTGCCGCGAGATCCTCCAGGCAGGCGAACCCGCGCTCACAGGTGTTGCTGTTGCATGGCTGGCAAGACAGCCCGAGTGCTAGGTCCGCGTGCTCGGTGGCGGGGTGGGTCCAACCGCTGCTGGTGGCTCCCAGCACAGTAAAGCTAGGAGTCCCTACCGCCACGGCGATGTGGCGTGGAGCCGAGCAGTTACCCACGTGCAGGTCAGCCGCGCCGATCAGGGCAGCCATCTCGCGCAGGGCGGTTAGAGGCGCCTTGAGGGCTGTTCCCTCCGAAGCCCCCACGACCTCTTCGGCCAGAGCCTCCTCGCCGGGTCCCCAAAGAACCACCGGCAGTGCCCCCAGCCTTCCATACAGGGCGGCACACAGTTCACCGTAGTGCCGGGCCGGCCAGCGCCGCGTAGCCCGGCGGTGGCTGGGGTCAACGGTCACCAGTCGGTTCGCCCCGGGTTTCAGCAGGTGGTCGCGCAGTGCCAAAGCCCCCAGTTTTTCGGCCACGGTCAAAAAAATCTCCGGACGGTTCCATTCGCTTTCGATACCAATGGACACAAGCACACTGCTCTTGTACTCCGAGGCGTAGCCGTCCTTGGGTTTGACCCGCAAGGTGTAGAATACGCCCCGAACTCCGCCCTGACAAGAGACCCGCGCCCTGGCCCCAGACAAGAAAGAGAGGATCGCAGAGCGCGGATTCGCCATGAAGTCCAACACATAATCGAACCTGCGCTCGCGCAGTTCGGCGGCGAGTTGGAGCGTATCTCGCCAGGTGCCTTTGCGATTGCTGACGAGCACCTCGTCGATGTAGGGATTGCCGCCCAGCAGTTGGTCACTGGGGCGCTCGGTGAGAAAGGTCACCCGGCACCCGGGCCAGGCTGCCTTGAGGATATGGGGAATCGGCGTGGTCAGCACCACATCGCCGATCTGGCGCAATTGGATGACCAAAAGGTTCGTTGGTGGGCTATTCATAGTACTCCCAAGAAAACACCCCAAAGCGGGGACGCTGGCAGGACCGCTGGCGGGGCGGGCGCCGCGGCCGGCTCGGGGAACTACTTCGTGCCGTAGGAGTCGCACTCCGCCTCGTGAAACCACGTCGCCTGAGCATCTTTGTCTGATAGGACCGGTGCTGCCGTCAGCGGCCAGTCGATCGCCAGCTCGGGGTCGTTCCAGCGAATCGCCCTTTCCCACTCGGGAGCGTAGTAATCGGTGGTCTTGTAGAGGAACTCGGCAACCTCGGAGAGCACCAGAAAGCCGTGGGCGAACCCGGGGGGTATCCACAATTGGCGCTTGTTCTCCGCCGACAGGCGCTCCCCAACCCAGCGCCCAAACGTGGCGGAGTCCCGGCGCAGGTCCACCGCCACGTCGAACACCTCACCGACCACCACGCGGACCAGCTTGCCCTGGGGCCGCCGCACCTGGTAGTGGAGGCCGCGCAACACCCCGCGGGCGGAGCGAGAGTGGTTGTCCTGGACAAACACGGTGTCCAGCCCGGTCGCGTCGGCCCACGCCCTGGCGTTGAAGCTCTCGAAAAAGAATCCCCGTGCATCGCCAAACACCCCGGGCTCCACCCGCAGAACCTCGGGGATGGCCGTGGAGACAACCTTCATGCCCAGCTCCCGTCGCGCAACACCCGCTCCAGGTATTCCCGGTAGGTGGAGACAGGGGTAGCGGCGATGGCTTTGCGCAGTCCCTCATCATCTAGGTAGCCCCGACGCCAGGCGATCTCTTCCAGACAGGCGATCTTCAGTCCCTGGCGCAACTCTAGGGTGCCGATGAAGTGGCTCGCCTCCAACAGGCTCAGGTGGGTGCCCGTGTCGAGCCAGGCGATGCCCCGTCCCAATCGCTCCACCCGCAGTTTGCCCTGCGCCAGGTACGCCAGATTCAAGTCGGTAATCTCTAACTCACCCCGAGCCGACGGCGTCAACGCCTTGGTGCGCGCTACGACCGTGCCGTCGTACAGGTAGAGCCCGGGCACCGCGTAGTGGGACTTGGGGTGGGCCGGCTTTTCTTCGATACTCAAGACGCGCCCCTCCCGGCCGAACTCCACGACGCCGTAGCGCTCCGGGTCCTGCACCGGGTAGCCAAATACCCGGGCGCCGCCGTCGAACTCCGCCACCAGGCGGTCCAGCTCCATTCTGCCGTAGAACAGGTTGTCGCCGAGGATCAGGCACACCGGGTCGCCCGCGATAAACGCCTCTCCCACCAGAAACGCCTGGGCGATGCCCTTGGGCTCCGGCTGCACCGCATAGGACAGGCGGATGCCCCAGCGGCTGCCGTCCCCCAGGAGCGCCTCGAAGCGCGGTGTGTCCTGGGGCGTAGAGATGATCAGCACGTCCCGAATCCCGGCCATCATCAAGGTAGCCAGGGGGTAGTAGATCATGGGTTTGTCGTACACCGGTTGCAGCTGCTTGCTGGCCACCAGGGTCAGGGGATAGAGCCGGGTACCGGCGCCGCCGGCCAAGATGATGCCTTTTTGGATCATGGGCAAAAACCCCTTGAAAGGTGAAGGGTGAGGGCGGAAGCGGGCTAGCGATCCCGCGCCGCGAAGTACCGCCTCAGGGCGTCCTGCCAGGAAGGAGGCAGGTGTCCGGTAGCTGCACGATATTTATCCTTCGAGAGCACCGAGTACGCGGGGCGCGGCGCCGGCTGGGGGTACTCTGCCGTGGAAATGGGCCGGACCACCCCGGCCTGCACCGGCTCCCGCTGCCGCAATTCGGCAAGGATCGCCTCGGCAAAACCGTGCCAGCTACACTGCCCCCCGTTGGCGAAGTGGTACACCCCCCAGGGTGCCTGCCCATCCAGCAGGCGGAATATGGCCTGGGCCAGATCTGCCGTGTAGGTGGGGCTACCCACCTGGTCGGCCACCACCCGCAACTCGTCCCGCTCCCGGGCCAGGCGCACCATGGTCTCCACGAAGTTCGCACCGCCGGGCCCGTACAGCCAGCTCGTGCGGACGAGTAAAAACCGCTCCAGACCGCTGGCCAGAAGCGCCCGTTCCCCCGCCAGTTTGGAGCGGCCATAGGCAGATTGGGGGGCAGGCAGGTCTTGTTCGGTATAGCAGGCTGCTGAAAAAGTCCGGGAACCACCTCTCGCGGAGTGAAACCTGTTACCAGATCTTGCAGAAAAACACTCGGACTGGATTTTCTGGCAAGTATGTGGACGCATTCGAGCAACTCTGGGCGGTCCAAAGTGGTTTTTCAGCAGCCTGATAGGGGCTCTGCTTGGTCCCGTCGAACACGTAGTCGGTGGAGAAGTGCACCAGGATCGCCCCCGTCTCCTGGGCCGCCTCGGCCAGAAAGCCGGGGCCGTCCCCGTTCACCCGGGTGGCCAGTTCTTCCCGCTCTTCACAGCCATTCACGTCGGTGAACGCCGCGCAGTTGACGATCACGTCGGGGGCCGCTGCCACCACGGCAGCCGCCACCTGATCCCGCTTGGTAAGGTCGAACGCCGGCAGATCGAAGCCGGTGACGGACCAGTCGTTGGCCGTCTCCCGCAGTACGGCCTGCGCCAACATGCCGTTATGGCCGATCAGCGCCAGGCGCCTCTTCGCTCGCTTGGCAGACACCCCACTCCCGACCGTCACCGGTCACCGTACATGGCTTCATAGTACGTCCGGTAGGACCCATCCAGCACACCCACCAGCCACTCGGGGTGATCCAGGTACCAGCGCACGGCCTTCTCAATACCCTCCTCGAAGGTGACGGCCGGCGCCCAGGCCAGCCGGTCGCGAATCTTGCCGGCGTCGATGGCGTAGCGCCGGTCGTGACCCGGGCGGTCCTTCACAAAGCGGATCAGGGAGCGCCGGGCAGCGCCGGTCGCCAGGGGCGGGGCCAGCCGGTCCAGCAGGCCGCAGATGGTCTCCACGATCTCGATATTGGGCTTCTCGTTGTTGCCGCCGATATTGTAGGTCTCCCCCACCACACCCCGTTCCAACACCGTGAGCAGGGCATCGCAGTGGTCTTCCACATAGAGCCAGTCGCGCACGTTCTTGCCGTCACCGTAGACCGGCAGGTCCCTGCCGTGCAGAGCGTTGTTAAAGATCAGCGGGATGAGCTTCTCGGGGAACTGGTACGGCCCGTAGTTATTGGAGCAGTTGGTAACCAGCACCGGCAAGCCGTACGTATGGTGGTAGGCCCGGGCCAGGTGATCCGACGCCGCCTTGCTGGCCGAGTACGGCGAGCGCGGGTCATACGGGGTCTTTTCGGTGAAGTACCCGGTCTCCCCGAGGGAGCCGTACACCTCATCCGTGGAGACGTGGAGGAACCGACCCTGCCCCGACCCTGCCCAGGCCCGCCGGGCCGCCTCCAACAAGGCGAAGGTGCCGGAAACATTGGTGCGGACAAACTCGGCTGGACCCGCTATGCTGCGGTCCACATGGGACTCGGCGGCGAAATGCACCACCGCGTGGATGCTCTCTTCGCCAAACAACCGGCCCACCCCCTCCCCGTCGCAGATGTCGCCGTGCACAAAGCGATAGCGCGGGTCGCCTTCGAGGGCGGCGAGGTTGTTTGGATTGCCCGCGTAGGTGAGTGCGTCCAAGTTGACGACCCGACAGGCTGGCTGCCGGGCCAGCAGCTGCTGCACGAAGTTGGAACCAATGAACCCGCAGCCACCAGTTACAAGAATACTCCCTCCCATCAACGAGAACCTTTCCTTCCCGGGGGGGTGCGACAACAACAAAGCAAACACACGCGGGTAGCGAACGAATGAGTTCGGCCCCTCAACGCACAAGCTACCCAAGCCATCGAACTTGGGTCAACTCCCACGTCGCCGGCTTGCCAACGGTGCCATCAGGGCTCTGGCACCCGCTCTCCCGCAAACTGAAGCGCGCAGAACCGCGCATACTCACCGTCCCGGGCCAGGAGATCGTCGTGGGTGCCCGACTCCACCACCATCCCGTCCTGGATCACGTGGATCTGGTCGGCGTGGCGCACGGTGGCCAGACGGTGGGCGATGACGAAGCTGGTGCGGCCTTTCATCAGGGTGTCCAGAGCCGCCTGCACCGCCTTCTCGGAGGCTGAGTCCAGGGCACTGGTGGCCTCGTCCAGGAGCAGGATCGGGGCGTCCTTCAGGATGGCCCGGGCGATGGCGATACGCTGGCGCTGTCCACCGCTGAGAAGGTCACCCCGCTCCCCGACCACGGTGTCGTAGCCGTCCGGCAGCGTTTCGATGAACTCCCGGGCGTGGGCGGCCTCGGCGGCGGCGCGAACAGCCGCATCGTCGGCGTCGGCCCTGCCGACCAGGATGTTCGCGCGCACGGTGTCATTGAATAGGAAGGTATCCTGGGTGACCAGGGCGATCGCGTCGCGGAGGCTCGCCACCGTGTACTCGCGGATGTCCACCCCGTTGATCGAGATACTACCCGCTTGTGGATCGTAGAACCGGGGAAGCAAGCGCAGAATGGTGGACTTCCCGCCGCCGCTGAGACCGACCAGCGCCACCATCTGCCCCTGACGCGACATCAGGTCGATCCCCTTCAGCACCTCGCCCTTGGTCTCATCGTAACAGAACACAACCCCATCGAACCGGACCTCTTCGACATCCCCACCCAGGGTGCGAGGGCCATCTACTTCGCTGCCCCCGATGGGGGAGTCCAGCATGCCAAACACACGGTCCGCAGAGGCCAGCGCCGTCTGGACGGCGTTGATCAGGTTTCCCGAGCGTTTGAGCGGATCGTACAGCATGAACAGCGCGGCGAGGAAACTGAAAAACTCACCGGGCGTGGACGTCCCGGTGAGCACCTGGTTGCCACCGTACCAGATAATCAGGGCGGCGCCTACGGCCCCCAGAAACTCCATCATGGGCGCGGTCACTTCGTGGAGGCGGGCCCGCTTCATGCCGATACGGAACAGGCGCTCGCCGCTGGCCCGGAATCGCCCGATCTCCCGCTCCTCCGCCCGGAACGTCTTGACGATCTCGATGCCAGAGAACGCCTCCTGGATAATGCCCAGCAGAGCACCCGACTCCTCCTGGGATCTTCGCGCGTAGGACCGCAGCAGGATGCCGATCCTGCGGACCGGGTAGGCAGCGAGGGGGAACACCACGAGGGCAAGCAGGGCCAGTTGCCAGTCCCGGAAGAACAGCACGAACAGGAGACCTGCAACCGTGAATCCGCTGCGCAACATTTGAATCAAGCTGGGGATGGCCGCGTACATTTGGCCCACATCCCCCAGTGCCAAGTTCATCAGCGGGCCCGTGGTGTGGCGGTCGAAAAAGGCCACATCGCGCCGCTGGAAGTTGGCCATCACATCCTCACGCATCTGCAGGATGACGCGTTCGCCGATCCATCGCATGATGAAGGACTGGGCGTAGCGAGCCGCACCTTTGACCGCGTACAGGCCCAGGATGAGAAACGGCATGATCTGCAGCTTGATCACATCGTGTTGGATGAAGATCTCGTCCAGCACAGGCTTCACCAGCCAGGCCGTCGCCCCCGCGGTGCTCCCGACCACCGCCATGCAAAGTATGGACAGGACGATGCGGCCGACGTAGGGAACGAAGTAGGTTCCCAATCGCGACAGTATGGTGAGACTGCTTTCCTTGGAGAGCACGGTGGTCAAGGGCGCGGAACCTCCTCGGGCGCGGGTGCTGTGGCTAGTGGTGCGGCGGAGAGGCGACGCTCAGCCAAAACGTGCCGTCCGTTTCTCATGATCGGCCAGGCGTCGGCGCTGGACTTCACGACCGTGCCGCCACAGGTGCCGGCAGCGCTCAGCGGCCAGACCGGCTTCCCCGCCGTACACCTTGAGGAACTCCCAGCGTTCCCGAAGGGATATCACGTGGAGATCCAACAGGCCACGCCCCAGTTCCTCGAGATTCTTCACCCGCCGCCTCTCGGACAAGCGAGGATGGAGTTCCTCCAGATCGACCAGGTACGCCGACCAGCCGGCCGCCGATTCCGCGCAGAGCAGATTGCCCACCAGATCCCCATGATAGTACCCCAGGCGGTGGAGGCGCCCCAGCAGAACTGCCAAGGATCCCAGCCCCGCCCGCACGCGCTTTCGCCCCTTGTCCTCTGCCGCCAGTCGCAGCAACCCTTGCCGCCAGTCCACAGCGTTTTCAATCCACTCCGTGATCAACAGCGCTTGGCACCCGGACAGGCTAGAGGAGAGGAACAACGCCAGGGGGCGAGGCGTGGAGATCCCATGTTCGGCCAACTGCGTCGCCAGGGTGTACGCCCGTTGCGGTTTGCGGTGGACCCAAAAATCGCGGGCGACTCCGCTCCAGTGCGCCGGTCGGTAGTATTTGACGAAACAACTGCCGTCCCGTGTTTCCACCCGATAGGCGCTGCGGTCGCTTTGGGACTGAATCGGTGTCCACGACCCGGTGCAGACCAGCTCAAGCAGCCGCGCCCCCCCCCCGTATGCCCTCCAGTTTTCGTTGGACGTGATAGGCGCTTCCACCGGCTTACCCCCGTGCGCCAACCGCGCGACAGAGTTCCTCTGCCGTCACCGCGGTGGTGCCGAGTTTCCCTACCACGATGCCAGCCGCCACGTTGGCCGGACACGCGGCGTCTCGGTAGGCGCAGCTGGCGGCAGGGGCCAACGCGAGAACGGAAATTGTGGTATCCCCCGCCCCCGTGACATCGAAGACATCGCGCGCCACCATGGGAATGTGGCAAGCGTCGCCGGCCCTCTCCACCAAGGTCACGCCGCGCTCCCCAGGGGTAACGAGCACCGTCTCGCACCCCTGCCGCCACAGCAGTTCGGTGCCGGCACCCTCCGCCTCAGCGTCACTGCGTGTCGGCACGCCCGCCATGCTCTCTGTCTCCTTGACGTTGGGGGCATCACCGCGATCCCACGGTAGAACGGGGCGTTGACAAGCGCCGCCCGTTGCTGCGGGCTGGCCCTGCGTCATACCAGTAGGGCCAGGGCGCCCCTAGGGGGCCGTTACGCGCCAACTCCCTCCCCACGGTGGTGTGGTGCCGGCCGACACACTGCCCGATCGCTCCCGAACTGAACCCCGCGATCCGCAGGTGGGCGATGACATAGCGCTCATCGGTTGTAAGGTGGTGGTAGGGCATGGTGAACACCTCCACGGAGCATGGGTTGGTTGGCCCTAACCTCACGCTACCAGACGTTCACCATGTCCTCTTCTCCGCCACTGCTGTCCAAGAACGAATAACGTGATTTTGGGCAACGCTCTCGGATAGACCGGCTGGAAGCGCCCGCGGCCGTCACCTCGCAGTCCCCGGCGCCGCCAGCTGTCCAATCTGGAAGCCGGGCAGGACGAGTTGGGGATGATCCGGCAACCCCATGGGGGCTTCCAACGGGTCTTCGAGCCAGCGCCACAAGTCCTTGTATTGAAAGAGGTTCCAGCGCAGCAGCGCGACCAGGTTGGACAGGGACCAGTTCCGTTGGGAGCGCCACTGGAGGTATTTGACCAGCAGCATGGCGATCAAAGCTGTCCAAAGCTGCACGGCCAAGGCGTTCTCGCTGGTGCCCAGGAAGGTCTTGACCTTCAGATTCTGCTTGAGCGCCTTGAAGAACAGCTCGATCTGCCAGCGCTCCCGGTAGATCTGGCCGATGGTGTGCGCGGCCAGCTTCTCGTGGTTGGTGAGCAGGACCACCGTCTTGCCGGTCTTCGGGTCCAGGGACACGACGCGACGCAGTCGGTACGGGCAGGTGTGTTTCGCCGTGGTGCTGGTGAGCTGGATGGTCTGATCGAGCAGGATAGTGTCGCCTTTGCTCGGGGGCACGGGATGGGTCTTCAATACCCAGTAGAAGGTGTTGGACTTCAATCGCGTCACAAAATAGACCCCGTCGTCCCGGGTCCACCGGCCCCACAGGGCGTAGTCCACGTAGCCGCGATCGATGACCACGATGGAGCTCTTGAGCAGAGCCAGAGTTCTGGCTACCGACACATCCGCGGTCTTGGCGTCGCTGAGCACCGCGTACGTTGGCCAGTAGCCGTCGTGGTCGAGCAGCAGGTGCAGTTTCACCCCGCCCTTGGTGCGGGTGTACTCGGCCCAGGGGAACAGGTTCAGGCACAGGGTGATCACGGTGGCGTCGAGGCTGAGGAGCTTGTG
>JARGFW010000103.1 GCA_029211085.1 Deferrisomatales bacterium | reverse complement strand
GTCCCTGGGCACCTACACCATCGCCGGACAGACCGGGACACACGTCTTGGCGAACAACTGCCACCGCAAAGAGAGCGTGGGCAGCCCCCCCGGAAGCACGACAGGTTGGCACAAACTGGCGCCAGGGCAGTGACGGCACGCGACATGGAGCGGGGCTGAAGATGACCCGCGCCGCGAGAAGGTTGAGGAGAGGTTGGGCACGAGGAGGGACCCCATGCTGAGATTGATACTTGGAGTGCGCACGGGGGTGTTTGTGGCACTCGTCCTGGTGTTCGCAATGGACAGTGGCGCGCGGGAGATCTATCGCCAGGACTCGACCCAGATGGTTTCGCCACCGGCGGGGCAGGTGGCTCCAGTCCTCGATTCCAAGAGCATCTCTTTCGAAGCGGTGCGGCGGGGCATGATCTCCTTCGACCTGCAGCGGGCGCCGACGTCGAGTTCTGGGAACGCTGGGGGTGTCCCGGTCCGTTTCCGGGGTGAGGACGGCGTGCTCGTCTTTCTGCTGCGGGTTGCCTTCCAATCGGAACAGGACCCGATGCGGGCCGCCATCCACCTGGTCGGCCCAGAGTTCGCCCGGAAGAGCCTGGGGCTCTGGAGTCCCCTGATCCTCCTGGACAAGGCGATTGTGCCCGGGCAGACGGTCCACGTGGATCTGACCTGGGACGACGACGCGAAGGTGTATGGCCTGTTCGTCGACGGGCGGGCAGTCGATGCCCGCCCAGGGAGCTATGATCCGGAAACAGGGTCCTTCGTGCGCGACCGCCGCCAGGTGGCCAACGAGGTTGCGGCGACCCACGGGGAGTTGCCTGCGTTTCCTCAGCAGCCCTTGGGCTACTTCTTGTCCAAGGTCCGCACGGTCGCGGTTGGGGGGCCTCCCGACGCAGGCAGAGCGAACCGGGGGGGCCGGCAGCATTCCCTGGTTGAGGAGTCTGTAGCCCGCAACGTCGTCGTCGCCGTGGACGAACCTCTCACCGACCTTCAATCCCCCCAGCACGACGTGAAGGGTCTCTCTGGGGCACGGGTGAAGGAGGGGGTCGCCCTCTCCTGGGCGCCGCCGGAGGTCCACGGCATCGATCAACAGTACACCGTGTACCGTCGAGTGGGAGCGGGAGGCAGAGGCCGGTTCGAGAAAGTCACGGCTGAGCCCATGCCCGACCTCACCTACACCGACACCAGCGCCGTTCCCGGGGAGACCTACCAGTACTCAGTTGCCAGCGTGTACGGCGACCTCAAAGGGGGATATCTGGAAGGGAAGTACCCCCCGGTGATCACTGTGCCCGCCGCTGGACAGTTCGTAGCCACCGTCGCCGCTGAGAAGCCCTTCTACGGAGGGTGCCAGGAGATCGTGGTCACGCTGCGCGGGGTGATGGACAGAGCGGCCACCTTCACCGTCGACGGCGTCACGCCTGCGCCCGTGGCCATGGCGGAGATCGACGACGGGGTCTACGTGGGCAAGGTCGCGGTGCCCGCGGGGCTGAACCTGCCCGCCGCCGCCCTCACCGGCACCCTGACCGACCCGGCCAGCGGTGAAGTGGTGACCACCTCCGGCGGCACCCT
The DNA here is from genome assembly GCA_029211085.1 of Deferrisomatales bacterium. Classification (GTDB taxonomy): domain Bacteria; phylum Desulfobacterota; class Deferrisomatia; order Deferrisomatales; family JARGFW01; genus JARGFW01. Next base: position 15,311 of record JARGFW010000103.1, on the reverse strand, counting down.
GGTGATCGATGCGGTTGGCCCCGGGGCCGTGCCCCGCATCCTCGCCACCGTTCCCTGGGCGGGCGAGATCGAACTGGCCTGGGACTCGAGCCCCGCCGCCGATGTGGCGGAGTACCGCATCTATCGGGGCGAAGGGGCCGACCCGGTGACCACGGGCGCCGCCTACGAGACGACGGCTGCCCTGAGCTTCACCGACACCACCCTTATCCCCGGCATCGAGTACCGCTACACCGTGGTGCCGGTGGATAATGCCGGCAACCCCGGGGCGCGCAGCGACATCGTCGCCGCCACCGCCGTGGCCGGCGACGGGCCGAAGGTGAGCGCCGTCACCGTCGAGCCCTTCGGGCGCCCGGCCCGGCCCGGCGCCGTGCTGAGCCTGACGCTCACCGGCCAGAGCGGCGGCACCGCCACCCTGGACCTGGGTACCCTGGCCACCGGCATCGCGCTCACCGAAACCGGCCGGAGCGGGGTCTACACCGCCACCTACACGGTGCCGGAAGCCGCCGTGGCGGCCACCAAATCCAGCCACCGCCTGGTCGCCCACCTGGCCGACGCCTTCGGCGCCACCGCCCAGGCGGGACCGGAGCTGGTGATCGTGGGCCTGGATGCCTTGAACGACCACACCGCCCCGGTGATCGCCGGCGCCAGCCACGACGGCTTCCAGGTGGCGGGCTTCAGCGGCACCCTGGTGGCCGGTGACCTGCTCAGCGTCACCCTCCAGGGCGAGCCCTACGGCTACGCCAGCTTCGCCATCGACGGCGTCACCAGCGGCGTGGAGATGACCGAGACGCCCCCGGGCAGCGGCACCTACACCGGGAGCTACACGGTGGGCTGGGGCGACGAGGGCGCCGCCGCGACGCTCACCGCCACCCTGGCGGATGAGGCCGGCAACGCCACCACCACCGCGGTGGGCAAACCCCTGGCCTTCGACACCCGGGTGCGCCTGAGCGTCACCGCCAGCGACACGCTCTTGCCCGCCGACCGGGAGAGCCAGGCCCGGTTGGAGGTCCAGGCCGCCGACGCCAACGGCGGCGCGGTTAGCGGCCACGAACTGAGCCTCATGCTCTCCACCACCGAGGAGTACACCGGGGTGGTGGGCGGCGGCGACGTGGAAGGCCGGCGTGCCAGCAAAGACGACCTGGACGACCTGGAAGTGAAGTGGGGTGGCACCACCGACTTTAACGGCAAAGTGGCTGCCACCTACACCGCCGGGTTCGCCGCCAAGACCGCACTGATCGTCGTCAAAGATCTCACCACCGGCGACGTGGGGGCGGGCTGGCTCAACACCTACGTGGCCTCCACCGTGGCCATCACGCTCACCCCGGTGAACCCGCGGGCCCAGCGCGGCATGGCCGACCAGGCGGTGCTCACGCTGACCGCCGACCCGGCCTGGCTCACCGCCGACGGGCGCAGCAAATCCCGGCTCACCGCCACCCTGCGCAGCCTCGCCGGCGCCCCCATCGAAGGGGCGCGCATCAGCTTCGCCCTGGCCGGGGACAACGGCCGGCTGAAGATCCTCGACAGCCGCACCGACGCCCGCGGCGTGGCCGAGGCCGAGTACCGGGCCGGCACCCTGATCGGCAGCGTCACCGTCACCGCCGCCAGCGCCGACTACGGCGTCACCGCCGCGGTGCAGATCACGCTCATGAGCGACGCCCCGGCCAAGATCGACCTGGTGGCCAGCGCCGTGAGCCTGCCGGCGGACGGCAAGAGCACCGCCACACTGGCGATGCGGGTCACCGACATCCACGACAACCCCAACGACAACGTGCCGGTGACCCTGGCCATCCTGGGGGGCAGCGGGAGCCTGAGCACGGCCGAGCTGTTCACCGACCGCAACGGCGAGGGCGCGGCCACCTACACCGCCGGCAGCACCGCCGGGCAGACCGTCATCGAAGCGCGCCACACCAGCCGCGCCCCCACCACAGACGAACTGCGGCGGGTGTACGGCACGGTGTTCGTGCCGCGTCTGCTGGAGCGCCAGGAGCGCGAGCGCATCAAGGTCATCGAGTGGCTGGCTGAGCCCGGCGACGAGGTGGTCAAGGGCCAGCCCCTGGTGGTGCTGGAGATGCGCGACGCCAGCTGGACGCTCACCGCCCCGGCCAGCGGCGTCTTCGTGCGCGAGGTCAAACACCGCCGCGACCGGGTGGAACTGGGCGACACCCTGGGGTATGTTGAGATCGACCCGGACGATTGGACGGATCAGTACGCCGAGTGACCCTGTAACCCCGACTCTGAAACAGGAGACAAGACCATGCAGAAGGTCAAGTACGTCAAACCGAAGGTGGTGGGCACCTCCAGCGTCCACCCCTGCTGAGGGAAGACGCTGAAGCGGCGCAGGGTCGGCGGGCAAGCCGGCCCTGCGTTGCCTTTAGGGAAGACCGCGCCGCCGGCACGAAGGCTCCACACGATATGGGCGCAGTGCTCACTGTGCCCGCCTCGACAGCCAAAGGGGGCCACGTACCCCCCCCGTCAACCCTCGACGGGGCAGCAAAATCTCTGTCGCGGCACAACTCGCCGCCACACAGCGCATGGGCGACGTTTCGATCGAGAATTCATCCATCGGGATGGTCGCGGTGGCGTGAATAGATGGGACCCAGGAGATCCGATTGCACTGGCAAATGGGGAGACTTCAAGAAATAAGCCTCGCATCATCGTGCGTGGGCCCGGCGGCAGCAAAACAGCTCGGCAAAGGGTTGCAACGATACACTGGGTTTGCCTGCTCTCCTGGTGCTGGCCCGGGCCCTGGCAGCGAGAGGGCCCGACTGGGCCAGGCGCCTGGTCGTGGAATGCGCCGAGGCTTCTCGTTCGGTCGAATCTCCCGGGTGGGGATACTGTGGTTCCATGTCGGGCTGGTACTCGCCGTGGCTCCGGTGGGCGGATTCGCTTTCGAAAGTCTGGGTCCGGAGTTCTACCCACTGGAACTGGAAAGGCGCACCGAGCGGATGATGAACCCGCGCCGCGACGAGGAGCGAAAGCCAGACCAGGTCGTGGCTGCACTGGGACTGGCCCCAGGCCAGGTCGTGGCCGACATCGGCTCGGGGCCGGGCTACTTCGCTCTTCACTTTGCCCGCGCGGTAACGCCGGGGGGGCGGGTTTACGGCGTGGACATCGAGCCCCGTTTCGTCGACGAGCTTCGGAAGCGCGCTGCCGACTCCGGGTTGACGAATGTGGTTCCGGTTCTGACGACCCCGGGCACCTCTGGCTTGCCCGCCGCGTCCTGTGACTTGGCCTTCTTCTTCTCGGTGTACAGTCATATCAAAGACCGGGTCGGGTACCTGCGCGAGTTGCAGACCAAATTGAGGTCTGGTGGCCGCGTAGCGATCATAGAGTATAAGAAGATCGCCACCCTCGATGAAGACAAACGTTCCCGAACGAGAATTGGCCCACCGGAGGACAAGAAGATCGACCCGGAGCAGGTGGTACGCGAGTTGAACGAGGCAGGATTCGTGGTGCTCGATAGCCCGAAATTCCTTACGTACCACTTCTTCCTGGTTGCCGGCACCCGTGACTGAACGTCGTGGGGGGGCCATCTCTCTGCCGGCCCTCTGCGGGCTCGACGGGTTGCCGCGACGGCAGCGCATCCTGGTTCTGTGCGACACGGTGCATCCACAGTTCGTCAACCACCCGAAACCGCCACTCCGCCTCGCCTGTGGGGCTCTCGCAGGGTGTCTCAAGACGGACCTTTTGCGGCGATTGGGCCGTTCACGGGTGTCGGCCGCTCTGGCCAGTGGCGGTCCCCCATGGTTCACGGAAATGGGCGAGCGCGGAGGAGGCGGACTCTGACGGCGACTCGCGTCAGCCGAGAAGCATCGCCAAGATCCGCCGTGTTCTACCAGCGGCAGGGAACCGGTCCGCATGGATAGCTATCTTCTAGGGGTGACGGCGGCGCTCGTCTCGGCCGTTTCGTGGGCATTGGGTTCCGTGTTGTGGCGCAGGGTCGGGGGAAACCTTTCCGCGTTCAGCATGAACCTCATGAAGGGGCTGATAGGCTCCGCCTATCTGACGATTGCGTTGCTGGTCATAGGGGTCGAACAAGTCTCCCTGGGCTCCATCTGGTACCTGGGGGTTAGCGGCGTGGTCGGCATTGCTGTCGGCGATACACTGTTCTTTCAAGCTCTCCTCAGTATCGGCCCCCGACTCACTTCGCTCATCGGTACTCTCACTCCGGTGACAACCTCCCTGGTAGCCTTTGCCACCCTGGGAGAGAGGCCCGGTCTCCTGGTCTGGGTGGGCATAGGGATGACATGTGTCGGCGTTGGTTGGGTGCTCAGCGCGAAGACCTACGGGGCAGTGGTCGTGAGCAACAAGGGAAAGGGCATTGCCTGTGGGGTCCTTTCGGTCCTCTGTACCGTGATCGGCATCATTCTCGCCAAGAAGGCCCTGGCGGAGATCCCGGCCGTTCAGGCCAGTCTCATTCGAATGTTCGCTGGAACGGTGGCGCTCGGTCTTTGGGGAGTCGTGAGAAGAGAGGCCCGGGGTGGCTTGAAACCCTTTGCCGACCCGGGTCTGCTGGGCAGGGTGGCTGGCATCATGGTTCTGGGCACCTTTGGCGGGTTCTTCCTGTCGCTGTACTCCCTGAAGTTGATCGATGCGTCCATCGCGAGCAGCCTGAACTCGACGTCCCCGCTCTTCGTCATCCCGGTGGCGGCGGTCGTGCTCAAAGAGCGGATAACAGTTCACTCCGTTCTTGGTGCAGGTTTGGCGGTGTGCGGAGTCGTTCTCATCATAACCGGGGGATGAACGCTGGAGCATGGCAACTGGAATGATATCCGTAGCCGATGTAGCAAAGACCTTCCCCGATGCCTCCGGAAACCCTCGGACCGTGTTGGACGGCGTGTCCTTTTCCGTCGCCGCCGGTTCCTTCTGCGCGATTCTTGGTCCCAGTGGTTGCGGGAAAACGACCTTGCTGCGCATCATCGCAGGGGTCGAGAAACCGGATCTCGGGGAGGTTCGCATAGCGCGTGACCCGGGACCCGGGGCACTCGGTTTCGTCCATCAACAGAATGATCTGCTGCCGTGGATGACGGCGGCAGACAACATCGAGGTTGCGCTGCGTGTTCAGGGGTATTCCCGGAAGACCCGATGTGGCCTTGCCCACGAGTACCTTGAGAAGGTGGGTCTGGCGAGCTTCGACAGACACTACCCTTGGCAGCTTTCCGGTGGCATGCAGAAGCGGGTCTCTCTCGCCCGGGCAATGGCGATGGGGGCAGCAGTACTGCTACTGGACGAGCCCTTGGCCTTTCTCGATTTCCAGACGAAGAAGGGCTTGCAGCAGTTGATAACGGACCTCCATCTGCAGCACCAGCAGACCATCCTCTATGTGACCCACGACATCGATGAAGCCCTCAGCCTGAGCCACAAGGTCATTGTGCTGTCCGGACAGCCGGCCACCGTTCGAACCGTCGTCGATGTGCCCTGGCACGATCCAGGAGCCGGTGTATGGGGGGAATTCCCCCGAAGATTCCCCTGCCTCGTCGAGGAGATCAAAGAGATGCTGGCCGATGAAGATGGGAGCACTCGGGACGCGGACGGTAGACCCCGCCTCGTCGGTTCGATCTAGTCCGGTGTCGAGACGGCTCCCATGAAGAACTTCCCCCGCGAAAGCGTCGCGTATCTGGCGTCACCTGTGCTCGTACTAGGCGCTTGGGAACTCGCCGCCAGAGGCGGCATGGTGGACGCTGTGTTTTTTCCGCCACCGTCGGAGATCGGGCACCAACTGCTCGGCATGGTGGTTTCCGGACTCATCGTCTCAGACCTATGCACCAGCCTCTTCAGGGCCCTCTGTGGGTTGCTGCTGGGGGGAATTCCGGGGGTGATTCTGGGCATTCTGATGGCCAGGAACCGGTTCATATACTACGCACTTCACCCGTTGGTGACCTTCACCTATCCCCTCCCGAAGATTGCTCTTATTCCGCTCGTGGTATTGGTCTTCGGTTATGGAGAGATATCAAAGGTCTTCATCGTCTCGCTCGGCGGCTTCTACTTGCTGCTGCTGAACACATACTACGGCGCCTCCGCCATCGACCCGATTCACTTCGAAACCGCTACGATCGGTCAGTACAGGCCCGTGGATCGGTTTCTGTGCATCCTTCTTCCCGGGGCTCTGCCGGCGATCTTCAACGGTTTCAAGCTGGCGGTGGGCATCTGCCTGATCCTCATTGTTGCCGCTGAGTTTGTCGGGAGCACATCTGGAATCGGATTCCGGATCTGGATCTCCTGGGAGATGTTTCAGGTGGAGCGGATGTACGCGGCACTATTTGCCCTGGCGGGACTGGGTTGGCTACTGACCGCTCTGTTGAATGGGATGGAGAGGGTCATCATGCCCTGGAGAAGGCAATGAAGATGAACGTGTCGGACTTGGTCCAACAAGCCAGGGAAAACGTGGGGCGTTTGGATATTAATGAACTGCGCCAACTCGGCTTCATCCCGCGAGACGGAGGCTATTTCCCGGCCGTGCTGTATCCCCCGGTTACCATGTATCCGCCCATGGGGGAGGACGAGTTCTTTCGGGGATACGAGGCCAGCACTTTGAATCGTTTCGTGGTCTACGCACATATCCCTTTTTGTGCCAAGAGATGCAGGTTCTGCCACTTCGTGAGCTTTGAGGGGAGGCCTGCAAATGAAAAAGATACCTATCTGGATTGTATCGACACGGAGATGAACCTGTATCTAAGGAGGCTAAATCTTGAAAAGATACATGCGGAAGCGATCAATATAGGAGGAGGCACCGCTACGTGCCTGTCGCCGAGACAATTGGAAAGGTTTCTAGATTCATTCACTAGTCGGATTGATTTCGAGTCGTGCGAACAGTTCACATACGATGTTGATGTTTCGACTATTATAGGAAATGTTGGACTTGAGCGGCTAAAGCTGTTGCATACATACGGCGTCGACCGAATCACAATTGGTGTACAGTTGCTCGACGACGGTATCCTGAAGGATATGAACCGGGCCAACAGGGGTGACGATGTGGCCGAGGCCATTTCCAATGCAAGAAACGCTGGAATAGACAACATTTGTATAGACTTGATCTACGGGTATCCGGGACAGACGCCTGAGAACTGGGCGGATACCATGAACCGTGTGGTGGAACTCGACATCGAGTCCTTTCAACTCTACCGATTGCGGGTGAAACCCCATAACCAGATGCCGGGGCAGATAGCGGACCGCTACCTCCAGAGCCCCGGGGACTTCCCCCAGTTGGAAGACGTCTACGTGATGAAGGAACTCGGCGTCATGATCGCCAACAGCGCCGGCATGTATGACGACTACTGTACTGGCATGTTTTCCAAGAGCAGGAGAGGTGTCTCGGAATACATCAAGAAGAAGTTCTGCCGTCTATATGATGTTGTCGGATTGGGTCTCAGTGCAAACAACAGCCTAAACGGCACAATCGGGATAAAGACACAAGACATCAAAGCGTATTGTGATTCAATAAATAGAGGGCAAATTCCATTATCAAAAGGAAAGAGATGTACAACGGATGATTTGCTGAGGCGGTCCGTGGTTGGGCCATTGAGGAACCAGTTTTTCGTGGACAAGAGCTTCTATAAAGAAAATACGGGGCTATATGTTTCTGATATATTCTCGAATAAGATCGACGCACTAAAAGCACATGGGATAATGACAGAGGACAATAGTAAACTGTTCTTGACTAGACGCGGTCATTTCTTTGTGGACGCGTCCTGCATCCAATTCTATCACCCGGATTTCATTCCGTTTCCGGAGTCATCCTATGCCGACGGCATACTGACTCCATACAACCAAGAAGTGCTCCCCGTTGAAGGGTGAGGACCCAATATCGGGGACAAGCTTGCTCCAGGGCACCCCTCCTTCCGGCAAAGGGTGGATTCCAATGCGCAGATGGTTGCTTGCAGTTTCCTCCGTTCTCCTTCCGGTCATTTGGGTGGCAACCCCGGCCGTGTTCGCGGGACAGGGGGATAGCGAGCGAGACAAGGTCAGGGTGGGAGAGTTGCCGCTTCTGCCGTCGATCGGAACATTTATCGCCATGGAAAAAGGCTACTTTGGGGAACAAGGGCTGGATATCGAGCTCGTTATGTTCAAGATCGGCACCCAGATGGTCCCATTGCTAGCCAGCGGGCAGCTCGATGTCGGCGGAACGGGGGTCAACGCGGGGTTGTACAACGCCATCAGCCGAGATGGCAGAATGCGGATGGTAGCGGACAAGGGCCATCACCCATATCAAGACTCTGCCAAGCCCATTCATGCGGTAGTCATCAGCAAGAAGCTGTACCCGGGACAACTCACCGCCGAGAACCTGCGCGGACAGGTGTTCAGTGTTTCCGGACGCGGCAATGCCCAGGAAATATACCTGGAGCTCTTTCTGAAAGAGCACGGCTCGTCACTGGAGGAAGTACAGGTGCAGACCATGCCCCTCCCCGGCATGTTGGCCGCCTTGTCCTCCGGAGCCGTTTTCGGAGCGTCCCTCCTGGAACCCTTTCTAACCCTGGCCCAAAGCAAGGATCTGGGCGTCCCGGTACTCGCGAACAAAGAGCTCTATCCGGGCCAGCAGGGCGGGGCACTGATCTATTCGAGCGCTTTCATCGCAGCGCGGCCGGAAGCGGGGGTCAAGTTTATGGTCGGGTACCTCAAGGGAGTCAGAGACTATCTGGATTTCCTGGATGGGAAGCTGGACTTCGACGAAGTATTTGACGTCGTCAAGAAACACACCTCCATGGACGACCGTGGGTTGTTCATGCGCATCGGTAAGCCTTCTTTGCATCCCGACGGTGTTCTCAATCTGGAGGGCATGGAGAGGGACGTCCGCTGGCTCCATCAACATGGGTACATCGACGCCACTCCCGACATGGCAGAACTGGTGGACGAGCGCTTCGTTCGCAAGGCTCTCGAGGTGTTGGGCCGTGCGGGGCAACGCGGTCCGGCGAGGTGACCCGGGGCGAGGCCACCTGCCCCCTTCGTGTAGTACTCTTCGACCCGATTCGCCGCGGACCAACCCTTTCCGGGAGGAATCGTCGACCATGAAGCTGCCCTTTCCTCTTCGAGCCCGTGCCTTTCCTCCCCTGATTCTCGGTCTGTGCTTCTGCACCCCCGTGTCCCCGGCCTGCGCAGACTTGGGGCAAGCCAAGATTCCCAGGCACCGCTATACGAACATCATCTTCATCTCGATTGACACCCTCCGGCGCGACCATTTGGGGTGTTACGGGTACGAGAGAAACACGAGTCCCAACATCGACCTGCTGGCCGACCGCTCCGTTTTGTTTGAGAATTTCATCGCGCAAGCGGTGCTGACACCTGTTTCCCAGATGAGCATCTTCTCCTCTCGGTATCCCCGCGCGAACGGCCTCGTGTCTTTTCAGGTGCCCAAAGACGCAATAACCACCGTCAATCTTCCAAATATCCTGAAGGTGTATGGATACACGAACGCTGCGTTCTTGAGTTCCCCAGAGTTTATTCAGCGCGGAAGTTCGAAAATAAAAGGCAACTACAAGAACAGTTTTGATGATTTATTCGACGATTTCGTTCCGGCAAACAAACCTTGGAGGAAGACACCAGTAGAAGCTTTGGACTGGATAAACAAAAATAAGGGAAAGAAGTTTTTCCTGTGGCTAGCCGTTGGAACGGTGCATTTTCCGTTCACGCACGCTGTTCCACCTCCATACAAAACGATGTACGATCCGCCTGGATATACGCCTTTTTTCTGTGGACCATGCGGCATCGAAGACGAGAAATGCGGGGACGAGATCGGATATGGAGTTCTTTCCAGAATATACAAAGGAAACTTCTATGTTGATTCTAAGCCTTTACACAGGTTAAGTAAGGAAGACATAGATTACATCGTTGGGCGATATGACGCTGGTATTCATTACACTGACTTGTTTGTAGGGGAAGTTATTGAATTGATTAAGAAGCTCGGTCTGGACGAAAAGACTCTTGTAGTCCTGCACTCGACTCACGGCGAGGATCTTGGCGAGCATGGATATTTCATGCACTACGACCTGTATGACACAGAAGTGAAGAACGCTCTTCTCCTCAAGTTTCCGGAAGGGGGGGCCACTCCCCAAAGGATTGCCGCGCAGGTACAGGGCATAGATATCATGCCAACGATCCTCAGCTACCTCGACATTCCCATCAATCACGAGTCACAAGGCAAGAGTCTTCTGCCTCTGATAGAAACGGGTGATGAGTCTGGATTGAGTGAGTACGCTTACATGAACCGCTTGCCGCTTTGGGAGTATCTGGTAAACCGCCGCAATGTGCACTTCAAATCCCGCGGCGGCTGCACCGATACCACGGGAGAGCAAGAGGCACTGGAGGCCTACTCATGGTTTCTTTCAGAAGCGTTTGCCGATTTTACCCCCGCGGATCCACCCTACTACCCGGCGATACGGACCAATGAGTGGAAACTGATACTTAGGAACAACAAGGAGGTTCTTGAAAAGACCTCCTGGTGGTCTTTCGTCTCTGGCTCGAGCGTGGAGGTTCGGGAGGTCGAACTGTATGACCTCAAGAATGACCCGCATGAAGTCGACAATGTGGCAGGGAAGCACCCCGACGTGGTGCAACGCTTGAAGAAACAACTCCTGGAGTGGGACGCTGCCATGCAATCACTGGCAAAGAAAGGCGTTGGGTACGACGAAAAGACGACGATCCTTCCCTACCCGGGGGTCATGGACCCATAGGTTCGGTCCGCTCAAAATGCCATGCACGGCGGGGTCTCCCCGGCGCCTCCACGCAATCAAGGAAGATGGGGTGCCAGGGCTGCCGCCCCCATCGCCTTCATGAGGGCAAAGAGTTTCTGTTCCATTTCGTAAGCCAGTACCCCGTTGTGTTCGAGCCGGTTGTCAATTTCTCCCCGGTCGGAGTTTAGGTCGTACAGTTCTGGCTGCCCCGAGTCCATCGTGTAGATGAACTTCCAGCCACTGTGTGTCCTCAGAGAACGTTTGAACGCCCTGTTTAGATAGTCGGTTTCGGAAAACGCATCCAGGGCTAACGACTCCCCCTCGAGCAACGGCAGGAGACTGGTTCCTGTCATCTGGGCTGCAATCTTCTCGGCGGCGCCCAGATCGAGTAGGTCCAACAGGGTCGGCATGATGTCGACCGTCCTCACCTGATCATGGACTGTCACGCCACTCCGGCCTGGAATTCGGAAAAGCAGCGGGACGCGGATCAGTTCGTCGTACAAACTGTACCCGTGGTCGAACCGCCCGTGTTCATGGAACTCGTTTCCCGACGGTGAGGAGACCACCACGATGGTGTTTTTCGCCAAGGGCATGCGTCCCAGTTGCTCCAGGAAGTCCCCAAGCCGGCGATCTGCCTGATAGATCTTTCCGTCGTACCACCCCCGCCAGAACTCCACGTCGGCCTCTCCCATCGCCAGTGACCCGAGTGCCAGGCTGTCGTCCCGGAGTCGCCAGTATTCTTCCGCCCCCCCGGCATACGGACCGGAGTAGTCTGGATCGATGAACCTCTTCTCCAGGGGTTGGGGGGGACGATATCGCCCGTGCACATCGAAACCGTGGACGAAAACGAAGAACTTCTCGGTCTGGTGCTCCCCGATCCAGTCCAAGGACATGGGCATTACAAGATCAAAGCCCGCAAAATCTGTTGCGTCGTAATAGGTGTCAAACCCTCGGCCATACCCGAAGACGCTACCGGCTCCGGCTCCGCCGGTGAATCCCGCCGTCGCATAGCCGGCGGCCTGCAACACCTCGGCGAAGGTCACGACGGAAGGCGAGAGGTCGGTCAGGTTCGCGACGACCGGCCCTGCCTCGGTGTTTCCGCTGTACGCATTGGTAACCCGGTGCTGGGACGGGTACATCGACGTGAACCACGACATGAGGGACGGCAGTGTCCAACTCGACGCACTGATCGCGTTCCTGAACAGAACAGCCCCCTTGGCGAACTCGTCCAGATGGGGGGTGGTCTTCCTGGGGTAGCCGTATGCGCTGACGTGGTTTGCCCCGAGGGGATCGAACGCAATCCACACGAGGTTGTAGTTGGTCGTGTCCGCGGGGTCTCCCTGCCCTTCAACTTCGGCCTGGTCCAGAAGCACTTCGCCGTCCCTGAACTCGAACGAGCGCGCCATGTCCAAGACTTCGCCTTCATCGAATTCCTCCCGCGGGACAAAGACATCCACCCGGACCAGGGTCCTCCTCTTGCCGGAGTATGCAAACCACATGGCCCCGCGGTGGGCGATCAACTCCTCTACGCACGGGCCGTAGGTGAACCGTTGCGTACTGTTGAGAAGGTAGACGGGAACACGATTGGCTGCCGTCTCAACCTGGACAAGCTGCGGTTTGAACTCGTCAGGGCACGCGAGAGTTTGGGTTATCATTCCTGGATAGGGCGAGGGGATGGAGCCGTACAGCGCAATGGTTACGTCGCTTTGTCCCGCCGCATACTCCGCCGCCCGCTGCGGGTCGACGCCTTCCATCACCTCCATCTTCAGCGTCTTGCGGGCGGCATGCGCCACGATAGACCGGAACGTGTGGCCCACTCCCTTTCTCACGTTGTTCTTTTCAACCCGGTACGTCGTCATCCCATTCAGGTACACCCCAACACCCCCCAGAACCTCTCCCAGATCTGCCGGCGGCGTTCCCTGTCCGCCTGAAAAAGCCGGGGCGCCGAGGGTCGAGAACAGGAGCACCAAGGTCGAGGCAATCATCTTTCGCATGGGTCTACCCTAGCAGGCTGCTGAAAAAGTCCGGGAACCACCTCTCGCGGAGTGAAACCTGTTACCAGATCTTGCAGAAAAACACTCGGACTGGATTTTCTGGCAAGTATGTGGACGCATTCGAGCAACTCTGGGGGGTCCAAAGTGGTTTTTCAGCAGCCTGCTAGTGCTCCACTGCGGTCCCTATCGCTTTCCCTTCTACGAACTCCGGAATGTCCATCCCCATCAGCTTCATGATCGTCGGGTATTGGTCGACATGGTGAATCGGGCTGCTGATCTCGTGGTTCTTCTTCACTCCGGGTCCCATGATGACGAACGGTGTCCACATGCCCTTGTTGTCCTCAGGAAGGATCGCCTGCTTGTATCCGCTCTTCAGCGGCACCGAGAAGATCTCGAGGTCAGGGGTCACCTGTTCATTCCACCCGAACCCGGCCCGGTTGGCGACGACCAGGTCCCCAACCCTGTCCTCCGGTAGATTCCAGTAGGCCCTCACATCTTCCCACTTGACCACGGCTTCCACAGGCCTCTGGCCCGCATCCGTTTCCAACGAGTGCAGCAGTCCCACGACCCTGTCCCGCAGTGCTTCGTATTTCGGACCGGCGGCCCTCCGCCAGTTTCCGGACAACCCCTCCGGGTGGATGTAGATGTTATCCATCTTCAGATACACCACCTGAGAATGTTCCCAGTCGATCTCTGAAAGCCCCGTGCTCGGGTTAATCCGGTACGCGAGCAGGCCTTCCCGCGCAAACAGGTTGTTGAGGTTGACCCACTGGTCCAACGGGACTGCGCCGTGGTCAGAGCTCAGGACGACCAAGGTGTCGTCGCCCGCAACCTTCAAATACTCGCCCAAAATGTCGTCGATCTTGCGATACATGGCACGAACTTCTTTCCAAAGCGCCTTTCTCTGGCTTTGGGTTACGTCGCCATATCTTGCGCTGGACGGATCGACATAGCCGAGCCACCAACGGCTGGTGAGCATCTGATTCGGCGTGTAGATGTCGTGGATGAACACATCCGGTCTGTAGCGTTCCAGCACAAACTTCGCGGCTTTTCTGTGCCACGCAAACGACATGTCTGATTCTTCAAGAAATGTCCTTTTGTCCTCCTCATAGTAGATCAACTGTGGAGGAAAGTTGTCTGCGAAGTCGACCATTGGTCCAACTCCGTCGACTACTTCTTCAGACACATAGGATGGACTGGTAATATACTCATTTAGATTATTGAAAAGGCACCGGATCCTTAACGAAATATCTCCCGTGTTTTTCGATGAACCAAGCCGAATGACCTTTATCCGTACATGGGAGCCGACGATATGTTCTTTCCATGAAAGACGAATGGGGCTCCATTCACTCCACTCGTCCCTTCCCAGGCTTGCAAAGATGCTTTTCTTGTCCAAGGAGAAAAGAACCTTGTCGTAGTCCTCCTTACCGTTGTTGGAACTGTCCAGAATGTAGCCGAAAATGGAGGTCCCCCAGGCCTTCATCTCCACTTCGCGCGGGGGGCTGAAGGTAGCCGGCGTGGGGCCCCACCCCGCTGCAGGGGTGGCTGCAACCTGACTGGTCAGTTCTGGGCCGAAAAAGAAGAGCCTGGAGGCGGCCGTTTGGCGCAGCGTTTCCGCCGGGTCCCCGGTTGACTGGAAATTGACAGCGTGGAAGTCCGCACCCCAACCTCCCCACCTCCCTCGGATGGTAATCCCCTGATCCAGTTCCGGCGGTGTCGAACCAGGCATGGAAAGAAGTGCCACCTTCTTCTTGCTGGCCTCCATGTTGATCCACAGAGGTGGTACTTTCTTGGCGATCGAACTGAAACCTCCAATGGAGACCCTGTTCAGAGGCCTACCCTCTATGTGCATAGGGCCGTCAGCAACACCATGGGTTGCAGGATTGGATCCAGTCAATAGAGTCGAAAAATTCACCGGTGTGTGTGAAGGAAATACCGGCATAGAATATCCATACGAACCATTTTTCATCATGAAATGTATGTTAGGAAGTAATCCCTGTTCTGCCCATTCAAAAATATTGAACAATACCGGGTCGGCGCGCATACCGTCTGGTATAAACCAGTAAAGCTTTTTAGATGATTGCAAATCAGCAGAAAAAGAAACAGTTGATGAAAAATTTGATATAATTAATGCTGCGATAAAATAAAAAACTTGTCTTATTGTCATGGGGTTTACTCGATGTTGAAGTCTTTCAAGGTCTTGCGACTGGTAAGGTATGCATCTTGGCCGAATGGGGCACGGCTGTAGCACCTCATTTGTCTCGTTCGCGGGTTTCTCGTTACGTCACGGTGCGCGGTTGGATGTTCGCCGCTTGGTCTGGACATGATACGTCACAGGCCGGGTGGGGCATACCCCATGCCACACCTCCCAAATCATGGGCGTGGCCCACTTTGAACTGCGGCATGGTTTGCTGTACCGTCTGCGGCCGGGGCGGGCAGGGCCAGGTGTGTGGGAGTTCTCGATGGCGGACCGTGACGAGTCCCGGGTGCAAGTGATCGGCGGTGGCCTGGCAGGCTGCGAGGCGGCCTGGCAGTTGGCCCGTGCGGGAGTGCCGGTGCGGCTCTACGAGATGAAACCGGGGTGCTACTCGCCCGCCCACCAGAACCCGGACCTGGCCGAGCTGGTGTGCTCCAACTCGCTCAAGTCCGAGGG
>JARGFW010000102.1 GCA_029211085.1 Deferrisomatales bacterium | reverse complement strand
CCAAGGGCCAGCGCAACGGCCCCTGCGGCGGCAGCTTCGAGGGCTGGTGCGAGGTCTACCCCAAGGAGAAGAAGTGCATCTACGTGCGGGTGTACGACCGCATGAAGAGCGACGGCACCGAGGACCAGCTGGGCGCCTACCACGTGCCCCCGGTCAACTACGACCTGCTGTGGACCTCGTCGTGGCTGAACTTCTACATGGGCCGAGACCACAGCGCCAAGCGCCTGGGCATCGAGCCCCCGGCCAAGAAGTAGGCGGCCCCGGCAGCAACCACCGAGGGGAGGCCGCCGGCCTCCCCTCTTTTTGTCGCGGGCTCAGAAGAGCTCAAGAACCTTTTCTTTAGAAGGGATTTCATGGATCGCAGGGATCAAGACCGGATTCTGAGAACAAGATATGCTCTTGCCGTGCAATCCGTGAGATCCTGTCCAAAACAGCCCTTGACCTTGCCTTTGAACTTCCCCCATCGGACCCCGTGACCGAGCTTCGCATCGTCCTCGTCGAGCCCCTGTACGGCGGCAATCTGGGCTCGGTGGCGCGGGCCATGGGGAACTTCGGGCTGTCGGATCTGGTACTGGTGAACCCGGCCAAGGGCATCTTCGACGACCCCCGCATGGCGCCGATGGCGCGCTCTGCCGCCGACCGGGTGCGGGGCGCCCGGGTGGTGGGTTCGCTGGCCCAAGCCCTGGCCGAGGTAGATCTAGCCCTGGGGTTCACCACGCGGCTGGGCAAGCGGCGGCGCGACGGCCTGTATCTGCGCGAAGCCGCCGTTCGGGTAACGGAAGAACTGGGGGGCAACCGGGTAGCCGCGGTGTTCGGGCGGGAGGATACCGGACTCACCACCGCGGAACTGGAGCTGTGTCACTGGCTGGTGCGCATCCCCACCCACCCGGAGCTGCCGAGCTGCAACCTGGCCCAGGCGGTGATGCTGTGCTGCTACGAGCTTGCCGAGGCCGAGCGCACCACCCGCGCACAGCAGGGCCGCCCGCACCCGGTGGCGTCGGTGGAGCAGATGGAGGGGATGTACGGGCACTTTGCCCAGGTGCTCGACGAGATCGGGTTCATCGAGGAGGCGACCCCGGACCGGATGATGAACGAGGTGCGGCGCATCTTCTCACGCCGTCTGCCGGACCCGCGGGACGTGCGCATCCTGCGGGGTATCCTGGGCAAGGTGCAACTGGCCCTGGACCGGGCCAGGAAGGGCCTTGGGAAACCCTGAACGATGAGAGCCCCGGCTACTTGGTGGCCTCGTCCAGGGACTTTTTCAGATTGTCCAGGTTCCGGGTCGCGCGGCCGGCGACGTCCTTGGCCGCCGCCATGGGTTCCATCACGGTCCGCCCGCCCCGCTCGCCCTGCACCGCTTCCAGATTCTGGGCCACGAAGTAGCCCCCCAACGCCAGACCGAACAACACCAGGATGAGTCCTACACCGCGCATGACCCGCACCTCCGTATCCCCCCTTCACCGACCCCCTGTTGATCGACCCATGAGGAACTTTCCTTGACCCAGCCCCGCGCCTTCGTCCCATTCCCTCCCCCCTTGATCACCGCCACGTTCCATGGGCGCCGCAAGCGATTCCTGGCCGACATGGTGTTGCCCGACGGCACCGAGACCGTGGCCCATTGCCCCAACACCGGCTCGATGCAGGGCTGCCTGTTCCCGGGCCACCAGGCCGTGCTGTGGGACAGCCGGAACCCCGCGCGCAAGCTGCGCTACACCTGGAAGGCCATCCAGGGAGACGCCGGAGTGTGGGTGGGCATCGACACCGGGGTGCCCAACCAGCTCGCCGCCGAGGCGGTCCGCACCGGCGTCATCCCCGAGTTGGCTGGCTACCCGGAGGTGCTGCGGGAAAAGAAGATGGGGGAACGCAGCCGCGTCGACCTGTTGCTCCGGGACGGCGAGCGCCTGTGTTTCGTGGAGGTGAAGAACGTGACCCTGGTGGAGGGCGGCGCCGCCCGCTTCCCCGACGCGGTCACCGCCCGGGGCCTCAAACACCTGGAGGAGCTGTCCGCCCAGGTGGCCGCCGGCCACCGCGCCGCCATGTTATACGTGGTACAGCGCGCCGACGGCACCCGCTTCACGCCCGCCGCCGATATCGACCCGGCCTACGCGGCGGGGTTGAAGAGCGCCGTGGCGGTCGGGGTGGAAGTCTACGCCCTGGGCTGCGAGGTGACCCCGGAGGGAGTGGCGACGACGGGATTGCTGCCGGTCTCCCTGTAACGGCCCAAGGGCGGGCAAGAGGCGAAGGACCAACGGCGTTTTTGGGACGGGATCTACGGGATGGACAGGATGGAACCCGAAGGCTTTTGAACTGCCAGATCCCGTAGCTCCCGTCGATCCTTCCAAAAACGCCTTTGACGTCCGGCCCTCTTCACGACCGGAAGACCAGCACCGCCCCCACGAACAACAGCACCACCCCCAGCACCCGCTGCCAGTCCAGGGCGATCTGCCGGAAGCCGAAGGCTCCGAAGTGGTCCAGCAACAGGCCGGCGGTGAGCTGGGCGGCGATCACGGCGGCCAATGCGGCCGCGGCGCCGATCCGGGGATAGACGATGATCGTCGACGAAACGTAGAGCGCGCCCATCAGGCCTCCGGTGAGCTCCCACCAGGAAGCACCTGCCAGCCCGCGCAGTCCCGGGGAGCGACCCGATCCCAGCACCAGCGTCGCCAGAACCAGGGCCCCGACCGAGAACGACACGAGGGCGCTGGGCAGGAACCCCCCGACCCGCTGCGCCAGACGGGCGTTCACCAGGGGCTGCAACGCCGCCACGGCCCCGACGCAGAGCATCAGGAGGAACAGGAAGAGGTGGGTCATGGGGTGCAATCTACGGGGAGGCGACGGCCCGTGCCAACCGAATTCCCACGGTGAGCCATCAGCTGACGGAGGTGGTCCAACGGTGCTGGACGTCCTGGCGGATCATGGGTTCGAGGGTGGCGTCGAGGAAGGGCTTCTGGCACTCCACACCGGCCATTGTGCTGGTGCGTTGGTATTGAATCGTTCGGCAGCCGCCGAAGCAGAGAGGGAGGTAGGAGCAGTCCTGGCAGCTCTCCTCCATCTTCCAGCGGGGTCCGCCGAAGGTGGCTTCCACGTCCCCGGTGACACCGTTCCAGAGGTCGCCTACGGCGAACTCCTTGCGGCCGATCAGGGCCGGGCACTTCGTCAGCGATCCGTCCCAGTTGGCGACCAAGGCGTCCGTGAGATCCACCATACACGGCGAGGGGGTGATCTTGGGAGCAGAGTAACCGCGCCGGAGGATCTCGCCACGCAGGGCGGTGGCCGCCTCGGCCAGCCAGGGATCGTTCACCGAGGCGCAGCCCGCGCAGGCCTCAGGGGCGGCGTCGGTCGCGAGCACCGGGGAGAAGGAGACCTGGGCCAGGCGGTCGGGCCCCAGTCCGGTGGTCTGCAAGTCGTCGAGCAGTTCCGGGAAGCGCCGCCAGTTGGCGGCCGTGTAGTTGCCCCCGAGGCCGACCTTCACCCGCTCACACACCGCGCGGAGGTTGGCGAGCACCGCAGCGAAGCTGGCCCTGCCCCCCGCGTAGGGCCGCGAGCGGTCGTGGAGATCGGCGGGGCCGTCCACCGTGACCTTGGCGCTCACCAGCCCCAGGGGCAGCAACTCGTCCACCACCTCGGGGGTGAGGAGCGAGCCGTTGGTCACCAGGGTGAAGCGGAAACGCCCTCCCTGCCCTTCCACCCAGGGTTTCAGGGACGCGGCCAGCTGGCGGATGCGGTCGCGGTAGAGGAGCGGTTCGCCGCCGTAGAGATCCAGGGTGAGGGTCTGTTTGCCGAGCCGGAAGCGGGTCTTGAGAAACGCGATGAGGGCTCTCCCCGTGGTCTCGTCCATGGACGGGTCGCCGTTCGTCCCCTCGTAGCAATAGGGACAGGCGAAGTTGCAGCCCATGCCAAGAATGACCGCGGCTGTCACGCCGGGGTCCACACGGTTCACCTGGTCCAGGTAACCGAGCCCCGCGGCCCGCTCTGCCCCGATGTCTTCCACCCCCACCCCGAGCCGGGTCAACGCCTCCACGGCGGAGGCGGGCACATCTCCCCGGCGCAAGCGCTCCAGCGCCAGGGCAGGGATCACTGTGGTCGAGCCGGTCCGGGTGGAGAACACCAGGGACGCGCCGGGCTTGCCCGGTTGGGGCCAGATCTTGAGGTAGCGGGAGAGGTTCATCTGGGTTCCTCCCGGCGGGGCCGTCCCATTTCGGTGCCCCTCGCGGAATACCGCAGCGGGAACCGGCGGTTCCCGCTGCGGTGCGCGGTCGCGCGAAGGTGCCCGGTTTCCAGCCCTACTCGTCCGGCTGGGGCCGCAGGGCCGCGGGGCCTTGGGTGCAGCACGCCGCCATCTCCGCGACCTGTTGCGCGTCCCTGCCCTCTTCCAACACGGCGATTCCCAACTCTTCCATGGCGTCCCTCCTGGTGCGGGTTGCGGTTGCCATCGGCCATCGACCCACGCGTTGTCTCGTCTCGCCAATGAGGTCGAAATCCTTCCAAACTCAGAAACCGACGCGTACCCCTGCCTCCACCCAGCGCCGCTCCTGGCCCCGGTCGGTGTCCCACTGTGCATCGTCGTTGAACAGGTTGTGTACGCTTCCGAAGAGATCCGCCGCGACGCGTTTCGAAATATAAAAGGTCTTGCGCAGGTTCAGGTCCCAGAGAAAGTCGTTGTGTGTCCCCTCCTCCGCTCCTGCGCCCAGATCCCACCAGAGGTACTGGCCGAAGGCCTCGGCGTGGACCGTGGCCGTGGGCTCGTAGTAGAGGCCCAGCAGTGCCTGGTACTGGTTCTGGTCCCGCTCTCTGCCGGCTGTCTCGATCTTCACGTACGAGCCCCCCCCCCGGACGTGGAACCCCGCGACCCGGGCGGTCTCCGCTTCCAGCTCGCAGCCGGTGCGCCAGACGGTGCCCTGGTTTTCCCAACTGCCGATAGCGGGCACGAAACCGATGGAACCGCTCACCTCGTGGCGGAAGCCGGTGAGCTTGAGCCAGAGGTAGGGGAGCGCCGCGGTCTCCAGCCCGGCCTGGTAGGACCAGATCGTCTCGGGCTTCAGGTCCGGGTTGGGCGCAACGCCGATCCCGCCGCCCTGAAGGTAGGTCAGGGGCGGCGCTCCGAACCCCCGGGCGATGCTGCCGCGCAGGGTCGTGACCCTCCCCAGGACCCAGGTGGCGCCTACGCTGGGGCTCCAGAACGGGTCGGTGCGGGAGCTGTCGTCGTAGCGCAGGCCCGGCGTGAGGGCGAACGCCCCGAGATCCAGGGTGTCGTTCAGGTACAGGCCCCAGCGGTCCACGTCTGGCTCCACCTGGAATCGGGGCGGGTAGCCGAAGCTCTGGAACAGGTCACCGGCGTCGGTCCGATTCACCAGGTCGGTGTGCCGGTAGTCGACGCCCGCCACCAGGGTGTGGGCCTCGCGGCTCCAGGACACCCGGCCCTGCAGACCGCTGTTTTCTTCGTCGAACAGCCGGTCGATCAGCAAGGCCCCCTTGGGAGCCCAGGTGCCGTCTTCCTGGGTAGCCTGGTCGACGCTCTGATCGAACCGGTAGGCTTCCAGATACAGGCTGAGGGCGGCCGTGGGCTGCACGTCCAGGCCGACACGGCCGAACGTGGCCTGGGGTTCGTTCTGGGACAGGGCATACTCGCTGGCCAGGAGGCCCACATTGCTCTCCACGACCGTGCGTCCCGCGGAGAGATCCAGGGCGACGCGGTCCGACACCGCGACCCGGACCTTGGCGAGGCCGCTCTTCTCCTCGAAGCCCGCAGACCCCGGCTGGTCCCATTCCGCGCTCTGCGACTGACCCTGCAGGTAGTAGCCCACTGGCCCGGCCGCACCGGAGAGCTCTCCGCGCAGGTCCCATGCCCTGCGTTCCCCGTAGCTCCCTGAGACCTCCCCGTGGGGCCGTGCCGAGGTCCCGGCGGCCTTGGTGATGACGTTGATGACTCCGCCGAGGGAGGAACCCCAGGCCGACGAGGCCGGCCCCTGGATGATCTCGATGCGCTCGATCGATCCCACCGGGATGGTGTCGAGGAACGCGCCCGAAGTCTCGGAACTCCAGGGGATGCCGTCCAGGAGGACCAGGACGTGGCGGTCTTCGTGGCCGTAGACAAACGGGTTCGGTTCGCCGGATCCCTGGATGTGAGCCAGGGGCGTCGCCCCGAAGTGGTTGCCGAAGGTGTAGGTGTAGACCCCCGGAATCCGTTTCAGCACCTCGCCCAGGGTGTGGGCGTTCATGTCCCGGATCTGCTGGTCCGTGACGACGCTCACGTTCTCGGCGACCTGGGTGATGGGCTTGGGAGCGCGGGTCGCGGTCCGGACGAGTTGGTCATCGGAGAAGTACAGGCGCAGGAACGCCTCTTCGGTGGCCGGCGAGAGCTGTGTACGGGCCACCACGAGGCCGGCGGCGGGGTCGGCGTCGGCGGGGGGCGTGGGGGCTGCGGCGGCCGTGAGGGTGCCGCCCAGGATCAGGGCGAACGCCAGCCGAAAGCGGGGTACGGCCATTCAGGGACCCTCCTCAACAAAAACGCAAGGGCGCCGGGCAGAGCCGGCGCCGGGTTGGCGGCGCACTGTAGAACAGCGGAGGGAATGTGCTCAAGCGAAACTCGCATGGGTGACTGGAGAAACCGTGATGTTCGGGGAGGACGGGGGGAGGAGCACAGGTGAAAACGCGAGCCGGGGGAAAGTGAACGGTGAAGAGTGAACCGTGAACGGGAAAGGCCTCCTGCCCCTGGATTCTACCTGTTACCGTTCATTCCTCACGGTTCACTCGGCCGTTCGCTCCTCACTTGCTTTCCCGCCATTTGTCCCGGCAGGCGGGGCAGTAGCCGTGGGTGATGCTGACCCCCGCTTTGCGCTCCAGGTACACCTCCAGGGGCAGCCACTCGCCGCGGCCGTGCTGGCCGCCGGTGTCGTCACGCACGTTGTGGCAGGAGGCGCACATGGGCAGGAACTCTTCGTAGAGTCGCACCTTGCGGCGCAGGCGCCGGCGCTCGGCGCAGCGTTCGATCCGCAGCAGGATCTCGTCGTAGTCGAAGGGCTTGGCCACGTAGTCCTCGGCCCCCAGCCGCAGGGCGTTCACCGCCGACGCGGTGTCGCTGAAACCGGTGATGACCATGACGCAGGTATCGGGGTCGAGACGTTTGGCCTGTTCCAGCACCGTCATGCCGTTGGTGCCTTCCATGGCCAGATCGGTGATCACCACGTCGAAGGATTTCTCCTGCAGGGCCAGCAGTGCCTGGTCGCCCCCTGCGACATCGGTAACGGCGAAGTCGTTGCGCTCCAGGGCGCGGCGCAGGGTGCGGCGGATGGTGGGTTCATCGTCGATCAGCAGGATGCGGCCCCTGGCACTCATGCGAGTTCCTCCATGGCGGGCAGACACACGGTGAACGTGCTGCCCCGTCCGAGGGTGCTCTCCACCTCGATGCGCCCGCCCAAACGTTCCACGATCCCGTGGCTCACCGAGAGCCCCAGGCCGGTGCCTTTGACGGCATCCTTGGTGCTGAAGAACGGCTCGAAGATCTTCTCGAGGTTTTCGGGGGCGATGCCGGCACCCTGGTCGGCGATCTCGACAACCACTTCCCCCCCCGTCTGCCGCGCCCGCAGGGTGACCGTGCCGCCCCCCCCATCCATGGCGTCCCGGGCATTCTGCAACAGGTTGAGGAACACCTGTTTGAGCTGGTCTCCCGCAGCCGAAACCGGCGACAGGTCGGGTGCGTACTCGGCCACCACGCGGATGCCCCCGCCGTCGAACTGCTTGTGCGTCAGCCGCAGCAGCGCATCGAGCAGGGTCGGCAGCATCACCGGTTCGACCCGGTCCGAGGAGGGACGGCTGAACCGGCGCAGGCTGCTCACCAGAGCCGCCATGCGGTCGCACTCGGCCAGGGCCAGGTCGGCGATCTCCGCCTCTTCGCTCGCCACCGGCAGGCCGTAGCGCAGCTCCTCGATGCAGTTGCGTACCCCGCAAATGGGATTATTGAGCTCGTGGGCCAGGGACGACGCCAGGCGGCCGATGGCGGAGAGCTTCTCGGCGTGGCGCAACTGGGCGTGGGTGTGCGCCAACGCCTCGGTACGCTCCTGCACCCTCTCCTCCAGGTGGTCGCGGGCCCGCTGCAACTCGGCGTTGGCCGCAGACAGTTTCCGGGTTCGCTCGGCCACCCGCCCCTCCAGTTCCGCGTTCAACCGACGGATGGTCTCGAAGGACTCGTCCAATTGGGAGATCAGGGAGGCGTGGCGGTCCGTGACCCAAGAGGATTCCCGACCGGGTCGGGGCGGGGAGTCTCGACCCTGGATCTGTTCGAGAAGCCCGCGCAGGGGCCGGGTGGCCTCAGCCACGACCGCCAGGGCGACGGCCCCGGCAAGAACCAGGAACAACAGGGTGAGCATGCCGTAGCGGAGGGTGCCCGCCGCCACCGCCTCGCGCACCACGGCCCGACTGGCGAGCACGCCGATGGTGCCGATGGGGTCCCCCCCGTCCCGGCCATCTTCGGGCTCGAAGTAGAGGGCCTCGTCGTCTCGGTAGCCGGTGCTGCCGGGCACGACCAACCAGAACTCGAGAAACTCTGGTCCCTCCGCCACTGCCGCGCCGGCAGGGGTCGATCGCATCCAGGTGTCTGGAAGGGGCCCGGTGCTCCGACCGTCGGTCTGCAGCAGCAGCTGCCCCTGGGAATCAAAGACCCGCACCGAGAGGAAGGAGCGGTCGTCCAACAGTCCCTGGGACAGGGAATCGAGCGCCCCCCGATCCCCCGCGAACAACGGGATCCGGGCCGCGTGGACGAACAACGCCGCCTGGGCCCGTGCGTGAGCCACGAACTCCTGCGTCAACCGCCGCTGCATCCCGAACAGATGGGCTCCGGCAAACCCCAGGCAGATCAGCAACATGGGTATGGCGAGGTAGAGGAAGATGCGCCGGGTGAGCGCGTCGCCAAAACCGGCGACCAAGGGCAGGCGGGACATGGACCGTTCGCGGCTCAGTGGTACGGAACAGCGGGCAGGAACCGGAACGCCAGGGCCCGGTTGACCCGCATCACTGCCCGGGCTGCGAACTGGGGCTCTCCCTCCCCCGGGGCGTGACGCACCAGGCCCTCACCCAATGCCGCCCCTTGGCGCCCCACGGTCTCTGGGTCCAGCACGAACGCAGCGGTGGCCCCCACCTCGAGGTATTTTTCGGCGAAGGAGAACACCGGGATGCCCTCCTCCAAGGAGAACTCGGCCAGCAGCGGTACGGTGTCGGGGGTGACCGCGGTGAGGTCGGGTATCATCCACAGGGCATCGACCCCGCCCCGCAACTGGTCCAGGGCGTCGGCCACTCCCCGGGCCCCGGCGACCACGGCCCCGATGACGGTGATCTGGTGGAGGCGGCCGAACGCGGTGGCGCGCTCTACCCACGGCCCGGTACGGCGCGGGTCGTGTACCACTCCGACCCGCCGCCGGCCCGGCATGGCCTGGGTAAACGCCTCCACCCACTGCTCGGGGGAGACGGCGACCGACACCCCCCGCACGTCGTCGCGACCGGCCAGGGAGGGCGGCACGCGGGAAGCCAGGAGGTGCACCATGGGCACCCCGCCCAGCTCGGCTACGCTGTCCAGGGCGTGTTGCCCCACCGTAACCAACAGGTCGGGGCGGGCCGCCCGTACCGCTGCAGCTGCCCCCTCGTCGAGCTCGGTGAGGAGCAGATCGGTGTAGCGGATCGGGGCCACGGTCTTCTGGGCGCGCCCCCGGAGGTGCGCGCCGTAACCGGCCTGGAAGCCCTGCAGGGCGGTGTCATACACGGCGAGGGGGGCACTGCGCAGGGTGACGATGTGCTCGGCCGCCGCGGACCCCGGCAACAGCCCCAGGGCCAGGGCGAGGAGCCACAACGGTCCGGCAGCGCGCCAGCGCGCACTGCGGCTCCGAACCTCGGCAAGGTCGGGTGAACTCGGTCTGGGATTCAACAGCTCCCCCTCGGGGTGCGGTCCGCGTCTCGGCGCACCGTGGCGCGCAGTGTAACACGCAGCCCCGGAACGAGCATCGCCCAAACGGGTGAGATTCCGCTACGGCGTCCAGTCGGCCGCATCCATGGCCCCCCCCCGGGGCTCCCGAGCCACGGCCTCGATCTCCACCCGGGCCCCCAGGGGCAGCGCTGCCACCTGCACGGTGGAGCGGGCCGGCGGCTCTTCCGCGAACGCCTCGGCGTACACTGCGTTCATCGCCGCGAACTCGCCCAGGTCGGTGAGGAACACGGTGGTCTTCACCACGTCGGCCATCGAGCAGCCGGCGGCGGCGAGCACCGCGGCCAGGTTCTCCAGCGCCCGCCGGGTCTGGGCCGTGATGTCGCCGGCCGCCAACTGCATGGTGGCGGGGTCCAGGGGGATCTGCCCGGCGGTGTACACCCAGCCGCCGGCGCGCACCGCCTGGCTGTAGGGTCCCACTGCGGCAGGAGCCTGGTCGGTCTGGATGATGGTTCGCATGGGAACGACCTCCGGTTGAAGGCGAACAGTCAACGGTGAACGGAAAAGCCCTGGCCCCCCGGATTCTACCGGTTCACCGTTCACTCTTCACGGTTGAGCTCCTCTAACGCTTCACCCGCACCACCCGCGCGACGCCCTTGATGTTGCGGATGGAACCCAGGATCTTCTGCAGGCGATCCAGGTTCTCCACCAGGATCTCGAAGTTGAGTTCGGCGTGGCCGGCGGCGGAAGTGCGCACGTCGGCGCGGCTGACGTTGACGTCGAAGCCGGCCAGGATCTGGGTCACGGTGGCCAGGATACCCTTGCGGTCGTCACAGTACACCCGGATCTTCACCGGGTGGGAGGTGGCCTCCGCTCCCCCCCATTCCACCTCGATGCGCCGGGCCGGGTCGAGCCGGCGCATGTTGACGCAGTCGGCGGTGTGCACGGTGAGGCCCTGGCCCCGGGTGACAAACCCCATCACCGCTTCGCCCGGCAGGGGGTTGCAGCAGCGGGCGAAGCGCACCATGGTGTCGCCCACGCCGCGGATGACGATGCCTTTGCGCGGCCCCTCCGCCTTGCGGGCGCGCTTGGGCTCTTCGACCTCCCTGTCGGGCTGCTCCTCGTGGGTAGGATACACCTTGCCCAGCACCTGGCGGCCGGTGAGTTTGCCGTAACCCACCGACTCCAGGATCTCCTCGGGGCGAGTGAACCCGAACTGCTGGGCCACCGCCTGCATACCCGCTTCCTTCCACGCCTTGGAGAAGCTGTGCCCGGCCTTGCGGAACTCGCGGTCGCAGAGCTCGCGGCCCAGTTCCACCGAACGCTCCCGTTGTTGAGCCTTGATCCACTGACGCACCTTGCTGCGGGCCTTGGTGGTCTGCACGAACTCCAGCCAGTCGGCACTGGGGGTGTGGCTCTTGGCCGTGATGATCTCGATGCGGTCGCCGTTCTTCAGCCGGTGGCTCAGGGGCACCATGCGGTCGTTGACCTTGGCGCCTACGCAGCGCTCCCCCACCTGGGTGTGCACGGCGTAGGCATAATCCACCGGGGTGGAGCCCTGGGGGAACTCCAGGAGATCTCCGGCGGGGCTGAACACGAACACCACGTCGGGGTAGAGTTCGACCTTGATCGCCTCCAGGAACTCCTGGGGGTCGCGGATCTCCTGGTGCGCGTCCACTACCTGGCGCAGCCACTCGAACACCCGGTCCTCGGGCCGCGGTGCATCGCGTTTCTCCTTGTAGCGCCAGTGGGCGGCGATGCCCTGCTCGGCGATGCGGTGCATCTTCTCGGTGCGGATCTGCACCTCGATGGGCTGGCCCCGGGGGCCGATCACGGTGGTGTGCAGGGACTGATACAGGTTGCGCTTGGGCAGGGCCACGTAGTCCTTGAAGCGGCCGGGCACCGGGGTCCAGCGCCCGTGGATCACGCCGAGCATGGCGTAGCAGTCACGCAGCTCATCGACGATAATGCGAAACGCGATGAAGTCGTACACCTTGTCGAAGCCGATGCCCTGGTCGAGCATTTTGCGGTAGATCGAGTACAGGTGCTTGGGCCGCCCGCTGACCCTGCCGCGGATGCCGTTGTCGGCCAGGATCTGTTCCAGGATGTGGCGGACCCCGTCGATGTACGCATCGCTCTCGGTGACCCGTTCCTGGCTACGGGCCACCAGGTCGGCGTACACCTCGGGCAGGGACCAGGCCAAGCCCAGATCCTCAAGTTCGCTCTTCAGTCGGTGGATGCCCAACCGGTTGGCCAGGGGAGCGTAGATGTCCAGGGCCTCCCGGCCCATGCGTTCCCGGAGGCTCGGTTCGACCGGGTGGGGGCTGCGCATCTCGTGCAGGCGGTGGGCCAGGCGGATGACCACGACCCGCACGTCCTGGGCCATGGCCAGGATCAGGCGGCGGAAGCTCTCGGCTTGTTCGGATTTACTGGAGGAGTAGGTGACCCGCGAGATCTTCGCCAGGCCGTCGAGCAGTTCGACGACCTCGGGACCGAACTGCCCGGCCACGGTGGCGCGGGCGTCGGGTTCCTCGGCCACCCGGTGGTGAAGCAATCCACACACCACCGTGAGGTCGTCCATGTACAGTTCGGCCAGCACCGCAGCCACGGCGACGGCGTGCTCGCGGCGGGAGGCCGACGGTGCAGCCTGGCCCTCCGGCGGCTCGGTGGCAAAGGCACACGCGCGCTGCAGCAGTTCCACCCGGGCCTCCGGCTGATAGGCCAGAACGCGGGCGACGAGGTCTTCACACTCCGGATGGGGCATGGCGGATTCGGGCCAGCGGGTACGCAGCTGGGGCGTGGCAGAGTAACTGCGGGGAGGAGCCGGCCACGCGGCAGACGGCTCCCCCCCCAGGGAGAGGACCCGACCGGAGGGTCAGGGCGTGGGCTTCGTGATGGTGCGGGTCTTCACCGTCACCTTGCGGTCGGCGATCTCGCGCAGGGCGGTCACCACGAACTTGTTCTTGGTCTCCACCAACCGCGGGGCGCCTTGCAGCAGTTGTTTGGCGCGCTGGGTTGCGGCCATGGCCAGGGCGAAGCGGTTGGGCACCTCGTTCAGGCAGTCTTCGACGGTCACACGTGCCATTTCTCGATCTCCTCGTGGGTCAGTCCGTCGCGGCGGTGGCCGCGCGGGAACTCGGTTGGGTGGTGGCCCCGCGAACCATCGCTACCACCGCGGCCAACTCCGCCGCAGCCCGCTCCAGTCGTTCGTTGACCACCACATGGTGGTACCGATGGGCCTGGCTCATCTCCTCGGCGGCGTTCCGCAGCCGACGTTCGATCACTTCGGGGCTGTCCGAGCCACGGGCCTCCAGGCGCCGATGCAGTTCCTCCAGGCTGGGGGGCTGGATGAAGATCAGCACCGCCTCGGGAAAGCGTTGCGACACCTGTAACGCACCCTGCACGTCGATGTCCAGAATCACGTCGCTGCCCCGGGCCAGTTGTTCCTCCAGTGCAGCGAAGCTGGTGCCGTACAGATTGCCGTGTACCAAGGCCCACTCGGCGAAGCCCCCGGCCGCGGCCATGGCTCGGAACGCCGCCTCGTCCACAAAATGGTACTCCACGCCGTCGCTCTCCCCGTCCCGGGGCGGTCGGGTGGTGTGGGAGATGCTGAATTCCAGCCCGGGCTCCTGCTCGCAGAGCCGACGGATCAGGGTGGTCTTGCCGGCGCCGGAGGGGGCGGAGATCACCAGGGGCAGCCCGCGGGGAGCCACGCCGGACGCTACTCCCACTCGATGGTGGCAGGGGGTTTGGAGGAGATGTCGTACACCACCCGGTTCACCCCCCGCACCTCGTTGATGATGCGGTTGCTCATGCGCCCCAGCACTTCGTAGGGGATCTTCGACCAGTCGGCGGTCATGCCGTCCAGGGAGTTGACCGAGCGCACCGCCACCACGTTCTCGTAGGTGCGCTCGTCCCCCATCACCCCAACCGTCTTGATCGGCAGCAGCACACACAGCACCTGCCACACCTGGCGCTGCAGGCCGCCCTTGACGATCTCGTCACGGACGATGGCGTCGGCCTCCCGCAACACCGCCAGGCCCTCTCGGGTGACTTCCCCCATGATACGGATCGCCAGCCCCGGGCCGGGGAAGGGGTGACGCTCCAGGATGTCTTCCAGAAGCCCCAGTTCGCGTCCCATCTCGCGCACTTCGTCCTTGAACAACTCCCGCAGGGGTTCGATCAGCTTCAGGTTCATGCGCTCGGGCAGACCACCCACGTTGTGGTGGCTCTTGATCGTCGCCGAGGGCCCCTTGAAGGACACGCTCTCGATCACATCGGGGTACAAGGTGCCCTGGGCCAGCCACTGCACCTCGCCCAAGGTCTTGGCTTCGCGTTCGAACAGGAAGATGAACTCGTTGCCGATGATCTTGCGCTTGGCCTCCGGGTCGGTGACGCCGGCAAGTTTCTCCAGGAACAGGTCGCCGGCATCCACGTGGCGCAGGTTGATGTGGTAGTGGTCACGAAAGGTGCGGACCACCTTCTCGGCCTCGCCCTTGCGCAGCACGCCGTTGTCCACGAAGACGCAGGTGAGCTGTTCACCGATGGCCCGGTGCAGCAGCAGCGCCACCACGGAGGAGTCCACCCCGCCAGACAACGCGCAGAGCACCTTCTGGTCGCCCACCGTCGCACGGATGTTGCGCACCGAGGTTTCGATGAACGAACCCATGGTCCAGGTGGGCTCCAGCCCGCAGACGTCGAACAGAAAATTCTCCAAGATCTCGGCGCCCCGGGGGGTGTGCACCACCTCGGGGTGGAACTGCACCCCGTACAGCGGCCGCTCGCTGTGGGCCATGCTGGCCACCGGGGAGTTGTCGCTGTGGCACAGTACCTGAAAGCCTGGCGGCAACTGCTCGATGCGGTCGCCGTGGCTCATCCACACGGGGGTCTGCTCCGCCCCGCCGAACCCCAGCAGGATACCCTCGGCCCGATCGACCGTGATGTGGGCAAGGCCGTACTCGCGCTGCACGCCCCGGGCCACCCGGCCACCCAGCAGGTGGGTCATGAGCTGCATGCCGTAGCAGATGCCCAGCACCGGCACCCCCAGGTCGAACACCCCCGCGTCCACCAGGGGCGCCCCCTCGTCGAACACGCTGGAGGGTCCGCCGGAGAGCACGATACCCCGGGCGCCGAAGGCCCGGACCTGGTCCAGGGTGAAAGTGCAGGGGTGGATCTCGCAGTACACCCGGCTTTCGCGAATGCGCCGGGCGATGAGTTGGGTGTACTGGGAACCGAAGTCCAGGATCAGCACCCGCTGCTGTTGGGCGGCGGCCATCAGGCTCTCCTTGTGAAGCGTGGCAGCGGGGAAGCGCGGGAACCGTGGGAAGCGGACTGCAGACCTCCCGGCCTCCCCGCTTCCGCGCTATTCAGGCGGGCTCCACGCGGTAGTTGGGGGCTTCCTTGGTGATGATGACGTCGTGCACGTGGCTCTCGCGCAGCCCGGCCGGCGAGATCTGCACGAAGCGGGCGTTCTTGCGCAGCGCCTCGATGGTTTCGCAGCCGGTGTAGCCCATGCCGGCGCGCAGGCCGCCGATGAGCTGGTAGATGTTGGCCGACAGGGGCCCGCGGAACGGCACCCGGCCCTCGATCCCCTCGGGGACCAGTTCGGACTCGTCGCGCACCCCCTGGAAGTAGCGGTCGCGGCTGCCCATCTTCATGGCACCCATCGAGCCCATGCCCCGGTATACCTTGTAGGTACGTCCCTGGTAGAGGATCTGTTCCCCGGGACTCTCCTCCGTGCCGGCGAACAGGCTGCCGATCATCACCACCGACGCGCCGGCGGCGATGGCCTTGCTGACGTCGCCGGAGTACTTCACCCCGCCGTCGGCGACCACCGGGATACCGTGGGGGTCGGCCACCCGGCTGGCCTCGGCGATGGCTGTCACTTGGGGAACGCCGGCGCCGGCCACCACCCGGGTGGTGCAGATGGAACCGGGCCCGACCCCGACCTTGATCGCCTCGGCACCGGCCCGGATCAGCGCCTCGGCGGCGGCGGCGGTGGCCACGTTACCGGCCACCAACTGCATCTGGGGCCATTGGCTCTTGAGTTCACGCACCGCGTCCACCACCATGCGGGAATGGCCATGGGCGGTGTCCACCGCGATCACGTCCGTCCCATGGGCGAGCAGGGCTTCGACCCGCTCGTTGCGGTCGCTGCCCACCCCCACGGCGGCTCCGACCCGCAGCCGACCCATGGCGTCCTTGCAGGAGTTGGGGTACTTGCGGGCCTTCTCGATATCCTTGATCGTGATCAGGCCCTGCAGCACGAACTTCTCGTCCACCACCGGCAGTTTTTCGATGCGGTGCTCGTGGAGGATGCCCTTGGCCATCTCCAGGGTGGTTCCCGGGGATACCGTCACCAGATTCTCCCGGGTCATCACTGCTTCCACCGGGCGATCGAAGTCGGTCTCGAAACGTAGATCGCGGTTGGTGAGGATGCCCAGCAAGTGCCCCTCGTCGTCGGTGATGGGTACCCCGCTGATGCGATAGCGCGCCATCACTTCGTTAGCTTCCGCCACCGACTGCCCGAGCCGCATGGTGATCGGATCCACGATCATCCCCGCCTCGGACTTCTTCACCTTGTCCACCTCGGCCACCTGGTCGGCAACGCTGAGGTTGCGGTGCACGATACCGATGCCCCCCTCCTGGGCCATGGCGATCGCCGTGTGTGCCTCGGTCACGGTGTCCATGGCGGCGCTCATCATCGGGATATTGAGGCGGATCTCCCGGGTGAGCCAGGTGCTCACATCCACCTGGTCAGGCAACACCGAGGACTCGGCAGGCACCAGCAGGATGTCGTCGAAGGTCAGGCCGCGGAGCAGGGGGTGTTCCAGCATGGGGTCTCCGAGAGTGGAATGGGGCGGAGGAAGCCGTTGAAACTAACGCAGGTCCACGGCGGGTGTCAAGCGGCTGGGGAGTTTCCTGTCGGGAGCAAATAGACTGTCCGGGGTTGTAGCACATGATCTGTCCGGTTCAT
>JARGFW010000405.1 GCA_029211085.1 Deferrisomatales bacterium | reverse complement strand
TCGGTCGGCGCACCGGACGGCTGGGCGCACAGCGGTCCTTCTACGGCGCCCGGGCTGTGACCCGGACCGCTGGGGAGCTGGGTCTCACCGATGACGAGCTACTGGAGCACAGCGCGGGTGCAGGGGCATCCCGCCAGGCCGGCGATGCACAAACCCACGAGAAGTGGGGAGCAGGGCGGATTGCCGCTGCGCAGTTCTTCGGCAACCAGCACGACATCCTGCGGGAAGGGGAGAAGCGAACCATGGCGGGGCGCCTCGGCGTCTCCCTGGAAGAGCTGCAGGCCATGGGCTACCGCCTCGGGCACGGCGCCCTGACCCCCGGCATGGCGGACACCTTCAACGAGATGCTGAGTGCGCAGGGTCGCAGTCAACGAGTGGCCGCTGGGGACAGTGCGAGCTGGGTGTTTGACCGGAACTACGACCTCGCCTTCCTGGAGACCACTCGCGGCGTCACCACCTCGGAGGTGGACTCGGCCCGGGTCCGGAAGGGTCGGGAGCACACGGAGGGAGATCACTTCCGGATCGGAGACTCGGCCCGAGTGGGGGACGAGTACGTGGAGGGAGACGTCCTACAGAGGGGCGACCGCACGGAGCTTGGCGACTTCCACCGCGAGCAGGACTACCGGGAGGTCACCGACCTGGACGGCCACCGGGTCGAGTATCGGGATACGCGTACCGGCGATGTGATGGCCGGGCATCGGGAGCGGGTGCTCACGGAGACCACGGGAGATCCGCTGGCTGGGGTCAGCACCGTTCAGCGATCGCCCATCACCCAGTTCGAACTCTTCCGCCAGAACCGCAGCGGCGTGGTCTCCGACGACTTCGACAACCGGCACACCTTCCACGCGGGCGTGACCCACGAGGGCTCGCTGACGACGGGGAATATCGATCGGTGGTGGGGGAGAGATGCGGCGACGTTCTATTCGATCGGCGACAAATCCTTGGACGAGGCGATGGGCTTGATGGGGAAAATCACCCTCGGAGGGCGCCTGGCCCCACCGGGAGGAGGCCGGTTCTTCGGGGGTAGCCGGTCACCCGCCCCCATCGGCAGTGTGCCCTCGGATGTACCGTCCTTCAGTCCCATCAACCTGCCGATTCGAGGCGGCCTACCGCCTGGCCTCGGACAGCCCTAATCCAAAGAGGAACCGCCGATGCGTACCGAACCAACTGCCCGAGAACAGGGCCTCCGACTCGCACACAACGCGTTGCTCGTGGAGACGGGGCTCCAGGTCTTCGTCAGATGCGATCCGGAGGTCATCCAAAGGGAGTACCGCAAGGTCCAGGACGACGATCTCGCCATCTATGTGTTTCCGCCGGGGAACTGCTACTTCCTGGGCGTGAAGGACAAATTGATCATCGAGATCCCGGAAGACGCGTTCGGGCACCTGGCCTCCACAGGAAGGGTGATCGTCTGCGTCAACGAACCCGGCGCCTACCTCATGACCCACGCCTTCACCCTCCAGCTCCCCACGGACAAACTCCTGGAGGCCAAGGGCGCGTACGCAGCGCATCGAACAGGGTTTGGCGGCCAACGTATGAGCGCGCAGGCAACGTCATAGGACGCCTGCCGACTGCGCCTCATCCCTTCTTGTGCCAGATGTTCCCTTGCCAGTGCTTCCACACTGGGTGGCCGATCATGTCGAGGCTGTCATCCTCGTAGGGGCAGCGCCGCGTGCGCTCCACGAAGACAGACCAGAGGAGCAAGGCAGCGATCACGGCGAACCAGATTCCCCCGGCCGGACCGGCGAAGTAGAACCCCGCGCCAACTATGACCGCGATGACGGTGAACAGCACCCCCTTGAGTACTCTTTCAGACTTTCGGCTCATCGCCTTCCCCCTTCCTTCTCGCTCTCGATGGAAGCAACCTGCGAAATCACCCTCGCTACGGATATCGCCGCATCACGAAACTGCTGCGCTGTGAGAGATGATGGCAGGTCAACCGCAAGTGGGTCTGACCTTCCCCCTGGAATCGGTGCACTCCAAGGTCATGCTCCTGGGCTGGTGTACTTCAAAAAGATGACACCCAGCAAAACGCCCAGAACCACAGACAGACGAGTGCCCCAAACATGAGCCCTCCGAGCGGACCGCTGGAAGGTTTGTGGCAGTGGATGAATGTCTCCCACAGGATGCGGCGCATCGGTTGTTCACCCCTTCTCGGCCTCCGCTCAATTCGCCTCAGGCGCTTGTCTTTGCGAAATGCGGCCAGTCGTCCCAGGGACAGGCAACGCGGTCATCCACAAATCGAAGAGGACCTCAGAAGACGGGGAACTCCTCGCGCTCGCTCAGTCCCGGGCTTCGGTGGGGCCGGCCACCCAGCAGAACCTCGACGACGTACTCGTTCGGGTCGCACTCGGCCATGCGAAACTTCGAGATGT
>JARGFW010000101.1 GCA_029211085.1 Deferrisomatales bacterium | reverse complement strand
GCCCCGGCCAGGTCGTTGAGGTCATAGCGGTACACAATGCCTTTGTTCATCTGGCTGTTCAGATGTCTCGGGTCGGCCGCTGCGGCGGCGTTGAAGTCCGCAAGGGCCGCCTGGAAGTCGCCGATGCTGCGGTACATGATGCCCCGGTCGGTGATCACGTTGGGGTCGCCGCCCTGGATGGCGAGGGCCTTGGTGTAGGCGTCGATGGCGTTGGTGTACTGGTCGGTGTCGAAGTACAGGTTGCCCAGGCGTACCAGCACCGGGTAGTTGCCGGGGTCACTGGCGATGATGTTTTCCAGTTCTCGAATCTCTGCGGAGAAGTTGCCCAGGGCGCTGGACGGCGGCGCGATCGCCGGGGCCGGGCCGCTGGGGGCCACGCTAGACGGCGGGGCCGCTGGGGTGCCCTGGATCATCACCGCGGTGCCGATGCCGAGCAGATAGCCGACCACCAGTGTGCCGGCACAGAACAGAACCATGTGATCGAAGCGGACGGTCTTTCTTGCTGCCATGGAGATGCAATCCTGGTCACGGGTGTGGGGCCGTTGGGGCCGGATTTCGCTGAGCCCCTCTGATACCCGTGCCCGGGTGTGCGTGTCAAGGGAAGGGGGCTCCCGACAGGGAGGGGGGCCGATCCCCGGCGGGGAGCGGAGAGCGGTCAGCAGTGAATCTCGCACCCCGAACCTCGAACGGCCCCTTGCGTTGAGTCCGGGGCCGGGGGTGCGGTATCCTCCCGCCGCTGGCCCGCAACCACAGGTCCTTCCGGAGGAATCTCCGCCATGCCCATGTCCGCCGCGCTTCAACAGCGCCTTTCCCCGCGCCTGGGGGATATTGCCGAGCAGTTCGGCACCCCGTTCCACCTCTACGACGAGGCGGGCATCCGTGCCACCGGCATGCGCCTGCGGCAGGCGTTCGCCGGAGCGGAGGGGTTTCGGGAGTTCTTTGCGGTGAAGGCCCTGCCCAACCCGTCCGTTTTGGCAATCATGCATGACCTCGGGTTCGGTTTCGACTGCAGTTCGGTGCCGGAACTGGTGCTGAGTCGCCGGGTGGGAGCCGGTGGCGACGACATCATGTTCACCTCCAACAATACCGCTCCGGAGGAGTTTGCGGCGGCCGCGGCGGATGGAGGCGCGATCCTCAATCTGGACGACGTGACTCTCATCGACAAGGTGCCCGCGTTCCCCGAACGGATCTGTTTTCGCTACAACCCAGGCCCCCGGCGCACCGGAAACAGCATCATCGGCCACCCGGAGGAAGCCAAGTACGGGGTGAGTCACGAGCAGGTGGTGGGGGCCTACCGGCGGGCCCGGGAGCGCGGCGCCAGACGCTTCGGCCTGCACACCATGGTGTGTTCCAACGAACTCCACGGGGAGTACATGGTGGAGACGGTGCGCATGCTGCTGGGGGTGGTGACCGAGGTAGGCGAGGCCCTGGGCATCGCGTTCGAGTTCGTCAACATGGGCGGTGGGCTGGGCATCCCCTACCGGCCCGGTGAAACGGCCCTTGATCTGGAATCCATGGGCGCCGAGATCTGCGCCCTGCTAGACGACTTCCGGGCGCAGTTCGGCAGCGTGCCCCGGCTGTGCATGGAGAGCGGGCGGTTCATGACCGGGCCCCACGGGGTGCTGGTGACGCGGGCCATCAACCACAAGCACATCTACCGCGAGTACGTGGGGGTGGACGCCTGCATGAGCAGCCTGATGCGCCCGGGGATGTACGGGGCGTACCACCACCTCACCGTGCTGGGCAAGGAAAACGCCCCGGCAGACACCCTGGTGGATGTGGTGGGGTCCCTGTGCGAGAACAACGACAAGTTCGCGGTGCAGAGGGCCCTGCCGCGGATCGAAGAGGGGGACCTGCTGCTCATCCACGACACCGGCGCCCACGGCCACGCCATGGGATTCACCTACAACGGGCGACTGCGACCCCAGGAACTGCTGCTGCGGGAGGACGGTTCGGTGGAGCTGATCCGACGGGCGGAGACCCTGGAGGACCACTTTGCCACCTTGAATTTTGCGCCACAGGTGATGGCGGGTACATAAAGGACGGCACTCTCTCCGCCCGGGGAAGGGGGGGGCCGAGCCCGCAAGAGGAACACGGCCGCACCACCGGATGCGGCAAGCGTTGCCGTCTTGTGCGATGCAACCGCCCGAGGCGACTCGACGGCCCAGCACCCGCCCCTGTACCCCATGATACCCATAGCCAACAGTCGTTGGGTCGATGTCGTCTTCGCCTGTGCGTACAAGGCGCGGAGGGGAACGACATGCCCCGGTCCCTTGCCTCTGCAGCGTGTCCCGTTTGTGCGTGGCGCACCTCCCGCGCTGGACAGGCTCCCCAGCCCCCTCGCGGCCGACCACCACCCCACCGGCGCCGGATAGCGGAGGCCCACGCGGCTTGGTGGGGCGACCGGGGGGGCGCGCCTGCCTGGTGTGCATCCCCGCTTCCTCTGGCGCGAAGGCTGCCCCGCTGAATCTGTGCCGGGGGCCGAAAGGCCTGCACAGGGAACCCCTGGGACACCCGGCGCCTGCCCGTACGCACTCCTCCCGGCCCGTTCCCTCTCTGGATGTGTAGCGCCCTTGAATGGGTCAGTTGAGCGCTCGCGCGTGCACGTAGCGGTGCGACGGGTACGGGGCCGTCACGTGTCGCGTGCTCTCGTTGCGTTGCCTCCCGAGGGCGCGCCCAGCCGGTTCGACGAGCAGCGGATTCCGTGGCAAGTTTGGCACACCTTGCCGCCGTGACACCCGCCCCGAATCCGTAGAGGGGGACCGCCGTGGGCCGAACGGACCGCCGACACACGCGACGACTGCTTGTCCTCCTGCTGCTCCTGTCGGCGGCCGCCGCCGGGCTCTGGACCACCACCCGGACGCAGCCGGTGACAGTGGTGTTGCGCGCCCTGGAGCGCGGAGCGGTGGAGGCCATCGTGGCCAACACCCGGGCGGGCACGGTGAAGGCGTGCAGCCGCGCCCGCCTGGCGCCGAGCACCGGTGGCTGGATCGTCCATCTCCCGGCGCGCCGGGGGGAGCGGGTGAAGGCCGGAGAGGTGCTGTTGGAGTTGTGGAACGATGACCTGCGGGCCGCGCTGACCCTGGCCGAGAGCGAGGCTGTCGCGGCCGCCGCACGGGCCGACGAGGCGTGCACCACCGCCGAGGTAGCCGCACGGGAGGCGGAGCGCAGCGCCAAACTGTTGCGGCAGGGGGTGGCGTCGGAGGAGCTCACGGATCGCGCGGTGGGGGAGGCTGGGGCGCGGCGGGCCGGCTGCGCGGCCGCCCAGGCCACTGCCCAGGTAAGCGCGGCCCGGATCGCGGTGGCCCGGGCCAACCTGAAGCGGACCCTGCTGCTGGCCCCATTCGCCGGCACGGTGGCCGAGGTGAACGCCGAACTCGGCGAGTTCGTCACCCCCTCCCCGGTCGGCGTTCCCACCCTGCCGGCGGTGGACCTGGTGGACCTGGAGTGCCTCTACGTGTCCGCTCCGATCGACGAAGTGGACGCTCCCAGCCTGCGCCTCGGCATGCCGGTCCGGGTGAGCCTCGACGCCTACCCCGGGCGCCAGTTCCCCGGCACCGTGAGGCGCATCGCCGCCTACGTACTCGACCGGGAGAAACAAGCCCGCACCGTGGAGGTGGAGGTGGACCTTGCCGACCCTGGGGCCATCCCTGGCCTGTTGCCGGGCTACAGCGCCGACGTGGAGGTGGTGCTGGCGGTGCGCGAAGCCGTGGTGCGGGTTCCCACCGAGGCGGTGATCGAGGGCCAACGGGTGCTGGTCTACCGGCCCCACCCAGGCCGCACCCGCGGCACCCTGGAAGAGGTGACCTTTGAGCCCGGTCTGTCCAGCTGGGAGTACACCGAGGCGGTCTCCGGCCTGGAAGAAGGTACCCGGGTGGTGGTGTCAATCGACCGGGAAGGAGTGGCGTCGGGGGCCCTGGCCGAGCCGCAGAGGGATCTCCCATGATCGAACTGCGGGGGCTGCAGCGGACCTTTGCCGTAGGGGACCAGGCGGTGCACGCCCTCAGTGGTGTCGACCTGTCCGTCGCGACAGGGGAGTACGTCTCCATCATGGGGCCGTCGGGCTCCGGCAAGTCCACCCTGCTCCACGTCCTGGGCCTGCTGGACCGTCCCAGCGCTGGCAGCTACCTGCTCGAGGGCTCCGACGTTACCGGGCTCGACGAGGCTGCCCAGGCCACCACCCGCCGGGAGAAGATTGGTTTCGTGTTCCAGTTCTTCCACCTGGTTCCCCGCCTCACCGCCGCACAGAACGTGGAACTGCCCCTGGTGCTCGCGGGGCTGGCCCCCGCGCAGCGCCGCGAGCGGGTGGCGGCGGCTCTGGAGTCCCTGGGCCTGGCTCCGCGGGCACACCACCGGCCCGACCAGCTTTCCGGCGGCCAGCGCCAGCGGGTGGCGATCGCTCGCGCGACGGTGACCGCCCCTTCCCTGCTGCTCGCCGATGAGCCCACCGGCAACCTGGACCGGACGGCGGGGCGCGAGGTGCTGGAGATCCTGGAGGGGTTGAACGGGAAGGGGCTCACCTTGCTCGTGGTCACCCACGACCCCGAGATCGGCGGCCGGGCCCGGCGCCGGGTGCAGATGGTGGACGGCCGCATCGAGTCGGACCGGGTGGTGGGAGCCGGATGAGGTCGCCCGACGTAGTCGCCTTCGCCCACCGCAGCCTGCTGGGCTACCGGCTGCGCAGCGCGTTGACCGTGCTGGCCATGGCCATCGGGGTGGCCTCGGTGGTGGTGCTCACTTCCCTCGGGGAGGCGGCCCGTCGCTACGTGGCCGGCCAGTTCGCGTCCCTGGGCACCCATCTGCTGATCGTGCTGCCCGGTCGTGCCGACACCGCCGGGGCTGCTCCGAGTCTGCTGGTGGGGCAGACCACCCGGGATCTCACCGTCGCCGACGCCGTCGCCCTGACCCGCAGTCCGGCGGTGCGTCGGGTCGCCCCCATCAGCGTCGGCTCGGCGCTGGTGGCCTGGGGTGGCCGCGAACGGGAGGTGCCGGTGCTCGGTTCCACCGCCGAGCTCCAGCCGGTGCGCCTCTGGGAGATGGCGCAGGGGCGGTTT
The DNA here is from genome assembly GCA_029211085.1 of Deferrisomatales bacterium. GTDB lineage: Bacteria > Desulfobacterota > Deferrisomatia > Deferrisomatales > JARGFW01 > JARGFW01. The sequence continues at coordinate 11,899 of JARGFW010000101.1, read as the reverse complement.
CTGCCCCCCGGAGACCCGGAGCGGGCCAACCCTGTGTGTGTTCTGGGGGCCCAGTTGCGGGACGAGCTGTTCGGTTCCGCGCCTGCCCTGGGCCGGTGGGTGCGCATCGGCGAGCACCGCTTCCGGGTGGTGGGCGTGCTCTCCTCCTCGGGCCGTTCCCTGGGGCTCGACGTGGGCGACATCGCGGTGATACCCGTGGCCTCGGCCCAGGCCCTGTTCAACACCCCGTCCCTGATCCGCATTCTGGTGGAGGCCCGCAACCGCGGGGCGTTGCCGCGGGCTGCAGCCACGGTGCGCTCCATCCTAAAGGAGCGCCACCAGGGCAGCGAGGACGTTACCGTGGTGACCCAGGATGCGGTCCTGGCCACCTTTGACCGTATCCTGCGTGCCCTGACCCTCACCGTGGCCGGCATCGCGGCTATCAGCTTGGTGGTTGCGGGCATCCTGGTCATGAACGTGATGCTGGTGGTGGTCTCCCAGCGCACGGCGGAGATCGGTCTCCTCAAGGCCCTGGGGGCGCCTGGGAGCCAGATCCTCGCCTTGTTCGTCACCGAAGCCACCCTGGTCTCCGTGCTGGGTGCCCTGCTCGGACTGGCGTTGGGTCACGGGGGCAGCCGGCTGATCGGCCATCTCTACCCGGCCATACCGATGGGGCCGCCGTGGTGGGCATCTGCGGCGGCACTCGGGGTGGCCCTGGCCACCGGGCTTGGTTTCGGGGTGTTGCCCGCCCGCCGGGCGGCGCGCCTTGACCCCGTGGCGGCCCTGGCCAGGCACTGAAGGGCGGTTGCCGTGCGCAGCGCCGACTTTGTGCGACTTACCGCAGGCTCGGTGCGCTACCATCGGGGGCGCAGCCTCCTGACCGCGCTCGGCATCGCCGTGGGCATAGCGGCCGTGGTGTTGCTCACCTCCATTGGTGAGGGGGTCCAGCAGTTCGTGCTGGCCGAGTTCACCCAGTTCGGCACCAACCTCATCGGCATCAACCCCGGCCGTGCCACCACCTTCGGCGGTTCCATCGGGGTGTTCGGCAGTGTGCGTCCGTTGAGCTTGGGGGACGCGCGGGCCCTACAGAAGGTCCCCGGCGCGCTGGCGGTGGTGCCGGCCCTGCAGGGCAACGCCGAGGTAGAGGCCGAAGGCCGGCGCCGCCGGGTCACCGTGTACGGGGTGGGACCGGAGTTTCCAGCGGTATTCCGGTTCCGGGCGGCCGCCGGGCGGTTCCTGCCCGCGGACGACCCGGAGGCGCCGCGGGCCTTCGCCGTGCTGGGGAGCAGGCTGCGCCAGGAGCTTTTCGGGGGCGACAGCCCCCTGGGGGCGCGCATCCGCGTGGGCGGCAACCGCTATCGGGTGCTGGGGGTCATGGAGGCCAAGGGCCAGGTGCTCGGCTTCGACCTGGACGACACGGTCTACATCCCCGCAGCCCGGGCCCTGGAGCTGTTCAACCGCGAAGGGGTGATGGAGATCGACCTCCTGTACGCTCCGCGCGCCTCCGCCGGCGAGGTGGTGGCCGGCATCCGCCGCATCCTAAACGCCCGACACGGTCGCGAGGACTACACCATCACCACCCAGCAGCAGATGCTGGACGTGTTGGGCAGGGTGCTCGACGTGCTCACCTTCGCGGTGGGGGCGCTCGGCGCCATCTCTCTGCTGGTCGGCGGCGTGGGCATCCTCACCATCATGACCATCGCGGTCGCCGAACGCACCGCCGAGGTGGGGCTGCTGCGCGCCCTCGGGGCCGGGCACTGGCAGATCCTGGCGTTGTTTCTGGGGGAGGCGGCACTCCTCTCCGCGGCCGGGGGCCTGGCGGGGCTGACTCTCGGGGCGGGCGGCGCCCGCCTGCTGCACTTGGCGGTGCCCGCCCTTCCGGTGCACACCCCCTGGAGTTACGTCCTGGCGGCCGAACTGGTCGCGGTCACCATCGGCCTTGCCGCGGGCGCGTTGCCTGCGGTTCGGGCGGGCCAGCTCGACCCGGTGGAGGCGCTGCGGGCGGAGTGAGGCCCCGGGGAGACACCTCTGGATCTCGAGCGCACGGGAGCCGAGACCTGCGGCCTGCTCGACGGCTTCCGGGCGCAGTCCGGCAGCATGTCCCGGCTGTGCACGGAGCGCGGGCGGTTCATGACCGGGCCCCACGGGGTGCTGGTGACCCGGGCCATCAACCACAGGCACATCTACCGCGAGGACGTGGGGGTGGACGCCTGCATGGGCAGCCGGATGCGCCCGGGGATGTACGGGGCGCACCACCACCTCACCGTGCTGGGCAAGGAAGACGCCCCGGCCGACACCCCGGTGGACGTGGTGGGGTCCCTGTGGCAGAACAACGACAAGTCCGGAGGCTCTCGCGGGGAGGGGGAGTGGGTTGGTCTTCCCCACAGGAAGGGCCCACCCTCGTCAGGGGGGCAAGTACGCCAGTCCCGGTCTCGCCCCATGGAAATCCCCAGTGAACTCCACCGGCGGCTCCCGCCCGTGCCCTCCCTGCGGCGAGCCGTGCCCCCTCACTCTCCCAGGAGGAAACGGAGAAAGGCCTGGGCTGCAACCGGTCGGTACCCCTCCCGGGGCAACAGCAGGTCGATGTGGATCAGGAATCCCTCGTCCGTCAGGGGCACTGCTTTCAGCGCGCCCCTCCTGACGTCGTCTTCAACGCTCATCCTCCCCAGTATCCCTATCCCCGCGCCCCGCTCCACCAGGTCCTTGATGAAGTCCACGTTGCTGGCCTCCAGCAGGATGTTGGGTTCCAATCCCTGTTCCTGGAAGCGCTGCAGGATGAGGTGGCGCGTTCCCGAGCCCTTCTCACGCAACAGCAGTGGTTCCCCCTGGATGTCTACCAGGGAGAGGCTTGCTGCGCCTGCCAAGGGATGTTCGGGGGCGAGCGCCACGACCATCTCGTCCGTCGCGCAGGCGGGAAAGGGGGTCGTTTCGAGGCGCGGGTCGTAGGGGATTCGACCCACCACGGCCAGATCGTTGCGTCCGGTCAGCAGGGTCGCCGCCAGTTCCTTGGAACTCCCCTCGTTGAGTTGGATGCGGATCTTCGGGTAGGCCTGGTGGAAGCGCAGGATGTGCGGTGCCATGAGGTAGCGGGCAAAGGTCCTCGTGGTGCCGATACGCAGCACGCCGTGGGGGTTGACCTTCAACTCGGAGACGGCCTGCGCTGCCTCGAACGCCAAGCCCATGATCTGTTCCGCGTAGCGGAACAGGATCGCCCCCGCCTCCGTCAGGGTCAGGTGGTTCTTCTCCCGCGAGAAGAAGCGGGTCTCACAGTGCTGCTCCAGGGCATCGACCTGCATGGTCACCGCCGGCTGGCTGATGAACAGGTCCTTCGCGGCCCGGGTAAAGCTGAGGTGCTTGGCCACGAAGTAGAAGGTCCTGAGTTGCTTGAGGTTCAGGTCGAAACGCGTGGGCGAGGTCATAAGGGAGTCTGATGAGATATCATATCATTTTCGATTGCAAACAAACGTATTTTTGTCGAATCGCCGCGGCATGTAGAAATCCATAAAAACCGGTATTGGTGCTGTAAAATAAGCGCCAACGCGAGGGAGCTGCCCTCAAGCTGCAACCAAGGCTTATAGGTCTATAAAGTTAAATCGTTTGCGTGTCAAACTGAGTTTTGTTTTACTTCGGGCCTGCGCTACAGTGTGCAGCGGTGTTCCCACCTGCGAGACGGCCCATGGCGAAGCGGATCGGTGTTCTCGGATCGTTTGACACCAAGGGGGAGGAACTGCTTTTCCTCGGTGACCGGGTGCGGCAGTGCGCCTGCGAAACCGTCCTCATCGACACGTCCCTTGGCGGGGAGTCCGCTGTTCCTACCGATGTTTCCTCCCACGACGTGGCGGCAGCGGCCGGGGAAGATATCGGTCAGATCCGCGCCTCCACGGACACCCACGCGGTCACCGAGATGATGATCCGCGGCGCCTCCCGGGTGGTCCGCGAGTTGCACTCCGCGGGGCGCCTGGATGGCATCGTCGCTATCGGCGGTGCCAGCAATACGGGCCTGGCCACGCGGGTGATGGGAGTGCTGCCGTTCGGTGTTCCCAAACTGATGGTCTCCAGCATGGCGGCCGTGCCGGCTTACGCGGGGTCGTACTTCGGTACCAAGGACATCGCGATGTTCCACTCGGTGGTGGATATCGCCGGGCTGAACCCCCTGTTGGAGAACCTTCTGGCCCGTGCCGCGGGCGCTGTTTGCGGCATGGCGCAAGCCGGGGGTGGCGCTCTAGCCCTCGCCGCAGGAGGCCATAAGAAACCACGGGTGGCGATGACCGAGTTCAAGTTCTCGGAGATCTGCTGTCGCCACGCGGCCGGGTTACTGGCCGCGGCCGGGGTGGAGGTGATCGCGTTCCACGCCCAGGGGATCGGCGACCGGGCCCTGGAGGAGTTGATCGAGGAGGGGCTGGTGGACGGCGTCCTCGACGTAGTTCCTGGGGGTGTCGCCGAAGAGCTCCTGGGCGGCAACCGCGCCGCCGGCACCCATCGGTTGGAGGCCGCCGGCAGCAAGGGCGTCCCCCAGGTGGTAACCCCCTGCGGCTTCGACATGCTCAGCTGCGGCCCCCTGGAGAGGGGCGACCGCGGCGACCCGCTGTGGGTGTCCCGACAGCTCTCCAAACGCAAGCTGTTCGTTCCCGACGCGCTCCGTGTCCAGGCCAGAACCTCCGCCGAGGAGCTGCTCCAGGTGGCGGAGGTGGTGGCGGAGAAACTCAACCGAAGCAAAGGCGCCACACGGGTGCTGATCCCCAGCCGGGGCTGGTCTTCCCTGAGCGAAGAGGGCATGCCGCTGTGGGACCCGGACTCGGACCGGGCGTTCACGGGACGGCTGCGGCAGTGCCTATCGGGAAATGTGCCGGTGCGGGAGGTGGCCCTCGCCCTGAACACCACGGAGTTTGCCGAACTGGCGGTCGCCGAGCTGCTCGAGGCGATGGCTGTTCCCGTCCGCGGGCTGACGGCCAAAACGGCGTGACACCGCCCGCGGCCGGGGGGCCAACGCGGGTGCGAACAGCGAAGGGCCGAACAAAGAACAGTGGAGATACGCGCGAAGCCGTCCTTGGAAGCCACCCGAACCAGAGGAGATCACCCATGAAAGTGTACGACGCCGTTCCCGGTTTGGAGTTCGACGCGGAGAGGGATCTGGAGCAGTCGCCTGCATGGTTTCTGGACGGCACCCACTCGGTGCCGCCCTGGACGCCGATGTTCGGCTGGTTCTGGATCAACTTCTGCCGTCACGGCATGCAGTACGGGGCCGAGAAGCTGAGCCTGCCCACGGTGAAAGGGTGGGACTGGCGGTTCAAGGACGGTGGCGGCTACCTGACCCTGCTGCTGGTGAAGTCAGAAGCGGAGAAGGCCGAGCGGGAGACGCGCTTCCGCGAAGCGATCCGGCCGTTCGTGGTGGACTACGACGGCCTCTGGCAGGGGTTTGTCGAAGAGATGCTGGGTCTGTACGCGGGGTTGAAGAAGCTCGACCTGGACCAGGCCACCAACATCGAACTGCTCGACAACTTCGAACAGACCATCAACGTGAGCCGGCGCATGTGGGAGATCCACATGTACATGATGTATGGCACGTATACCGCCTACATCCTGTTCGAGAACATGTGCCGAGAGCTGGTCGGTATCGACGACACCCACCCCACCTTCCATCAGTTGATCAGCGGGTTCGACAACAAGGTGCTGCAGGTGGACAAGCGGATCTGGGAGTTCTCCCGAGAAGCTGCCACGTCGGGCCTGGCTCCCCTGTTCCTGGACAACGAGCCCGACGCCATCCTCCCGGCCCTGGAGGCCGATGCGAAGGGCCGCGAGTTCCTGGCGACGTTCCGGGCGTTCCTCAACGAAGACGGCTGGCGCATGCAGCGCATGTCGGAGATCAACCTGCCCACCTGGGTGGAAGACCCGACGCCGGCGCTGGTGAACGTGAAGCAGTTCCTGCACAAGGGGGGCGACTTCAGCCTGGACCAAGAGCGGGCCAAGGCGACCACCGCGCGGCTCGCTGCGGAGACGGAGGTGCTGGCCAAGATCAGTCCCGAGCAGAAGGGCTGGTTCACGACCCTGCTGCGGCTGGCGCAGAAGTCGGGTGTGTTCAGCGAGGAGCACGACCACTATCTGGACCTGTACACCCATGCCATGATCCGGCGTTCGTGTCTGGGGTTGGGGCGCCGCTTCGTCGCAGCGGGTGCCATCGACGACGCCGAAGACACCTTCTTCCTGATGCCCGACGAGATGCGCAAGGCCGGCCTGGCGCCCGACCAGTTCAACCTGCGCCCCGTGGTCGAGCGGCGCCGGCGGGAGTGGCAGGGCTGGTGTGAGAAGGAGAATCCCCCGGTCATCCTCAAGGACGGGTTCGACATGGACCAGGCCATGGGCGTGCTGGTGCAGTCCAACGACCCCATCGCCCTGAAGGTGGTGGTGGGCTCCATGCCGGTGGTCCGCCCCGAGCTCAAGGCCGACCTGCACGGCACCTGCGGATCTCCCGGGGTGATCGAGGGGCCCGCCCGGGTGATCCTGAGCGAGGAGAACCTCTCCGAGGTCCTGCCGGGGGAGATTCTGGTGGCGGCCACCACCTCGCCCAGCTGGACGCCGGTGTTCTCGTTCATCGGCGGCGTGGTGGTGGACCGGGGCGCGTCCCTGTCCCACGCGGCCATCGTCGGCCGGGAGTACGGCATCCCGGTGTTGATGAACGTCTTTACCGGCACTCAGCAGATCAAGACCGGGCAGCGGATCCGGTTAGATGCCAACATGGGGGCTCTCTACATCCTCGACAAATAAAGCTCTTCAGGGCCGAGGTCCGGGCGAACCCGGCCTCGGCCTGCAGGAGACCGAACCATGACAGACAAGTGGATCTACTGGCTGGAAGAGTTGGGGCAAGACCACAACGACACCGTGGGGAAGAAGTGCGCCAACCTGGGGGAGATGACCCGGATCGGCATGCGCGTTCCCCCCGGGTTTGCGATCTCGGTGTGCGGCTACGAGAAGTTCATGGAAATGACCGGGCTGGGGGAGCGCATCGAAGACTACTTCGCGACTCTGGGCGCGGACCTCAAGACCAGTGTCGCCAAACAGATGGAGGCGAGCCGGGCCGCGCAACACATGATCCGCGAGGCCCCGGTGCCGGCGGCTGTGGCCGACGAGATCGTGGCTCACTACCGGGTCCTGTGCCAGCGCTGCTCCCTGCACGAGGTGCCGGTCGCCGTCCGCTCCAGCGGGTCGGTGAGCATGCCGGGTCAGATGGAGTCCTATCTGAACGTGCAGGGGGAGTCCGACGTGGTGCGCAAGGTGATCGAGGTGTGGGAGAGCAGCTTCAATACCCGCGCGATCGCCTTTCGGCTGGAGAAGGGAATGCCGGTGGCCAAGGCACCCATCGGCGTGGCGGTGCTCAAGATGGTCAACGCCAAGAGCGCCGGTGTGGTGCTGACCGTGGCGCCCACCACCGGCGACCTGGACCGCATCGTGATCGAGGGCAACTGGGGCTTGGGCGAGAGTGTGGTGAGCGGCGAGATGAACCCGGACAACTTCATCGTCCACAAGGAAAACCTCGCCATCGACAAGACCATCAACACCAAGACCCTGTGGGTCAACGCCAATGGCCGGGGTACCGTCAGGTCTGAGGTTCCTCCGGAACTCCAAGACCTGCCCTGTCTGGAGGACGCCGAGATCCTGGAGATCGTGCGGGTGGCGCTGCATGTGGAAGACCACTTCGGTGTGCCCCAGGACATGGAGTGGGTGGTGGATAAGGATCTGCCGTTTCCCCAGAGCATCATCTGGGTGCAGGCCCGCCCGGCCAAGTACACACCCAAGAAGGCGGGAGCCGACACCGAGTACCTGTTGGACCAGATGGCCCAGCTGTTTCGCATGTGACCGCGGGGTACCGCCGCCGCGGTGTCGTTTACCCCTTTCCGGAGGGACGGATCATGGTCCTGTTCACGCAGCACTGGGACGTGGCTCCGGGCCGGCAACAGGCCTACTCGGAGTTCGTCATGTCCCACTACAACCCCACCCTGGAGAAGATCGGGATCCGCTTGGTGGGAGGATACTACGTGGCCATCGGAGCCGGCCCCCGCATCACCGCCGTGGGCGTCACCGAGGGACTGCGGGAACTGGACGGCGCCCTGGAGCGGGACGAGTACCAGGAGATAACCAGCCGACTGATGGCGTTCGTCACCAACTACCAGAGTCGGGTCCTGGCCCCCACCGGTCGGGTGAAGCTGGACAAGTACACGCTGCAAACCGGTCTGTGGAAGCTGGTCCAGTACTGGAACATCATCCCCGGCATGGAGGCGGAGTACACGGAGTTCGTCCAAAACGATCACCTGCCCGCCATGGAGAAGCTCGGGATCAAGGTGGTCAACGGCTGGCGGGTGGTGGTGGGCGCCGGTCCCAGCATCATCTCCGAGGCCGCGGCGCCCACCCTGGTGGACATCGCCAAGGCTATCGACACCGACGAGTATCGCCGGGTGGTGCGCAAGCTCAAGACCACCTACGTCACCGACTACTCGAGCCGCGTCCTGGCGCCCACCGGGCGCATCGACCTTCCGTACTTCATGAAGGAGATGATGAAGGGATTCTGAGGGAGGCGGAGGCGGAGGAGAACCTTGTGAGCTCACCGACAGAGCACATCAAGCGGCAAGCGCTGGAGCTGGGAGCCGACGCGGTTGGGGTCGCCGCCGTGGCGGAGTTTCACCGACACGCTCCCGAAGGGCACCGTCCCGACGACATCCTCAAGGGCGCGAGGAGCGTCATCGTCCTCGGCAAGCGGCGCTACACCACCGGGCAGTGGCTCAGTTCCAACATCGACACGGTGCACCGGGCGCGTGCCGGGCAGGGGGGGCGGGACGCGGCGGCATTCGCGATCGCGGGCCGGATCGAGAAGGACTACGGCCATGCGTCCCTGATGATCAACCCCGGCATGTTCGACACCGGTCTGGTGCCGGTGATGAGCCTCAAACTGCCCGCCGAGCTGGCCGGACTCGGCACCCGGTCCATGGCCGGCGGGATCATCCTCAGCCGGGATCACGGGCTGATGGGGTTCGCGGCGGTGGTCACCACCATGGTGTTGGACCCCGACGGTCCGTTGGACGAACCGGTGTGCCCGGACGCAGCGTGCGTCGCCCTGTACGAAAAGACCCGGCGGACCCCGTGCATGAACGCCTGCCGCGCCATCGACGGCGATATCGAGGACGGTCGGCTCAAGCGGGTGCGCTGGTACATGCAGCTCTGTGCCACCCGGGCGCTTACCACCATGAACGCCGCCTACATCCGCTTGCTGCCGGAGATCATGGCCGAGCCGGACCCGGAGCGGCGCAAACTGCTGGCCATCGGCCAGGCCCGGAAGGGCATCGAGGACCCTCCCGGAAGGGGGATCTGGGGACGGTGCATCGAGTGCATGCGGGTGTGTCCGGTGAACCGGCGCGCGCACCGGCTGGAGAAGGGAGAGCCGCATGCCCAGCAAGCCTGCTAGCTATCTGGATGAGATCCTGGAGCGCAGTCGCAGGGACAGCCGCCTCCCCGAGGCGGAGTTCGGCAAGAGCCCGTACGACATGTACTGCGTTTCCCCTGAGGTCTACGAGAAGTACAAGGACCAGGTGCTGCGCCTCTGTCTGACGTACCAGGAGTGGGAGGCGCCGGCCGACGGGGGCGTGGTGCTGGAGCGGGTCAACCAGCTGAGCGACCGCGAGGCCGCAGAGCGGCTGGGGATCGATGCGGAGACGGTGCGCAAGGTCCGCTGCATGGCCGACTGGGATATCCCGGTCGAGCTGTGGCGGAACGCTGCGGCGTTCAAGAGCGCCCATCGGCTGGAGAGACCTCTCGGCTGCACCGATCGGGACATCAAGGGGGAGCCCGGGTGATCGGTAGGCAGTTGGCCCCGCCCACGGCGCCGGTTGCGTCTGGCCTGTCGCACGGAGCTTCGGCCGTCACGGGTACCGGAAGCCGGCCGGAGGAGGGGCACATCGGGATTTTCCATGCGGCACGCGGAAGGCCTCTTCGGTCGCCGGCACCCCGGCAAGAATCTTGTGCGACACGGATGGCGCAATTTTGGAGTTTGCGAAACAGCGTTTTTGAAGAACTTGGCCATAATCTGCATGATTTCTTTGTGGTTGTGTAGGGTACGAAGTTTGCACCAAGTAAAACGCTACTTTGGTCGTGCAGCACCGTGCACATTCTGCGATGATCCTTTCGCCCCGATGGTCTGAGGAGTTCCGATGGAAGTCGAACCGCTGGAGTACTGGAACCCGATCCTGGAAACCCTTCCGCAGGAGCAGACCCGGGATCTGCAACTCCGAAAGTTCCGCCGCCTGTACGAGTGGGTCTTCGCCAAGAGCCCCCTCTATCGGCGCAAGTATGCAGCCGCCGGGCTCGCCCCGGGGGATATTAGGACCTGGGACGATGTGGCGCGGGTGCCCTTGCTGACCAAGGACGACTACCGCTGTCAGGGGGTGGCGCCGTTCCCCTACGGCGAGACCCTGTGCGTGCCCCTGGAGGACGTCACCATCTTTCACCAGACCAGCGGTACCACCGGCACCCCGGTCTATCAGCCCGACACCTGGGCGGACTGGGAGTGGTGGTCCGAGTGCTGGGCCTCCATCCTGTGGGCCCAGGGATTTCGCCCCTCGGATCGCGTCTTCATCCCCTTCGGCTACAACATCTTCGTGGCCTACTGGGCGGGGCACTACGCCTGCGAGAAGATCGGCTGCGAGGTGGTGCCTGGCGGCGTTCTCGGCACTCGAGAGCGGCTGATGAAGATGAAGGAACTCCAAACCACCGCGTTCATGGCGACCCCGACCTACGTGTTGGGCATGGCGGAGACGGTGCGCAAGGAACTGGGTGGAGACCCCAGGGAGTGGGGCGTCCAGAAGATCCTCTGTGCCGGGGAGCCCGGCGCCTTGGTGCCCAGTACCAAGAAGCGCATGGAGGAGGCCTGGGGCTGTCCGGTGTGCGACCACGTGGGCGCCACCGAAGTGGGTGCCTGGTCCTTCGAGTGCCGCCACCAGCCCGGGGGGCTCCACGTCAACGAGGCCGCGTTCCTGGTGGAACTGCTGGAACTGGATTCGGACGCGACGGTCACCCGGCCGGGGGTGCCGGGACGGATCGTCATCTCCTCCTTCGATCGCCAGGCCCAACCCTGTGTGCGCTTCGACACCAAGGACGTTTCCATGTGGTCCGAACGGCAATGCGGCTGTGGCCGCACCTGGCGGATCCTGGACAAGGGGGTCCATGGCCGGGTGGATCACATCACCAAGGTGAAGGGGGTGCTGTTCTCGCCGGTGACCGTGGAGGAAGTCGTGCGCTCCTTCGACGAGTTGCAGGGAGAATTCGAGATCCACGTGGAGAAGCGCGGCGATCTGGACTACATCGGCTTGAAGATCGAGATGCCCCCTGGGATCGGCGCCGACCCACGGAAGGAGCTTCTGACGAACCTCGCCAGTGCGTTGCGGTGGAAGACCCAGCTCAATCTCGACATCCAACCGGTGGAGTTCGGGACACTGCCCCGCTACCAGGTCAAAGCCAAACGGTTCCACGACCGGAGAGGAGAGAAGGGATGAGCACGAAGGAGGTTGTGGAGATCGCCCGCATTCTCACGACACTGTCTGGAAATCTGGATGCCTTGGCAAAAGCCGGTGCGGGTGTGCCTGCCGTGACCCAGAACGCCATCCGGATGCGAGGTACCCTGCAGGCCCTGCAGAGCCAGTTTGCCGACTTGTTCCCCGTCGAAGCCGCATAGTGCACGGAAGAGCTGTCAACCCCCGCGCGAGACGCGTCGTCGTCTACGCGCGGACCCACACGAAGGAGGAACGCATGGCCGCAAATCGTTCAAGGACACGCTGGTTGCTTGGCACTCTGCTCGTCTTGAGCCTCGGCTTGGCCCTGGGGAGCCCGGCCATGGCGGGGCTGCCGGGGGCGGGGCAGCACTACCCCAACGGCTCCAGCG
>JARGFW010000404.1 GCA_029211085.1 Deferrisomatales bacterium | reverse complement strand
GCCAGGAGAAAGGAGCGGGCATGAAGAAGTACGAGGTTTCCAAGATCCGCAACGTGGCCTTCATCGGCCAGGGCGGTTGCGGAAAGACCAGCCTGGCCGAGACTCTGCTGTTCGCCACCGGTGTCACCACCCGCCTGGGCCGGGTGGACGACGGCACCTCGGTTCTCGACTTCGAGCCCGAGGAGAAGTCCCACCACTTCACCATCTCCTCCTCCCTGGCGTTCGCCGAGCACAAGAAGCATAAGGTCAACCTCATCGACACCCCCGGCTACGACGTGTTCCTGTTCGACGCCCAGACCTCTCTGCAGGCCACCGACGCCGCGGTGCTGGTCGTCAGCGCCGAGCCCGGTGGACTGAAGTTCGAGTCCGAGAAACTGTGGGGATACTGCGAGGGGTTCGCCCTGCCCCGAGCAGCCGTGATCACCAAATTGGACAAGGAGAACTCGAGCTTCGACACCGCCCTGGGGGCTCTGCGGGAGGCGTTCCCCGACGCCAGCTTCGTGCCCATGCACCTGCCGATCGGAGCCGAGGACGCGTTCGTGGGGTACGTGGACCTGATCTCCCAACAGGCCATCACCTTCGCCGGGGAGGACGGCAAGAGCAGCACCGGCCCGGTGCCCGCCGACCTGGTCGATGCCGCCGCCAGCGCCCGGGAGGCGATGATCGAGAGTCTGGTGGAAACCAACGACACGCTGATGGAGAAGTACTTCGACGGCCAGGAGATCTCCGCCGCAGAACTGGGCACCGCCCTGGCGGCCGGTACGGTCGCCCGGCAGTTCGTGCCGGTTTTGGTCGCCTCGGCCACCAAGAACATCGGCGCCGTGGCCCTGCTCGACCTGATCACCGACGCCTTTCCCAGCCCGCTGGACCGGGGCCCGGTCGTCGCCCTGAATGCCGAGGGGGAGTCGGTCACCCTGCTGCCGGAGGAGGACGCCCCTCTGGCGGCCCTGGTGTTCAAAACCATCTCCGACCCGTTTGCCGGCAAGCTCAACCTGATCCGGGTGTTTTCAGGAGCCCTGTGCAGCGACTCCAGTGTATGGAACGCCACCAAGCAGAGCGAGGAACGGATCGGACAGGTGGTGGGGCTGGTGGGCAAGGACACCAAGCCCCTGGATGTGGCGGTACCCGGCGACATCGTCTCGGTGCCCAAGCTCAAGGTCACGTCCTGCGGTGACACCTTCTCCGTGAAGGGCAAGACGATCACCCTGCCCGTGTGCGAGCCTCCGGAGCCGCTGGTGACCTACGCCACCTACGCCAAGATCAAGGGCGAAGAGGAAAAGATGGGTCAGGGCCTCAAACGCATGCGTGAGGAAGACCCCACCCTGCGTACCGGCCGGGAGCCCCAGACCCACGAACTGCTGGTGTCGGGGATGGGAAAACTGCACCTGAACATCGTGCTGGAGCGCATGAAGCGCAAGTACGGCGCGGACGTGGACCTGCGCCTGCCCAAGATCCCCTACCGCGAGACCATCAAGGGCTCCACCAAGGTGCAGGGGCGCCACAAGAAACAGACCGGCGGCCGCGGCCAGTTCGCCGACACCTGGATCGAGATCAAGCCCCGGCCCCGGGGCGAGGGCTACCTGTTCGTGGACAAGGTGGTGGGCGGCGCGATCCCCCGCCAGTTCATCCCGGCGGTGGATGCCGGGGTGAGGGATCGCATGGCCCGCGGCGTGATCGCCGGCTACCCGGTGGTGGACGTGGAGGTCGCCCTGGTGGACGGCAAGTACCATGACGTGGACTCCTCGGAGATGGCGTTCAAGATCGCCGGTTCGGTTGGCTTCAAGAAGGGCGTGGTCGAGTGCAAACCGACGCTGCTGGAGCCGATCTACGAGATCACGGTAACCGTGCCTGACGCCCACCTGGGAGACGTGATCGGCGACCTCAACTCCCGCCGCGGGCGGGTGCTGGGCATGGACCCCCAGCGCGGCAAGCAGCAAATCCGGGCCCACGTGCCCCTGGCGGAGGTGCAGGAATACGCACCGGATCTGCGCTCCATGACCTCGGGCCGTGGCACCTACACGATGCAGTACGATCACTACGAGGAGGTCCCCGCCCAACTGGCGGAGAAGATCATCGCCGCCGCCCAGGTGGATGAGGACGAGGACTAGGAAGAAGGGACACCCGTGGCCGACGAACAGCCCACCGCGGAAGAGCGCCCCGGCTCTACTGCCGAACCCGAGGCCCCTGCGCCCGGACAGGACGAAGAAGCCGCCCTGCCCGGAAAGCCGCCGCGCCGGGGGCCGTGGCTGGCGGTGCTGGTCCTCATCGGGCTGGTGGTGGCCCTGGAGGTGGCCGGACTGCTGCTGCGCGACCCACTGGAACGGCGGTTGCCGGTGCTGGCTGAGGCCCCCGCCGTGATGGACGAGGACGAGGGCGGCACCGGCTCGACG
>JARGFW010000403.1 GCA_029211085.1 Deferrisomatales bacterium | reverse complement strand
CGCATGGGCTTGCAGATGTGGCGGGCGTCCTGCACCGGTTCGCTGCACAGGTCGCAGGTGTCCTCCACCAGGGTGGGGTTGCACAGGTGGCCCTTCTTGGTGGTCGTGGTTCCGCAACTCTTGCAGGTGTAAACGTTGGCCATGGGAATCTCCTCGGTACGGGTTTGGGGTCTGTGATTCCAGTGTAATGCGTCGGCGCCGAGTGGCAAGCGGGAGCGCCGGGCTGCGCCGGGTGCCGCCTCACTCCAAGGACAGGATGAATGCCCACTCGGCGGCGCCCACCGGCATCACCGACAGGCGGTTGCCCTTCTGCAGGAGGGGAAGCCCCGCCAACTCGGGGTGGGTTTTCAGTTCGGCGAGGGGAAGAGGGCGCCGCAGCCGCCGCAGGAAGCGCACGTCCACCAGATACCAGCGCGGGTTGTCCGGGGTGCTCCCGGGGTCGTAGTGGGCCGCGGCGGGGTCGAACGCCGTGGGGTCGGGGCGCCGGTCGCTCGCCACCTCGACGACACCCACGATCGCTGGCTGCGGGCAGCTGGAGTGGTAGAAGAACGCCTGGTCGCCGCGCTTGATCTGGTCGCGCAGCAGGTTGCGGGCCTGGTAGTTGCGCACCCCGTCCCAGGGCTCGGTGTGCCCGGGACGTCGTTCCAGGTCGTCGATGCTGAACGCGCTCGGTTCGGACTTCAACAGCCAGGTTTTCATCGGCTCTCCTCTCGACACTCGCTCTGTCGCCTCCAGGGGGCGAAACGGTGGGTGGCCCAGCGCCTCCTGGGTCAGGGAAACCGGAATCGGCTTGGCCACCGGCCTGCCGTCGCCCCCTCGGGTTGCGTTGGCGCGATCGCCCTCCCTTGCCGTGTCCGCGGTTTGACACGCCGGGGAATCCGCTGCTACACAGGAACGAGCCGTTCTTGCTGCCGGCACCCTTTCCCCGCATTGTCCGGATCCACCGATCCCGGTCCCGAGTTCCAAGGAGGATCTACCGTGAAGAAGGGTTGGCTGATCGCGATTGTCGCCGTCTTGCTGCTGATTCTCATCCCGTACACCTGGGTGAAGGGCACCTACAACGGGTTCGTCCGGTTGGACGAGGGGGTGTCGAAGGCCTGGTCCGATGTGGAGAGCACCTACCAACGCCGGGCCGATCTCATCCCCAACCTGGTCGAAACCGTCAAGGGCTATGCATCCCACGAGCAGGAGGTTCTGACCGGGGTCACCGAGGCGCGCTCTCGGGTGGGCCAGATCCAGATCGACGCCGCCAACCTCTCCCCGGCCATGATCCAGCAGTTCCAGCAGGCGCAGCAAGGGTTGTCCGGGGCACTGTCCAGACTCCTTGCGGTCTCCGAGAGTTACCCCGATCTGAAGGCGAACCAGAACTTCCTGGACCTCCAGACCCAACTGGAGGGAACGGAGAACCGTATCAACGTGGCTCGCACGCGCTTCAACGAAGCTGCCCGAGCCTACAACACCCAGATCCGGTCGTTCCCGGGCAACCTGCTGGCCAACCTGTTTGGTTTTCAACAGAAGCCCTATTTCGAGGCGCAGGAGGGGGCCGATGCGGCACCCAAGGTGAAGTTCTGAGGGGCCCGGTTCCCTCGGCTCCAGGACCTATGAGGGGTGTGCGCCTGCGGATTGTGAGACTGCTTCTGGCTGGGATGATGCTCGCGGTGCCGGCCATGGCCCTGGATGTGCCGGCCCGCCCCGAGGGCCGACTGAACGACTACGCCGGACTGTTGCAGCCGGCCCAGCGCCCGGGCATCGAACAGCGACTGCGGAGTATCGAGGAGGCGAACTCGAACCAGTTCGTGGTGGCCATCTTCCGGAGTCTCGAGGGGGAGGGTCTCGAGGACTTCTCGATCCGTCTCGCCGAAACGTGGAAGGTCGGCCATGCCGGGCGGGACAATGGGCTCCTCCTGCTGGTCTTCACCGAAGACCGGCAGATCCGCCTCGAAGTGGGGTACGGGCTGGAGGGCGCGATCACCGATGCGATCTCCGGCCGGATCATCCGCGATGTGATGACACCCCGCTTCCGCGAGGGGGATTACGCGGGGGGCATCCTGGCGGCGATCGAGTCGTTGGATCAGGCGAGTAGGGGGGAGTTCGAAGCGTTGCCCCAACGGCGGCGAGAGGGGCCCTCCCCTTCCGACAGTTTCCCTTTTCTCCTGGTGTTCCTCGTCATTGCGGGAGTCCTGTCGGCCCTGCGGCGGGCGGTGTACCTGGGCGGACGTGGGACACGGCGTGGCGGCGGCGTCTGGTGGCTGGGACCCGGTGGGGGGTACGGCGGCGGGAGCGGTTTCTCTGGAGGGGGCGGATTTTCCGGTGGAGGCGGCGGCTTTGGCGGAGGCGGCGCCAGTGGCGGATGGTGAATTGAGGAGGCGCGGATGACCATTCGCACCCGCTGGCCCAGG
>JARGFW010000100.1:14066-17142 GCA_029211085.1 Deferrisomatales bacterium | reverse complement strand
ATCGCGTGGGCCTGGCCGGTGATGCCGCCGCCGCACACGGTGACCTTGACGTCGTAACTGCCCAGACGCTCGGTCATCGCCAGGGGGCTCAGGGCCGCCTTCTGGTGGGCTTCCCGGGGGAAGTGCTGCTCCAGGGTGCGCTTCTGGTTGATCACCACCTTGCCGTCCCCGGGGATGAGGATGACGCGGGCAATGGAGGTCTTTCTCTTCCCGATGGTCTGGGTCATCTCGGACATGGAATCCTCTCCTACAGCTCGAGCGGCTTCGGCTGCTGGGCCTCATGGGGGTGCTCCCCATCGGCGTAGATCTTCAGTTTCTTCAACAGGTTGCGCCCGAGGGTATTCTTCGGAAGCATGCCCTTGACGGCGATGCGGAGCAGTTCTTCGGGCTTGCTGGCGAGCAGTTTGCGTGCGCTGATGCCGCGGATGCCGCCCGGATACCCGGTGTAGTGGTAGTACATCTTCTGATCCAGCTTGCGCCCGGTCAAGTGCACCTGCTGGGCATTGACCACCACCACGAAGTCCCCGGCGTCCATGTGCGGGGTGTAGGTGGGTTTGTTCTTGCCGCGGAGGATGCTGGCGATCTTGCTGGCCAGCCGCCCCAGGGCCTTGCCCTGGGCATCCACCACGTACCAGTCGCGCTCGGCGGTCTGCGGCGTCGCCACGTAACTCTTCATCTCGGTGCCTCTCTTGAAGCTGTGACGTGGCAGTGCCACGTGGAAAATCGCGAAACCCGAACCTTATGCGGCGGGTGGCTCTCTGTCAAGGGAAAAGCTTGCTCCCGACGGGGAAAGGGCCCGCTTTATAGCTGAATCGTTGACGCTGTGCAAGGCCGATCGTATATAGGGGGCGGCCAGCCCGTGTTCGCTCCCTTCCTTTTTTCGGGGTTTCCCTTCCAAGGGGCAAGATGCCCTCACTGCGATCCACCTGCTTTGTCCCGGTTCTGGTGGTGGCGACCCTGGTGTGCGCCGCCGCGGCGATCATCGCCGGGGTACTGGACCGCCGCCGCCGCTGGGCGCTGGGTATCGTCCCGTTCTGGTCGCGGCTGTTGCTCGCCGGTGGCGACGTGCGGGTGCGAGTGTCCGGGGAGACGGCGGAGTTGCACAGAGGGATGGCCGTGTTCGTGGCCAACCACCAATCGTATCTGGACATCCCGGTGCTCAGCTCGTTGCTCCCCCAACGCTCCCTGTGGCTCGCGAAACGGGAGCTCTTCTGGATTCCGGTGTTTGGGCAGGGGATGCGGGCGGTGGGGCAGATTCCCGTGGACCGGAGCAACCGGGAGGCGGCCCGGGCCAGCATAGAGGCTGCGGCAGGTGAGCTGGCCCGCGGCTTCTCGGCCACCATCTTCCCCGAGGGAACCCGCAGCGCGGACGGCACGCTGCGCCCGTTCAAGTTGGGTTTCGCCCACCTGGCTGCCGCCAGCGGCGCGCCTGTGGTGCCCCTGGTGCTGCGCGGCACGGGGTTGCTGTGGCCCAAGGGGGCGTGGGGTACCCGCCCGGGAACGGTGGAGGTTACCGTGCTGCGCCCCCTGTCTCCGCCCCAGAGCCGGGACGCAGATGCTCTGCGGCGTTTCTCTGAGCAGGTGTGGTCGGCCATGCACGCCGCGGCGGAGGGGTGATGAGCGCCGGCCGCACCACCCTGCTGCCCCTGGGGGGGCTCGGCGAGATCGGGCTCAACTGCCTGGCCGTGGAAACCGAGCGGGATCTCCTGCTGGTGGACTGTGGGCTGTTGTTCCCCCGGGCCGAGCAGCCTGGTGTGGAGTACCTGATCCCGGATTTCCAGACGATCCTCGAGCGCCGGGAGAAACTGCGCGGGGTGGTGCTAACCCATGGTCACGAGGACCACATCGGTGCGCTGCCCCACCTGCTGCGGCAGGTGCCCGTGCCCGTGTACGGCACCCGCTTCACCACGGCTCTGGTCCACCGGCGCCTGAGCGAGGGGGTGCAGTCCCTGGCAGCGCACCTGCACACCGTGGTAGCCGGGGCTGAAGTGGCCCTCGGGGAGGTGCGGGCGCGGTTCCTGCCGATGGCGCACTCTATCCCCGACGCCTGCGCCGTGGCGCTGGAGACCCCTGGTGGGGTCGTGCTGCACAGCGGCGACTTCACGTTCGATCCCGAGCCGGCGGGGGGCCAGGCCACCGACACGGCGGCCTTGGCGGGGTGGGGGCGCCGCGGGGTGGATCTGCTGTGTTGCGACAGCACCAACGCCCTGAACCCCGGTGCCACACCCCCCAGCGGCGGGGTCGCGGCGGGGTTCGCGCGCATCTTTCCCCAGGTGGAGGGGCGCACCTACGTAGCGTTGTTCGCCAGCAACGTGGCGCGCATGCAGCAGGTAGTGGAGGCGAGCCGCCGCTGCGGGCGACGGGTCACCCCCCTGGGGCGGGCCGTGGGACAGGTGTCGAAGTTGGCGCGCCAGTATGGTTACCTGCGCACCGCCCCGGGGGAGTGGTTGGCCGAGGGCCGTTGCCGCGGGCTGCCCCGGGGGGCGCTCACGGTGTTGTGCGGGGGTACCCAGGCGGAACCCGGCAGCGCCCTGTGGCGGGTGGCCCACGGCGAAGAGCCCCACCACCGCCTGCAGCCGGGGGACGCGGTGTTGTTTTCCGCCCGGGCGATCCCCGGCAACGAGGGCGCCATCGGGCAGTTGCTTGACCGCTGTGTGGAAGCCGGGGCCCGGGTGTACTTCGGGGCGCAGGACGGCATCCACGTCTCGGGTCACCCCGGCGCCCCGGAACTCGCCCGCCTGCTGCAGTTGACCCAACCCCGCCAGATACTGCCGGTACACGGCACGGCCCGGCACCGGGCTGCCGCTGTTCGGGTGGCGCGTGACGCCGGATGGTCGGAGGAGACCGTGCTGAGCGGCAGCGACGGCCGTGCCGTCGTCCTGGAGGGGGGGCGGGCGCGGTGGGGGGCTTTGTACCCTGCGGGGCGCATCTGTGTGACGGGCGCCGGGAACTTCCCAGCCGATGCTCCCCTGCTGACCGTCCGCCGCCGCATGGGGCGGGACGGGGTCGCCCTGGCCCTATTGGACGGGGCGGCACCGGAGTGGTCCGTGCGGGTGGAACTGTGTGGGGTGTGCCC
>JARGFW010000100.1:0-13966 GCA_029211085.1 Deferrisomatales bacterium | reverse complement strand
CGTTCCTCCCCGGGGTGGCTCGGGGACGATGAAAGGTTTTGATGGGAGGAGTAGAGGGGGCCCTGCTGGGGCTCATCCAGGGGCTGACCGAGTTCCTGCCGGTCAGCTCGTCCGGACACCTGGTGCTGGCCCAAAGCCTCATCCCCTCGTTCCACCAGCCCGGCGTGTTGTTCGACACCCTGTTGCACCTCGCCACCCTCTTCGCCGTGCTGGTGTTCTTCCGGCGTGATGTCTGGAACCTGCTGGCGAGCCTGGGTCCGGGCGGAGATGCCGGCTCCCGGCGAGTGGTCGCGCTGTTGTTGCTGGCCACGATTCCGACCGGTCTGATCGGGGTCGGGTTCAAAGACGCCCTGGAGGCCCTGTTCCACGAACCGCGGGCGGCAGCGGCGATGCTGCTGGTCACCGGAGCCGTGCTTTGGCTCTCGGAGTTGCGCCGCCACCGACCGCTGGGACTAGCCGAGATCGGCGTGCCGCGCTCCTTGGCAGTGGGACTGGCCCAGGGGTTGGCGATCATCCCCGGCATCAGTCGCTCCGGCTCCACCATCGCCATCGCCACCCTGCTGGGGGTGCGGGGCGAGGACGCCGCCCGCTTCAGCTTCCTGCTCTCCATCCCGGCGATCTGCGGCGCCGTGGTGCTGCAGGTCGGGGAGATTTCCGAGGTGCCGGCCGGCGCCGGGGTGCCCTACCTGCTGGGAGCCCTGGTGGCGTTTGTTTCCGGGCTGCTGGCGATCCGCCTGCTGATGCAGGTGATCCGTGCACGGCGGTTTCGCTGGTTCGCCGTGTACTGTTGGGCGCTGGGTTCCGCCTACCTTCTGTTTGCGAGCTGAGGCCGATGGCAAAGCGTGCTCAAACGACCGCTTCTCCTGGGAAGGGTCCCCGGCCCCCGAAGGCCCCCGTTTCTTCCCCGGGACCCGCGGCGTGGAAGTCGCGCCTGGGACCCCGGGTGCGCGCCGAACTGGTGGGGCTGATCACCGGCATCGTCTGCGCGTTCCTGTTCCTGGCCCTGGGTTCCTACGCCACCGGCGACCCGTCTTGGAACACCGCGGCGGCTGTTGCGGTGCCGCAGAACCTGGGCGGGGTGGTGGGCGCCTACGTCGCCGACGCCCTGTTCCAGGCCCTCGGCTATGCGGCCTACCTGGTGCCCCTGGCCCTGGGGGTGTACTCGGCTCGCTACATGGTCCTCAAGCCCATCGCCTACCCGGGGTGGGTGGGACTGGGTTACACCCTACTGGTAGTGACCAGCGCCGGGCTGCTCAGCCTGGTGTTCGGCGAGGTGGCGTTCGACCGGCTGTTGCTGCCGGCCGGGGGGGGCCTGGGGCAGTTGCTCAGTGACGGCCTGGCCCGGTACTTCAACGTGCCCGGCGCCGGGATGCTGCTGGGGGCTTGTTTCCTGGCGGCGGCGATGTTCACCGTCAACTTTTCCCTGTACTCGTTCTGGGACCGCTTCCGGCTGGCCGTACTGGGGGTGGTGCGGCGCGTCCAAGCGGGGCGGACCATCCGTCGCGAGCAGAAACTCAAGCGTCAGGCTCGCCAGGAGCAGGTGCCCACCCGGGCCGCGCCGCCCAAGCCGGCGCCGGAGATCGTCAGCGACAAACAGGTGGCGGTATTGCCCCGCTCGCGCCACGCGGTGCAGGAGGCGTTCGACTTCGCCCTGGAGATCGACGGCTACCGCATGCCCTCCCTGGAGCTGCTGGATCCCGGGGTCCCCAGCGGCTCCGGTCCCGACGAGGAGAGCCTGCTGATGGCCTCCCGGGTGCTGGAGAAGAAACTGTTGGACTTCGGTGTGAAAGGGCACGTGGAGACGGTGCGCCCCGGCCCGGTGATCACCATGTTCGAGTTCAAACCGGCGCCGGGGGTGAAGATCAACCAGATCGTCACCCGCACCGACGACCTGGCCATGGCTCTGCGGGCCCAGTCGGTGCGCATCGTGGCGCCGATTCCGGGCAAGGATGCGGTGGGTATAGAGATCCCCAACAACCAGCGCGAGATCGTCACCCTGCGCGACATCCTGGCCAGCCCGGTGTACCAGGAAAGCAAGTCCAAACTGACCCTGGCCCTGGGCAAAGATATTGCGGGCAACCCCCGGGTGGCCGACCTGGATCGCATGCCCCACCTGCTCATCGCCGGGGCCACCGGTTCCGGCAAGAGCGTGGCAGTGCACTCCATGTTGGCCAGCCTGCTGTTTCGCAGCACCCCGAAAGAGGTGCGGCTGATCATCGTCGACCCCAAGATGCTCGAACTCTCGGTGTACAACGACATCCCGCATTTGTTGTTGCCGGTAGTCACCGAAGCAAAGAAGGCGGCCCTGGCCCTGCGCTGGGCGGTCAAGGAGATGGAGCGCCGCTACCAGCTCATGGCCGAGGAGGGGGTGCGCAACATCGGCACCTACAACAAGAAGGTCGAGAAACGCATCAAGGCCCTGGGCGGCGCCCCGCCGGGGGTGGACGACAACCTCGAGTTCTTGCCCTTGGTGGTGGTCGTGATCGACGAGTTGGCCGACCTGATGATGGTCTCGGCCAAGGACGTGGAGGAGTCCATAACGCGTCTGGCCCAGATGGCTCGGGCTTCCGGGATTCACCTGATTCTGGCGACCCAGCGGCCGTCGGTGGATGTGATCACCGGTCTGATCAAGGCGAACTTCCCGGCTCGCATGGCGTTTCAGGTGACGTCCCGGGTGGACTCGCGGACCATCCTCGACAGCATGGGGGCCGAAAACCTCCTGGGGGGTGGCGACATGCTGTTCCTGCCCCCCACGGCCTCCAAACTCGAGCGCCTCCACGGCTCGTTCGTGTCGGAGGAGGAGATCGCGCGGTTGGTGACGTTCCTGCGCGGGCAGGGGGAGCCGGAGTACAACGAGGCGATCCTGACGGAACCCGACCCCACCGGATTCGATGACGACCCGGAGTTCGACGAACTCTACGACAAGGCGGTGGTCATCGTGGCCGAGACCCGCCAGGCGTCGATCTCCGGAATTCAGCGGCGGCTGAAGATCGGCTACAACCGGGCTGCCCGCATGGTGGAGCGCATGGAACAGGAGGGGGTGGTGGGGCCGTCCCGCGGGGCCAAACCGCGGGAGGTGTACGTGAATCCGGCTTGAGAACTCGAAGGACGGGAACATGAGAATCTGGAAGGGGGTCCGGTGTGGCGCTCTGGCGGCGGCCCTCGCCGTTTCGGCACACCCGGCCGGGGCGGCGGAGTCCCCCCAGGCGCTTCTGGCCGGGACCCGCGAGGCACTGGGGCCGGTGACCGAGCTGCGTGCCCATTTCGAACAGACCTCGCTCCTGGTGGCGTCGGGGCTGGACACCCGAGCCGGTGGAACCGTGGAACTGGCCCGGGGCGGGCGCATGCGCTGGACCTATGTGGGCGATGACCCCCAGCAGATCGTGAGCGACGGCGTTACCCTGTGGTTCTACCAGGTGCGCGACCGTACCGTGCTGCGCCGGGACCTGGCGGAGTTGCCCCCGGCGAGTCGCCTGGCCCTGGACGTGTTGGGCGGCTTCGCCGGCATCGAGGAGCAGTTCGCCCTGGGGACCTGTGGCGAACGCTGCCTGGAGCTCACTCCCCGGGCACCCCAGCCGGACCTGGCGCGACTGCGTATAGAGTTGGGCGCCGATGGGCTGGTGGAGAGCATTGCCACGGAGGACGCCCTGGGCAATCACACCCGGGTCGCGTTTTCGGCGTTGGAACTCCACCCCGGCCTGGGAGTGGAGCGGTTCCAGTTCTCCCCCCCCGAGGGGGTGGAGGTGCTGGACATGGAGGCGCCGCGGTGAAAAGCGTGGGCTTGATCAGTCTCGGTTGCGCCAAGAACCGGGTGGATGCCGAGCGCATCCTCGGGAGTTTCGCGGCCGTCGGTTACCAGGTGGTGCAAGACCCGGCCCACGCCGAAGTGGTGGTGGTGAACACCTGCGGCTTCATCCGCGAGGCGGTGGAGGAGAGCATCGAGGAGATCCTCGACGCCGCGCGCCTCAAGAAGGAGGGTTCCTGCCGGGTGCTGGTGGTCGCCGGGTGCTTGCCCCAGCGCTACCGGGAGTTGGCCCGGGAGCTGCCGGAGGTGGATTTCTTCTTCACCCCCGGGGAGTTGGAGAACATCCCTGCGGCGCTCGCCGGAGAGCCCCCCGCGGACTCGGCGGTGCGCACCACTCGGGTTCTCACCCAGTTGCCCCACAGTACCTACCTGAAGATCGCCGACGGCTGCTCCAATCGCTGCTCGTACTGCACCATTCCCCTGATCCGCGGGCCGTTCCGGTCGGTGCCCGCCGACGAGTTGGTGGCCGAGGCCCGCCAACTGGTCGCCCGCGGCGCCGTGGAGCTGAACCTGGTGGCCCAGGACGTCACCGGTTACGGCCGCGATGGCGACGAGACCGCTGCCCTGGACTCCCTGTTGGGGCGGCTCGAGGCGATCGACGGACTGCACTGGATCCGCCTGCTGTACGCCTACCCTCGCCCCCTGCCCCCGGGGGTGGCCGCGCGCCTCGCCGGCGCTGGCAAGGTGGTGCCGTACCTGGACGTGCCGATCCAGCACGCCCACCCACGCATCCTCGCGGCCATGCACCGCAGGGTCAGCGCCGATGCCGCAGAGGGCATGCTGCTGGGACTGCAGGATCGCTACCCCGACCTGGTGCTGCGCACCACGGCGATCGTCGGTTTCCCCGGCGAGACCGAGGCGGAGTTCCAGGCCCTGGTGAACCTGGTGCAGCGGGTGCGCTTCCACCACCTGGGGGCGTTCGCCTACTCTCCCGAGGAGGGCACTGCCGCGGAAGCACTGCCGGGCCGGGTCCCTGACAAGGTGGTCCGCGAGCGGTTGAACCATCTCATGGAGGTGCAGGCCGAGATCAGCCACCTGCGTAACCAGGCGTTCGTCGGAAGGGAACTGGAAGTGCTGGTGGACGGGCTGGACGAGGCGGGCAATGTGGTGGGGCGCACCTACGGCCAGGCCCCGGAGGTGGACGGCCACACCCTACTCGACAACTGTCCGGAGGCGGTTGCGGTGGGGGCGTTCCTGCGCTGCCGGGTGCGGGAGGCGTGGGAGTACGACTTGCTCGCCGAGGTGCTGCCGACGTGATCGGTCGTGCCGCACGCTGGGCCGCCCCCGGGGTCGCGGTGTTGCTGGTGCTGGCCTACGCCGCGGCCCGCCGGCCGCCGGCGGGGGCGGTCAGCGACACCCGCCTGCTGATGGACACGGTGGTCTCCGTGAGCCTGTGGGGGGTGGACGAGGCAGCCGCCCCCCCCTTGTTCGCCGCCGCGTTTGCCGAACTGGAGGCGGTGGACCGGGAGATGTCCCGGCAGCCGGACTCCCCCCTCACCGCGCTCAACGGGGCCGGCGGCGGGGCGGTCTCCGCGGCCACCGGCCAGGTGCTCGCCGCGGCCCTGGGCTGGGCGCGACGCACCCAGGGAGCGTTCGATCCCACCACGGCTGCCCTGATGGATCTCTGGGACATCCCCGCCGGACCCCACCCGCCCCCCCCCCTGGAACAACTTGCCGACGCCCGGCAGAGGGTGGGTTGGCAAAAACTGGAGGTGTCTCCAGACCACCGCAGGGTGGCTTTGGGCGGCACCCACGTGGATCTGGGGGGCATCGCCAAGGGCTACGCCATCGACCGCGCCGGGGACGCCCTGCGCCGGGGGGGCGCCCGGGACTTCCTGGTCAACGCCGGGGGCGACCTGATGGTGGCCGGCAGCAAGGGAGGGGTGCCGTGGCGGGTGGGCATCCAACACCCCCGCCGCCCCGAAGAACTGCTCCAGGTGGTCGCCCCGGCGGGCGGCGCCCTGGTCACCTCGGGGGATTACGAGCGCAGTTACACCTGGGAGGGCATCCTCTACCACCACATCCTCGACCCGCGCAGCGGCGAGCCGGCCCGGGGCTGCCAAAGCGTCACCGTGTGGGCCGCCAACGCCATGGATGCCGACGCCCTGGCCACGGCCGTGTTCGTGCTGGGGCCGGAGGAGGGGCTGGCGCTGGTGGAGCGCGAGCCCGCCGCCGAAGCCCTGGTGGTGACCGCGGCCGGTCAGGTGCGGGAGAGCAGCGG
Source organism: Deferrisomatales bacterium (assembly GCA_029211085.1). Taxonomy (GTDB): domain Bacteria; phylum Desulfobacterota; class Deferrisomatia; order Deferrisomatales; family JARGFW01; genus JARGFW01. The sequence goes on along the minus strand of JARGFW010000100.1, from coordinate 7,940 downwards.
TTTTCGCCGGGTGGTGCCGGAGGCGACCCGGCGGTGATCCCTCGGGCGTTCACCCCGTTGGACGGGGTGGTGGCGGCGGTGCTGCTGGCCCTGTGCTGGGCCCTGTGGGGGATGGGTGAGGGTCCCGACGGTGCCGGTGGGCCGGCCGCCGAGGTGATCTCCCCCGCCGGTACCGAACGACACCCACTGACAACCGAGCAGGAACTCCGGGTCGCCGGCCCCCTGGGGGAGAGCGTGGTGCATCTCGGTCCCGCGGGGGTCCGGTTCCTGTCCAGTCCCTGTCCCCTGCAGTTGTGCGTGCGCGGGGGCTGGGTGACCCGACCCGGTGCGGTGGCGGCGTGTCTCCCCAACCGGGTGGCGGTGCGCGTACTGGGTGGCGCCCGTGGGGAGGGCGTGGATGCGGTGGGGCGCTGATTCCGCCGCCGGCCGCGCCGCGGCGTTGGGGCTGTTGGTGGCCATGGCCGCCAGCTTGCAGGTGTTGGAGCTGGTACTGCCCCGCCCCGCCCCGTGGCTGCGGCTGGGGCTGGGAAACGCCTTGGTGCTGGTCGCCCTGCTGCGCTGGGGGTGGCGCGAGGCGACCTGGGTTGCCCTCGGCAAGGTGCTGTTGGGGGGGCTGCTCGGCGGCGGTCTGTTCGGCCCCGGGTTCCTGCTCTCCTGCGCGGGCACCGTGGCGGCTACGGGGGTAATGGTGGTGGCCTCCCGCCTGGCGCCACCCCTGGGCTGTGTGGGCATCAGCGTGCTGGGGGCGGTCGGCCACGGGTTCACCCAGCTCGCCCTGGCCCGCGTGCTGCTACTGCGCACCCCGGCCCTGTGGGCGCTGGCCCCGCTGGTGGGGAGCACGGCGGTGCTCAGCGGCTGTATCACCGGGGTGTTGGCCCACCGGGTGCTACGCTTGTTTGCTCCCGCCAGGGCGGAATCCCTGCCTTGAGTCTCATGTCCCCTGCCGTCTGCCGATGCCCCTGCGGCCACTACGCCGCATGGGGCACGCGATCGGCAAGCCCTTTCCCGGCCGCTGGACGCGGCCATCGAGGATCTGGACTTCCGGTCCCTTGGTCGCCCCGTTCGTCCCGGGGCAGTTGCCCCCCGATGTGGGCAACGCCGCCGTTGCTGGACAGGCGGTCCGCGTACCGGTTCCCGCGGGCCGTGGTCAAACCGGTCGGTCCTGTTCCTTGACTGTCCCGTCGGACCGATTAGAATCCGCGAAACCGTCTGAGGGGCGGTGGCGGTGGCGGAGACTTGTCGATCCTGTCCCGCGGGAGAGCGGGGAGGCCGGGTGCTCGAAGACGGGGGGCTGGCGCCCCCGCCGGGGGAGGATTTCTGGACAAGCGATGGGAACGAGGGTAAGTACCCTCAGTTGGAGAGATTGGTCAGGCGCGATGGCGTTTCTTTTGGCGAAAAGGAGGTGCTCATGAGGGGAAGAAAAGCAATTGGTCTACTGGTGTTTGGTCTCGCACTGTGGTGCGCCGCGGGGACGGCGCTGGCGGCCGACACGGCCGGAAAGTTCGAGGTGTCCCCGTTTGCCGGGTGGTTCGTCTTCGACAAGGACATGGATCTGGACAACAGCCCTGTGCTCGGTGCCCGTTTCGGGTACTGGTTCACGCGGCAACTGCAGCTGGAACTCTCCGGCGAGGGAGTCCCCCAGAAGGACTCGGGCAAGACGGAGCTGCCACTGACGCTGGGCCACGTGGACGGGCTCTACAACTTCAACTACGGGGAGGGACAGAAGTTCATCCCGTACCTCGCGGCGGGTCTCGGTACCGGCGTGTACTACTTCCAGGACTCCGGCGGAGCGAAGGAGACCACTTTCGACCTCCTGCTCAACTGGGGAGGCGGGCTCCGCTACCTCTTCAGCGACCGGCTCGCCTTGAGGCTCGATGCCCGGCAACCGGTGACCTACAATGACACCCGTCACCACGTGATGTTCACCGGGGGTATTTCGTTCCTCTTCGGGGGCAAGGCCCCTGCGCCAGCGCCGGTCGACACGGACGGAGACGGCGTTACGGACGATGCGGATCGGTGCCCCGGGACCCCCTCCGGGGTCAAGGTTGACGCCAGTGGCTGCCCGCTGGACTCGGACGGGGACGGTGTGGCCGACTACCTCGACAAGTGTCCCAACACCCCGAAGGGCGACAAGGTCGACGCCAACGGCTGTACCATCGTGCTGGATTCGGACGGCGACGGGGTGCCGGACAACCTCGACAAGTGCCCCAACACGCCGAAAGCTGCGAAGGTCGACGCGAGCGGCTGTCCGCTGGACGCGGACGGGGACGGTGTGCCCGACTACCTGGACAAGTGCCCCGACACCCCGAAAACCGCGAAGGTCGACGCGAGCGGATGCCCGCTGGACACGGACGGTGACGGTGTGCCGGACTACCTCGACAAGTGCCCCAACACCCCGAAGGGCGACAAGGTCGACGCCAACGGCTGTACCATCGTCATGGATTCGGACGGCGACGGGGTGCCGGACAACCTCGACAAGTGCCCCAACACCCCGAAGGGTGCGCCGGTCGATGCTACCGGTTGTCTCAAGGACACCGACAATGACGGCCTCACCGACTGGGACGAGACCCAGAAGTACGGCACCGACCCGAACAACCCGGACACGGACGGTGACCGGCTGAAGGACGGGGAAGAGGTCCTGACGTACAAGACCAGTCCGAAGAATCGGGACACCGACGGCGGCACCGTGGCCGACGGCGTCGAGGTGCTGGACAACAAGACCAACCCCCTGGATCCCAAGGACGACATCGAGGTGGTGGAACTGCGCATCAACTTCGACTTCGACAAGGCGGAGGTGAAGCCACAGTATCTGCCGCAGATCGAGAAGGTGGCGACGTTCCTGAAGGCCCATCCGACCTTCAGCGCCGTGATCGAGGGTCACACGGACAGCGCTGGGCCGGAGGAATACAACCTCAACCTGTCGGCTCGGCGGGCCAACTCCGTCGCCAAGATCCTGACGGAGAAGTACGGGATCGCCCTGGACCGCGTCACCGCCCAGAGCCTCGGCGAGAGCAAGCCGATCGCCTCCAACGCCACCCGGGAGGGACGCGCCCAGAACCGCCGCATCTACGCCTACATGGATCGGGAGTAACGGCGGGAAGTCCGAAGGGACCTCGGCGATACGTGGGGCGGCTGTCCGCGGACAGCCGCTCCGCGTTCCCTTGGAGTTGCGGTGGTAGTCGGTGCGGCGTTTGGTACGGGAAACTACTCACGCTCCGGGCGGGGGGTACCCCGTTCGTTCCCGGGGGCACGCAAACGAAACCGGAGGGTGCGCCAAGGGCATGCGGTGGCCGGCAGCAGGGGGGTTCCCTGGGTCTGGCGCCGGCACGAGGAGTGTAAGGATGTGCTCATGGATCGAGCGCATCTGCCGATACGTAGGGGAGGGGAACCCGGCGGGCGTCGACCCAAGCCCGCGAGGAAGCGGGGCAGGGATTCCCACGGGAGGCCTCCGGCGGTGGCGAGGCTCCCGCAACTACGGACGAGGAGAAACCATGGACAGGACACCGAAGCAGATGTGGAAGAGTATGACCAGAGGTCTGTTGAGCCTGGGAGCCACGCTTCTCATCTTGGCGACGTCGGGTCTCCCGGCGGCGGCCGGAGAAACGGTCGCCGTCACGGCCGCCAGCTGGAAGCTCGAGAGTTCGGTGCTCCGCATCGAGGGTACCTCGACGAAGCCTGACGCCGTGATCCTCGTGAGGAACGCAGACACCGGGGCTCTGCTGGGCAGTGCAGCGGTGCGTGCCGACGGCAAGTGGCTCCTCAAGCTCCGCGACCCGGCCGCAGTGCCGGCCCGCTTGAGCGCGGAGCTCGGTTCCCAGTGTGTTGAGTGCGACGTGATCGGGGCGGTGGCGTCACGGTAGTGTCTTCTCCAGAAAAACAGAGCATGGCGAAGGGCGGCCCGACGGGCCGCCCTTCGTATTTGGCAGTGTGATCGGCATGGGCATGACTTGGCGATGGGGGTTCCTCCCCGGCCCGGGGAGTCCCGACGGAGGGGCGGTTCGCCGGGCCGAAACCAAACCGGAGTTTTTTCCCCGTGATGTGTAGAATTTCCGCGTCGGTGCCGATCAGGGGGGAGAGCGGAAGTGCCGGCCCCGACCGGGGCGATCCATGACGACCGGAGGTTGGGCGATGCGGCGGATTCTGGTGATCGACGACGAGGCCCCGCTTCGCAACCTGCTGACCAGCATGCTGGGGAGGGAGGGGTTCGTGGTGGAGACCGCTGAGGATGGCGCCGCCGGGGTAGCGGCGTTTCGCCGCCGGCGGCCGGACCTGGTGATCACCGACATCCTGATGCCCAACAAGGGTGGGCTAGTGGCGATCCGCGAGATTCTCGATCTGGACCCGGCGATGAAGATCGTCGCCATGTCCGGGGGCGGGCGCACCGGCAAACTCAACTTCCTCTCCACCGCCCGCACCTTCCCCGGGGTGCAGACCTTGCAGAAGCCGTTCCGCCAGGCCGAACTGATGGCCGCGGTGCGCGGCGCCCTGGGATCGGAATGAAGGGGCGCTGGGGTCGGCCAATGGCAACCGACGGCTAGCTCCCCCCCTCACACGGTACACCGCGACAACTTGGCCAGCAGGGTGGTGGCGGGCAGCCGGCCGCTGCGCCGGCCTTTTTCGCCGCCCTCATCCTGGAGCAGGTGGGCCACCGACTGGAATAGGGCGTGCACGTCGGTCTCGTCCAGGAACACCGCGCCGCCGTGAAATGGGATCATTTCCCGGGAGCAGATCTCCTTGTAGCGGCAGAAGAACGCCACCGCCGCGGCACCGGTGGGATCGACGAGCCCGCCGTCGAGGGACTCGGCGGCCCGCTGCAGCGCGGTGTCGATGGCCCGGCGCAGCACCTCCAGTTCGGCGTGGTCCAGTTCCAGGTGGTGTTGGTTGCCTTCCGTGGCGACTTCCAGGGCACAGATGCTCATCGTCGTCTCCTCCGTGGACGTCACTGCCACTGGGCACGGGCGTGGCCGCGGCGCGGCACCAGGCAGTACCCCTCGGACTCCACGAGAGCCAGCTCCAACCGAGCGGCCTCGTCGGAACGCCCCGCCTGGCGCAGGGCGTCAGCCAGGGTGTTGCGGGCTTCGGTGTAGAGGGGGTCTTCGGCCAAGGCTTTGGCCAGCGACTCCACCGCCTGTTCGATGCGGTGTTTGCGCAGGTAGAGCTGGGCCATGCGGAAGTGCCCTTGGGCTGCGCCGCGGGGTTGGTAGCCTGTGGCGAGCCCGGCCGAGCCCCTACCCGGTTCGGCGAGCCCCAGCACCCGGCGGGTCTGCTCGGCGAAGGTTTGCCGGGCACCGCTGGAGTAGCCGCTCATCAGTGCGACCACGCGCCGGGAGCTGTCCAGCAGCACCAGGGAAGGCACCGCCACCACCCCGTAGGCGTCGTAGAGACTCAGGTCCGCGTCAACCAACTGGGTGACTTCCAGCGCCGCCTCGGCCAGGAGCCCGTCGATCTCCGGCGTCGGATCCTCGCCGTCCACGTTTACCGCCACCACCGCCAGGCCGTCGTTGCGGTGGGCGACCAGGAGATCTTGAACCCCCTGCAGGGCTTCGCGGCTGCGCGGGCTCCAATGGGCCCAGAACGCAACGGCGGTGGCCCTGGAACCGAGAGCGCTGGCCAGCTGCCGGGCCTCTCCCCCGGGGGTCATCAGGGTGTGGTCGGCCACCAGTTGGCCGACCTCGAGGCGCTTGAACGCCTGGGCGGGGTCGGGCTGGGTGATGCCGGTGGCGGCGATTGCCGTTGCCGCGATGAGCCAGGTTCGGACCATCTGGTCCCCCTTGGAGCATCCGCTCCGTCCGTGAGCGCGCGGGGGTGGTGCAGGGGTGCACCGCCGCGGTCTCCTGGGTCGATCCATCGACGGGGAGGCTCGGCGGTCGTGCACAAACATGGGGTCGGGGGCTGCTGCCGGGGGGATGAGGGAGAAACCCGCGTCATCCGTTGCGTCTCCCTTCGGCAGCCGTTCGACCCGCCCGGCGTCGCCGGGTTGGGCACTGGCTTTGCGTCCCCGTGTTCCCACGGGTTTGCCTTTTCGAGGAGCAGGGATGGTGCGTCGCCCCCGCTCGTGGTGTGTTGCCGGAGAGCCCGGGTTGGGATTCCGTGCTCCGTGGGGTCAGATCGGCCGGAGGACGGAATATCTTTAGCGGAAAAATTCTCCGCCCCTGGCAGGGTGGTCTTCCCGCCGCAGCACCAGGCCGGTACGGCACGGCAGGTAGAGTTGTAGGCAGTGGCGCAGCACCCCACCCTCACGGATCGGGGTGGTGAAGAACCGCTGCTCGGCGGCCACCCGGCCCTGCCCCCCGAACTCGGGCCGGTCCGTGTCCAGGGTCAGGATGTAGGCGCCAGGCGGGGCCTCGATCCGGTAGTCGGCGTAGGAGCGGGTGGGGTGCCAGTTCAGGGCCAGGAGGCGCCCGCCGCGGCCGAACGCCAGTACCTGGTCTCCCCCGGGAACCGGCAGCCGACGGGCGGGGGGATCCAGTACGCTGGCTGTGCCGAGTTCAGCCAGCAGGGCGGCGTCGAACGCGGCGAGCTGGCCGAAGAGCAGGTCGGGGCGGTCCCGCAGGGACCATTGGCGACGCGCGTAGTGGTAGGACCAGCCGTTGCCTTCCCGGGGGAAGTCCACCCACTCGGGGTGGCCGAACTCGTTGCCCATGAAGTTCAGGTAGCCGCCCCCGCTCGCCCCCAGGGTGGCCAGCCGCATCAGTTTGAGCAGTGCCACCCCCCGCTGCACCGCCGGGTGAGGATCGTCGATGCCCATGTGCTCGTACATCGCCGCACCCACCAGGGTGAACAGCATGGACTTGCCCCCCACCAGGGCCTGGTCGTGGCTCTCCACGTAGGCGAGGGTGCGCTCCTCGCCGCGCCGACTGGTGAGTTCGTGCCACAGCCAGCCCAGGTTCCAGTCTTCGTCGGGGATGCCGTCGGCCAGTTTGAACCAGCAGTCGGGCACCCCCATGGCGAGGCGGCAGTCGAAACCGCAGCCCCCGTCCGCCACCGGGGCGCACAGCCCCGGCATGCCGCTCACGTCCTCGGCCACGGTGAGGGCGTCGGGGCGCACGGCGTGGATCACCTGGTTGGCCAGGGCCAGGTAGGTCAGGGCGTCCTCGTCCACCCCTTCGTCGAAGTACACCGCGTAGTCGGTGAACGGGCGGCCCAGGCCGTGGTCCCGGTACAGCATGCTGGTGATGCCGTCGAGCCGGAACCCGTCCACCCGGTACTCGTCGAGCCAGAATCTGCAGTTGGAGAGCAGGAAGTGGAGCACCTCGGGCTTGCCGTAGTCAAAGCACAGGGAGCCCCAGGCCGGGTGCTCCCCCCGGGGGCCACTGTGGAAGAACTGGTGGCGGGTGCCGTCGAACCGGCCCAGCCCCTCGGCCTCGTTGGCCACCGCATGGGAGTGCACCAGGTCCAGCACCACCGAAAGGCCCATCCCGTGGGCGTCGTCCACCAGGGCCTTGAGCTCCTCCGGGGTGCCGAAACGGCTGGACGCGGCAAAGAAGCTCGAGACATGGTAGCCGAAGGAGGCGTAGTAGGGGTGTTCGGCCACCCCCATGAGCTGCACCGTGGTATACCCGGCGTCGCGGATGCGGGGCAGTGTGAGGCGCCGGAACTCGTCGTAGGTGCCCACCCCCTCCCGTTCCTGGGCCATGCCCACGTGGGCCTCATACACCAGGGGCGGTGTGGCGGGCCGACGGAACTCGGGGTGTTTCCAGCGATAGGGTTGGGGGGGGGCCCACACCTGGGCGCCAAACAGGAGGGTGGCGGGGTCCTGCACCACCCGGCGGGTCCAGGCCGGGATGCGTTCGCCCCCACCCCCGGGCCACGCCACCCGCAGTTTGTAGTGCTGGCCGTGGGCCAGGGCGTCGGCGGGCATACGGAGCTCCCACCGCCCGTGAGCGTCGAGCCGGGTCAGGGCGTACGCGTCGCGGATCTCCCAGCCGGTGGCGTCCCCC
>JARGFW010000402.1 GCA_029211085.1 Deferrisomatales bacterium | reverse complement strand
GATGGTGCCAATGTTGACGTGAGGCTTTGTCCTTGAAAACTTTTCCTTGGCCATGTGTTCCGCTCCTTGCATCGAAATCGACGGTATGGCGAATCCCCCCGGGACCGAACCGGAGAGGTGGACACGAACGATGGAGCCCACGACCGGAATTGAACCGGTGACCTCTTCCTTACCAAGGAAGTGCTCTGCCGACTGAGCTACGTGGGCTCGGACCTTCTCTCTACAGCTTTCTGCAGATGGAGCGGGAGACGGGTTTCGAACCCGCGACCCTCAGCTTGGAAGGCTGACGCTCTAGCCAACTGAGCTACTCCCGCAAACAATTCTGGTGGTGGGGGGAGGATTTGAACCTCCGAAGGCGTCGCCGGCAGATTTACAGTCTGCTCCCTTTGACCACTCGGGAACCCCACCACATGAATCAACTCGGATTGTCTCCGGTGGAGCTGGCGAAGGGACTCGAACCCGCAACCTGCTGATTACAAATCAGCTGCTCTACCAGTTGAGCTACGCCAGCCCAATATTCCTCCGGTGCAGCGAGGCGCAGGCATGCCCCTCACCCCCCCTGGCGAAAGAAGGAGGGATGCTAACGGATGACCTGGGGGGTGTCAAGCGAAAAAGAGGGATTTCCGGGCAACCGTGAAGGTCTCGGAAATCGACGCGCTGCGGTATTTTGCCGGGGAATCGATGCCTCCGTCAACCGGCCCCCGGCGCCGGCTGCCGCCGCCGCAGCTCATAGGCGATCACCCCGCACGCCACCGCCACGTTGAGGGACCCGACCTGACCCGCCATGGGCAAGCTCACCAGCGTCCGGCAACGTTTGGCGACGTTGGGGCGGATGCCTCGGTGCTCGCTGCCCAGCACCAGCACGGCCGGCAGGTGCACCGGGCAGTCGTAGAGGGAGACACTGCCCTCCCCAGCCGCGCCGACCACCGCGCACCCGGCAGCGGCACACGCATCGAGGGACCGGGCGAGGTTCACCACCTGGGCCACCGGCACCGTCGCCGCCGCCCCCGCCGCGGTGCGCGCCGCCGCGGCCCCGAGCCCTGCAGCGCGGTCTTTGGGCAGAATCACGCCGACGGCGCCCACCCCGTCGGCCACCCGCAGCACGGCCCCCAGGTTGTGGGGATCCTGCACCTGGTCCAGGGCCAGCAGCAGGGGGAACGGATGTCCGACCAACCGGGCGAGCAGATCCTCCAGGGACACATACCCCCACCCCCCCACCCGCAGGCACACCCCCTGGTGGTTGCCCCCCTCCGCCAACCGATCCAGTGCGGCTGGAGCCAGCTCTTCGGCACACACTCCAGCCGCCCGTGCGGCGTCCTCCAGATCCGGCGGCAGACGCCGCCCCTGGGCCACCACCAACTTCAGACACGTGCCCGGCGCAGCCGCCAGGTGCTCGGCGACGGTACGGCGTCCGTAGATCCACTCGGCCATGGGGGGACTCGTAACTCGTGATTGGTGACGCGTAACGCTGGCAATCATCTGGCGCCGGTCCGGCGGCAGCAACCCCAGAGCAGGGAAGGGGGCTTTCCCGGAGTGCGGGACGCGGCACTTCCAGCATACAGAGAATCGTTCTATCGCGGCTTGCCGGAGGGGAAGCCCCCTTCCCTGCGGCCCACTAGATCTCAGCCAAGGCACACTGTCCGGTGCGTAAGCCTTCGACCTCTGCCACGATCGCCCGGGCTGCGGCAACCGGATCTGCCGCGTCGCGGATCGGCCGGCCGACCACCAGGAAATCCGCGCCGGCGGCCAGGGCACCCGCCGGGGTGGCGACCCGGGCCTGGTCGCCACGGTCGGCACCAGCGGGGCGCACCCCCGGGGTCACGACCAGGCCCCCGGGCCACAGCTTGCGGATGCGGGCGGCTTCCAGGGGGGAGGCCACCACCCCGTCGAGGCCTGCGTCCCGGGCCCGGGCGGCGAGCCGCAGCACTGCCGCGGACGGGGGCCCGTCCAGGCCGATCGCGACCAGGTCCCGCTCCCGGTGACTGGTGAGCACGGTCACCGCCAACACCTTGGGCGCCGGACGGCCCGCGGCTGCGGCGCCATCCCGGGCGGCCGCGGCGGCCCGGGCCATGGCCTCGGGAGCCGCCAGGGCGTGCACGTTGACCAGCCACGCTCCGAACCCGCCGGCCACCCGGGTGGCACCGGCCACCGTAGCCGGGATGTCGTGGAACTTGAGATCCAGGAACACCCGCTCCCCGCGTTCGACCAGCGCCCGCACCAGATCGGGGCCGGCGGCGACGAACAACTCCAGGCCCACCTTGAACGCCCCCACCTCCCCCGAGAGCCGTTCCACCCAGGCCAGGGCCTGCTCCGCCCCGGGCACATCCAAGGCGAAGATCACCCGCTCCCGGCCCGTCACCGACCGCGCCTCGCGGCCACCCACCCCGCCAAGCAACGACGGAGCCGCCCTAGACCCA
>JARGFW010000099.1:12263-17240 GCA_029211085.1 Deferrisomatales bacterium | reverse complement strand
GGGCTGCCGCGGCTGCCCCAGCCGCCGAACCCAGGGCGTCGGCCAGCCAGTCCAGGGCGCTGGGGTCGCGCCCGGGCACCAGAGCCTGATGCAACTCGTCGCTCACCCCGAACAACCCGGCCAGCAGCACCGCTCCGAGCAGACGACGGAGGCCCGCGCCGGGCAGGGCTCGGTGGGCGAGAACGCCGAGCAGCGCGTAGGCTAGGAAGTGCTCCACCTTGTCCTGGCGGAGAAGCCAGTCGTCCACCCCCGGCAGCGACGACTGGTGGGACAGGAGGGCCAGCAGCGCCATGTAGGCGAGCAGGGCGGTCCACGCCGGGAGACGTGCGGCAGCGACGGGTCCGGAAGGTGGCGCATGCATGGGTGCGGGGCCCGCAGAGGTTGTGGGGGACGGGGGTTGTGCCTAGAATCATCGGCCATGGCGCCCCCCAAGTCCACCTCCCCCGACCGCGACACTCCTCTGCAGGCCACCCTGCGCTTCGCCCACGCCTCCGGGGCGTGGGTGGTGCCGGGAGTGGCTCCCCCTCCGGAGCGCGCCGCGGAGCCCGATGTGGGCGCCCCCGGCTCGCGCCTCGAACGGGTGCGCGACGCGCTGGGGGAGTGCACCCGCTGCCGGCTGTCCGCCGGCCGCACCCATCTCGTGTTCGGTGTGGGCAACCCCGACGCCGATCTGATGTTCGTCGGCGAAGCGCCGGGGGCCGAGGAGGACCGCCGGGGCGAGCCGTTCGTGGGGCGTGCCGGCCAGCTGTTGGACCGGATGCTCCAGGCCATGGGTCTGACTCGCCGCGACGTGTACATAGCCAACGTGCTCAAGTGCCGCCCCCCGGGAAACCGGGACCCGGGGGGGGACGAGGCCGCCACCTGTACACCGTTCCTGTGGCAGCAGATCGACGCCATCCGCCCCCGGGTGATCTGCGCCCTGGGGACCCACGCCGCCCGAAACCTATTGGCGGTGGAGGGTTCCCTGGCCAGCCTGCGGGGGCGTGTACACCGCTGCCGCGGTTGGGCGGTAGTGGTTACCTACCACCCCGCCTACCTGCTGCGCACTCCGGGAGACAAGCGCAAGACCTGGCAGGATCTGCAGCGGGTCATGGGCCTGCTGGCGACCAGCACGTGAGAGGCGGCGGGGCGCTGCAGATCGCCGGGGCCATGGTGCTGTGGTCCAGTTGGGGGCTGTTCGTGCGCTGGTTGCCGGTCCCCCCCTGGGCGGTGTCGTTCTATGTGGCACTCTTCTCGGCGACGGCGGCGGCCCTGGCGTGGCTGGCGGCGGGACACCCGTTGGCGGGGCTGTGGCCCCGGCGCCACGGGGTGGCCCTGGGCCTGATCGGGGTGTTTTTCCTGGTCAACAACGTCGCCTACCTCACGGCCCTGCAACTCACCACGGTGGCCAACGCCGTGCTCACCCACTACACCGCGCCGGTGTTCGTCGCGCTCGCGGCGCCGTTTACCCTGGGGGAGCGGCGACTGCCGTTCACCCCCGCGGCCCTGCTCCTCTCGATGGTTGGGGTCGGCCTGCTGCTGCCGGGGGTGGAGCTGCAGCTGGGCGACCGGCACCTGCAGGGGTTGGCCATGGGGCTGGTCAGCGGGGTGGCCTACGCCGCGCTGGTGCTGCTCGCCCGCCACTACAGCCTGCGGGTGGCGGTGCTTCCTCTGATCTTCATGCAGAACCTGGTGGTCACCGTGGCCCTGCTGCCCCTGGGGGTGCGCCTGGGCCCGCTCGGTGCGTCCACCCTGGGCATCCTGGCGCTGCTCGGGCTGGTGCACGCCACGGTCGGCGGGGTGCTCTACCTGGTGGGCATCCGCCGGGTGCGGGCCCAGGCGGCGGCGATCCTCGGCTACCTGGAGCCCCTGGGGGCGGTGTTGCTGGCCGCCTGGTTCCTGGGGGAGCAGCCGGGGGCGCTGGCCCTGGTAGGGGGCACGCTGATCTTGGTTGCCGGGGCCCTGGTGGTGTGGGACGAGAACCGGCAGTGCAATCGCATTGACTCGCTGCCGGGGCCTGGGTAAGGTGACCGATTGCGGCGACAGTTGCCGCACGATAACCCCGTAGGGAGGAATGTCGATGAGTTGGAACGAAGACGGTTCGTTCGGTGGCAAGCCGCCGGATCCCGCGGAGATGCTGAATCAGCTCAAAGAACGCTTGCTGGGCTCCAAACTCCCCGGCGGCCTGATCGGCGGCGTGGTGGTGCTGGCCCTGGCGGCGTGGCTGGGCTTTGGCGGGTTCTACATCGTCAACCCCGACGAGGTGGGGGTGGTGATGCGCTTCGGCAAGTACGCCTACACCACCGATCCGGGGCCGCACTGGCACATTCCCTACCCGGTGGAGCGGGTGCTCAGACCCAAGGTCACCCAGGTGCGCCGGGTGGAGACGGGTTTCCGCACCGTCAGCTCGGGACCGCCGGCTCGCTACCAGAAGGTGCCTGCCGAGTCCCACATGCTCACCAAGGATGAGAACATCGTCTCCACCGAGTACATCGTCCAGTACCGGGTGAAGGACGCGATGGCGTTCCTGTTCAACGTGGTCGACCCGGAGCAGGCGGTGCGGGATGCCGGTGAGGCCGCCATGCGCGAGGTGGTGGGGCGCAACTCCATCGACGACGTGCTCACCGAGAACAAGGCCCGCATCCAGCTGGAAACGGCGCAACTGCTGCAGGACACCCTGGACTCCTACCGGGCCGGGGTGCAGGTCGATTACGTGAAGCTCCAGGACGTGTATCCGCCGGAGCCGGTGATCGGTGCGTTCCGCGACGTGGCTAGTGCCCGGGAGGACCGGGAGCGGCTCAAGAACGAGGCACAGGCGTACCACAACGACGTGGTACCCCGAGCCGAGGGGGAACGGGAGAAGTTGGTGCGCGAGGCGGAAGGCTACCGCGAGACCAAGGTCAAGTCCGCCGAGGGGGACGTGGCGCGTTTCGAGGCCCTGCTCGCCGAGTATCTCCGTGCCAAGGAAGTGACTCGTCAGAGGCTCTACCTGGAGGCGATGCAGGGCGTCCTCTCCCAGGCCAAGATCGTGCTCAGCGAGGGTAGCGGGGTGCTGCCGGTGCTGCCCCTGGGAGCCCTCGGCGGCAAGGAGGTGCGCTGAGATGGAGAAACTACTGCGCATTGTCGGCATCGTCGCCGTTGTGGTGGCCCTGGTGTTGGCCACGCCCCTGAACCCGTTCTTCGTGGTCGAACAGATCGAGACCGCCCTGGTGCTGCAGCTCGGCAAGCCCGTGGGCGAGATCCGCGGGCCCGGCTTGCACGTACGCATCCCCCTGGTCCAGTCCGTGAGTTTCTACGACACGCGCTACCAGGTGTACGACGCCGAGGCCCGGGAGGTGATCACCAGCGACAAGAAGAACCTGCTGGTGGACAACTACGCCCGCTGGCGGATCACCGATCCCCTGAAGTTCTACCAGACCGTGCGCGACGCGCGCGGGGCCCAGGCCCGCCTGGACGACATCATCTATTCCCAGGTGCGTGAACAGTTGGGCAAGTACGACCTCATCGCCTCGGTGGCCACCAAACGGGCCCAGATCATGGCCGAGGTGACCCAACGCACCGCCGAGTCGGCCAAGGAGTACGGAATCGAGGTGGTGGACGTGCGCATCAAACGAGCCGACCTGCCCCCGGCCAACCAGCAGGCGGTGTACGCGCGCATGCAGGCCGAACGCCATCGGCAGGCCCAGCTCTACCGCTCCGAGGGCGAGCGCGACGCCCAGAGCCTGCGGGCCGAGGCCGACAAACAGAAGGCCGTGATCCTGGCCGAGGCGTACCGTCTGGCCGAGGTGCAGAAGGGCAAGGGCGACGCGGAGGCGGCCGGGGTGTACGCCGCGGCCTACGGCAAGGACCGGGAGTTCTACGGCTTCGTGCGCAGCTTGGAGATGTACCGGCAGGGGTTCAAGGATGGTGACATCCTGATGCTCTCACCCGACGACGAACTGTTTCGCTATGTGAGGGGCTCCGGCAGCGGGAAGTGAAACTCAGCGACTACCATTACCCGCTGCCCCCCGAACGGATCGCCCAGACACCGGCCCAGCCCAGGGACGCCTCGCGTCTGCTGGTGCTGGGCCGCACTGCGCCGCGGCTCGAGGACCGGCAGTTCCGCGATCTCCCCGACCTGCTCGTTCCCGGCGACCTGCTGGTGGCCAACGACACCCGGGTGATTCCCGCCCGCCTGCTCGGCCGCAAAGACAGTGGTGGCCGCGCCGAGGTGCTGCTGCTGCACCGGGAAAGCCACGACGGTTGGGAGGCCCTCGTGCGCTCCGCCAAACCCTCGAGGTCCGGCACCCGCATCACGGTCGGGGAGACCCTGGCGGTGGTGGTGGAGGAAGTAAGGGGCCGGGGGGTGTACGGGGTGCGGCTGGTCGCGGATGGCGACCCGGTGGCCGCGGTGGAGGCCCTGGGGAGCATGCCCCTGCCGCCGTACATCCGCCGGGATGCCGCCGAACCCCGGGACCGGGAGTGGTACCAGACCCGCTTTGCCGCCGCCGACAAGCACGGCTCGGCCGCCGCGCCTACCGCTGGGCTGCACTTCAGCGACACGCTGCTGGCGGCCGTGGACGAACGCGGCGTGGAGCGCGCCACGGTGACCCTGCACGTGGGGCTGGGAACCTTCCTGCCGGTGCGCGTCGGGGACCTGGATGAGCACCCCATGCACCGGGAGTGGTACGAGATCTCTGAAGCCACCGCCGCGGCGGTGAACCGGGCTTTGGATGAAGGGCGCCGGGTGGTGGCCGTGGGCACCACCACCACCCGGGTGTTGGAGCATTGCGGCGGCACGGGTCGGGTCGCGCCCGGCTCCGGATGGACCCAACTGTTCATCCGCCCGGGCCACCCCTGGCAGGTCGTCGGCGGCCTGGTCACCAACTTCCACCTCCCCGAGTCCACCCTGCTGGTCCTGGTGGCCGCCTTCGCCGGCCGGGAGCGGGTGCTGGACGCCTACCGCCACGCCGTGCACGCCGGCTACCGGTTCTACAGTTACGGGGACGCGATGGTGAT
>JARGFW010000099.1:0-12163 GCA_029211085.1 Deferrisomatales bacterium | reverse complement strand
CCCTTCCGCCCTTCCTTCGAGCTCCTCGCCACCGCTCCGGGCAGCGCCGCCCGCAGGGGCCAGCTGCATCTGCTCCACGGCACGGTGCAGACCCCGGTGTTCATGCCGGTGGGCACCCAGGGCACGGTGAAGTCCCTCACCCCCGAGGATGTGCGGGGTGTGGGCGCCGAGATGCTCCTGGGCAATACCTACCACCTGTACCTGCGTCCGGGCCACGAACTGATCGCCGAACTGGGGGGGCTGCACCGGTTCATGCACTGGGACGGCCCGATCCTCACCGACTCCGGTGGGTACCAGGTCTTCAGCCTCTCGGCACTACGCAAGATCTCCGAGGAGGGGGTGGAGTTCCAGAGCCATCTCAACGGTGACCGCCATCTGCTGTCCCCGGAAAAGGTGGTGGCGGTGCAGCAGTCTCTCGGCTCCGACGTGATGATGGTGCTCGACGAGTGCCCGCCCCACCCAAGCACGGCGGAGTATCTCGAGCGGTCCCTGGCGCTCACCAATCGCTGGGCGTTGCGCTCCCTGGCGGCCCGGACCCGTCCCGAGCTGGCTCTTTTCGCGATCCTCCAGGGAGGCATGGTGCCGGAGTTGCGCCGGCGGGCCGCGGAGGAACTGCGCGGGCACCCGTTCGACGGTTTCGCCCTGGGCGGACTGTCGGTGGGGGAGGGGCAGGAGGTGATGCTGCAGACCCTGGACGCCACGACCCCGCACATGCCGACGGACAAGCCCCGCTACCTCATGGGGGTGGGCACTCCGGGGGATATCGTGGAGGCCGTGGCCCGGGGTATCGACCTGTTCGACTGCGTGCTGCCCACCCGTAACGCCAGGAATGGATTGCTCTTTACTTCACTGGGACGGGTTGTTATAAAACACGCTCGGTTTGAGCGGGACCCCCGGCCACTGGACGAGACGTGCGGTTGCTACACCTGCAGGAACTACTCTCGCGCCTATTTGCGGCATCTTTACAAGTCGCGTGAGATCCTCGGCTCTCGGCTGAATACCCTGCACAACCTCTACTACTATCAAGAACTCATGCGCCGCATCCGGGACGCACTGGATGCGGGGTGTTTCGGCGCATTCCTGGCGGAGTTTCGCGCCGCAGAACCTGACCGGGAAGCGCCCTGACCGAAGTCTGAACATGCCAACTCAGGAGGTGCAGAGATGTTGTCTTTTTTCGTGACCGAAGCCCACGCCATGGGCGCCCAGGGTGGCGGTGGTGGAGACCCTTCCCAGACCTTGATGGGGTTGATGCCGTTGCTGCTGATGTTCGTGATCTTCTACTTCCTGCTGATCCGCCCCCAGCAGAAGCGCGCCAAGGAGCACAAGGCGATGCTTGAAGCCTTGCAGCGGGGCGACGAGATCGTCACCACCGGTGGCCTGCAGGGCAAGATCACCGGCATCACCGACGATGCCCTGACCGTGGAAATCGCCAAGGACGTGCGGGTGAAGGTCGATCGGCAGGCGGTCAGCCGCAAGCGGGCAGGGGGCTGAGCCCAGGGATTCGCACCCGTTCCCGCCGGCAGCGTCCGGCGGGTTTTGCGTTTTGTGACCGGGGCGCGGTGCGCGGTGTCACACAGAGGAGAAGGTAGCCCATGAGTCTGAAATGGCGTGCGAGCATCGTGGCCCTGGTTGCCGTGTTGGGCCTGCTCTTTCTCGTTCCCACGGTGCGGGGCCCCGGCGCGACCCTGCCCGGGTTCATGCCCCAGGAGCGCCTCCACCTGGGGCTCGACCTCCAGGGCGGTATGCATCTGGTGCTGGAGGTGCAGTCGGAAAAGGCGGTGGAGAACGCCGTAGAGCGCATGGCCGGGGACCTGAAACAGTCCCTGCGCGACGCTCGCGTGCGCATCCGCTCGATCGCTGCCAAGGGCCGGACGATCTTCCTGGCGGTGCGTGATGCCGAGGCGGCGGAGAAACTCCAAAAGCTACTGGACGACGAGTTCCCGGTTCTCGAGGTCTCCAGCCGCAGCACCGACGAGAACGGCACCTCGCTGGAGCTGCGCCTCACGGCTCCGGAGGCCGAACGGGTGGAGCGCTATGCGGTAGACCAGGGGATCGAGACGATCCGCAACCGGGTAGACCAGTTCGGGGTATCCGAACCCACCATCGTGCCCCAGGGCGAGCGGCGCATCCTGATCCAGCTGCCGGGCATCAAGGATCCGGAGCGGGCGATCAACCTCATCGGCAAGACCGCCCAGTTGGAGTTCCGACTGCTCGACGAGACCATGACCGCGGACCAGGCGAAGGTCTCCGGGGTGCCCGCCGGCAGCGAGGTGCTGTTCCAGCATCAGGTAGATCCGATTTCCCGCAAGGTGGTGGGGCGCACGCCGTTTCTGGTGCATCAGGCGGTGCTGATGACTGGAGACGTGATCACCGACGCCCGGGTGCAGATCGACCAGCAGTTCAACGAGCCCTACGTGACCATGAACTTCGACACCCGGGGCAAGCGGGTGTTCGGGCGCATCACCGGCGAGAACGTGGGCAAGCGCCTGGCCATCGTGCTCGACGAGGTGGTGCAGTCGGCCCCGGTGGTGCGCGAGCCGATCACCGGCGGACGCGCCCAGATCTCCGGCAGCTTTACCCTGGACGAGGCCCGCGACCTGTCGATTTCCCTGCGCTCGGGTAGTTTGCCGGCGCCGGTGTCGATCCTCGAGCGCCGCACCGTGGGGCCGTCCCTGGGCCACGACTCGATCCGCGCCGGCCTCACCGCGATGGCCGTGGGCGGGCTGTTCGTGGTGCTGTTCATGGCGGTCTACTACAAGACGTCCGGGTTGATCGCCGATCTGGCCCTGGTTCTCAACGTGATCCTGATCATGGGGGCCCTGGCGGCGTTTCGCGCCACGCTGACCCTGCCGGGCATCGCCGGCATCGTGCTCACCATCGGGATGGCGGTGGACGCCAACGTGCTGATCTTCGAGCGCATCCGTGAGGAACTGCGCCTGGGCAAGACCCCGGGCAGCGCGGTGGAGGCCGGCTACGGCAAGGCGTTCATCACCATCCTCGACGCCAACGTCACCACCTTCATCGCCGCGGCGGTGTTGTGGCAGTACGGCACCGGCCCCGTCAAGGGCTTCGCCGTCACCCTGGCCATCGGCATTCTGGCCAGCATGTTTACCGCCATCGTCGGCACCCGCGTCCTGTTCGACGGCGTGGTTCTCAAGGGCGCCGTGAGGCGCCTGAGCATCTGACCCCGCGCCGCACGCGGGAAGGAAACCTTCGATGGAAATCATCCGATCGGGAACCAACTTCGACTTCCTCGGCAAGCGCACCCTGTTCTTCGGCCTCAGCGCGGGACTGCTCCTGCTGGGGTTGGTGAGCCTGGTGGTGCGCGGCGGCCCGCGCTACGGCATCGATTTCGCCGGCGGCACCTTGATCCAGGTGCGTTTCTCCCAGGCCGTTCCCACCCAGGACATCCGGGCCGCCCTCGAGGGGGTGGTGCCGGGCAACCCGGTGGTACAGACCTTCGGCGAGGCCAACGAGTTCATCGTGCAGCTCGAGCAGAGCGACGAGGGCCTGGAGGGCTTGAGCAGCCGGGTGCACGACGCCCTGGCCGAAAAACTGGGCGACGCCCAGGTGGAGATCCGCCGGGTGGAGATGGTGGGCCCCAAGGTGGGCCAGGACCTGCGCGAGAAGGGGTTGTTGGCGCTGGGGTTCAGCCTGGGGGCGATCCTGCTCTACATCTGGTGGCGCTTCGAGCTGCGTTTCGGTTTCGGGGCGGTCGCGGCCCTGTTCCACGACGTGTTGATCACCATCGGTGCCTTCTCGCTGTTCAACAAACAGTTCGACCTCACCACCATCGCCGCTCTGCTGACGATCATCGGCTACTCGTTGAACGACACCATCGTGGTGTACGACCGCATCCGCGAGAACGTCAAGAAGACCGGCGGCAAGGGCGACCTGGCGCAGACGATCAATCGCAGCATCAACGAGACCCTCAGCCGGACCCTGCTCACCTCCGGGACCACCCTCCTGGTGGTCCTCGCCCTGTTCACCTTCGGGGGAGGGGTGATCCACGACTTCGCGTTCGCGATGTTCACCGGGATCGTGATCGGCACCTACTCTTCGATCTACATCGCCAGCCCGGTGGTGTTGTACCTGGAACAGCGCGCCCGCAGGGGGGGCTCTGCTGTCGGGGCCAAGGCCAAGGCCAAGGCTTCGGCGTAGGCGGTGACCCAGCGCTGGACGATCCGCGACGGTGACCCACGGGCCCGGGAGGAACTCTCCCGGGCCCTGTCGGTTTCCGGGCTGCTGGCCGCCGTGCTGGTGGCCCGAGGCATCGCGATGCCGGACCCGGCCCGCGCCTTTCTCTCCCCGACATTGGGGGAACTCCCGGACCCCAGCGGTATTCCCGGCATGGGCGCCGGCGCCCAGCGCCTGGCCGAGGGCGTGATGAACGGCGCTTCCCTCTGGGTGTACGCCGACTACGATGTGGATGGGGTCACCTCCGCTGCCCTGCTCACCGAGTTCCTGACCCAGTGTGGGGCCCGGCCCCGGGTGCACCTGCCGCGCCGCGATCGCGAGGGCTACGGGCTGCACGCCTCGGCCCTGGAGGAGATCGCTGCCCAGGGCGGCCAGTTGGTGGTGACCGCTGACTGCGGTATCACCGCCGTGGACGCGGCGCGCCGGGCCGTGGAGCTGGGCCTGGAGCTGATCATCACCGACCACCACGCCCCGGGCGACGAACTGCCCCAGGCCGCCGCGGTGGTGAACCCCAAACTGCCCGGTTCGGCCTACCCCGAACCGGCACCCGCCGGGGTGGGGGTGGCGTGGAACCTGGCGGCCGCCACCCGTCGCGAACTGCGCCTCCGGGGTTGGTTCGACGCTGCCGGCCGAGCCGAACCCGACCTCCGCGACCTGCTCGACCTGGTGGCCCTGGGCACCGTGGCCGACGTGGTGCCCCTGCGGGGCGCCAACCGGGTGCTGGTGCGCCACGGTCTCGAGGTGCTCAACCGGGTTCCCCGGGCCGGGGTGGCCGCCCTGCGGGAGGTCGCCGGGGTACGCGGCACCCTGCGCGGTGGTCACATCGGCTTCCAACTCGGCCCGCGCCTGAACGCCGCCGGGCGTATGGGCGACCCCCTCGCCGCCCTGCAGCTCCTCATCAGCAGCGACCCCGGCGAGGCGGCCCGACTGGCCGGGGAGCTGGATCGGGTCAACCGGGAGCGCCAGAGCGAGGAGCGGGGCATCGCCGACGCGGCGGTGGCCCGGGTGGAGGAAGAGAAGTGGTGGCCCCAGCGTTGGAGCCTGGTGGTGGAAGGGGCGGGCTGGCATCCGGGGGTGATCGGCATCGTCGCCTCCCGTCTGGTGGAGCGCTTCCACCGCCCCACGGTGGTGCTCGGGGTGGTGGACGGCCAGGCACGGGGTTCGGCCCGTTCCATCCGTGGTCTCGATCTGCACCAGGCCCTGGGGCGGTGTGCGGACGTGCTCACCCGCTTCGGCGGCCACGCGGCCGCCGCCGGCCTGCAACTTCCGGAAGAGCAGGTTCCAGGTTTTCGGGAGCGTTTCGAGGCCGTGGTGCGCGACATGCTGGGGGAGGAGGATCTGGTTCCCGAACTGGTGGTCGATGCCGAGGTGGCGTTTCCCGAACTCCACCGGGACGCGGTGGCCGACCTGGTCCGGCTGGAGCCGTTCGGCCCGGGCAATCCCGGTCCGGTGTTGGTCAGCCGCGGTCTCACCCTGGTGGACCTCCGCACCATGGGGCAGGAGCAGGAGCACCTCAAACTGCGGCTGGAACAGGGCGGCCGGAGTCTGGATGCCGTGGCGTGGCGGCAGGCGTCGGAGTTCGCGGCGTTGCGTCGGGGTGCGGTGTTGGATGTCGCCTTCAGTCCCGAGGTCAATGCCTGGAAGGGGGCCGAGCGGGTGCAGTTGACGGTCCGCGGGCTGCGCGAGCGGTGAGCCCTGGCGCCGCTACGGGGCCAGCTCCCCGGCTCCGCCCCCGCACCCCCTGTGCTGCGTCATAACCCTCAGTTGGGCATCACCCGGGTCGGGCAGGTTGGCACTGCTGCATCATCGAAACTCTCGTATCCGCAGATACTTGTGACGAATCAGTACGTCTTCTAAACGCTGGCCCGGGGTTTGCATTTTCGTGACGGAGATCGTCCCCACGGCCTCCCCACTGCACCCAGCACCGGAGTAGAGATGCGTCACCACGCCCTGATCGCGTTGAGTCTGTTGTTTGCCTTGGCTGCCTCTCCGGCGGCCGCGTTTCGCAATGTAGCCCCCGGTTCCACGGTGGAGAACCCGGCCCTGATCGCCGTGGACGGCATGGTGGAGCCCCTGTTGGCCAGTGTCAGCGGCGCCCCCACCGTGGTGCTGTTCTGGTCTACCTGGAGCCCGCGCAGCGCCGAGGCCCTGGCCGACCTGCAACAGCTCCACATCGACAGCGGGGTGGCGGTGGCGGCGGTCAACGTGGACACCGAGGGCGCAAACGGCGAGCTGGTGTCGACGGTGGAGAGGGCGGTCCGGGACACCCGGTTCCCGGTATTCATCGACCGGGGGCTGGAGCTCTACCAGCGGTGGGGGGTGGTGGCGGTTCCCTCCGCGGCCCTGGTGGACGGGACGGGGCGCGTGGTGCGCACCCTGGACGGCTACGCCCCCGGGCAGCGTAGCGCCTTCCTGCAGGCGGCTGCGACAGCCGCTGCCGTCTCCGGGGATCGTGTCAGTGCCTCGCGCTCGGCCCCAGACAGCGCCCAGCGTGCCAACTGATGGACCGACCCCTTCCATGACCGGAACCCCCGCACCGCTCTTGCAACGACCCTCCGCCCCCCGGTGGGTGCGTGGCAACACCGGTCGAGCCCAGGGAGGGGGACCCGCTTTCTGGGTCTTCCCGAGATGGCCATCGCTCCTGTTCCTGGCCCTGCTGTTCGCCTGGCCCCCCGCTGGGTGGGCGGCGATGGTGGAGGTGGGGCAGCGGGCGCCGGCGCTGCGCCTGCACGACCTGGAGGGGCGCGCCGTGGTGTTGGGGGAGCCGGCCCGGGATCGGGCCCTGCTGGTGATGTTCTGCACCATCGGCTGTGTGCCGTGCCGGGAGAGCGAGCCGCTGCTGGCCGCCGCTGGCGAGCAATACGCCGAGCGCCTGGCCACGGCGTGTGTGATGCTCGCCAAACCGGCGGCGGTGCGCGCCCTGCTGGCTGCCAACGGCGAGGCCGCGGCGCTGCGCTTCTACGCCGATACCGCCGGACCCGGCCTGTTCCCCGTGGCCGGTGCCTACGGCGTCATGGGTACCCCCACCACCTTCTTGATCGGCCGCGATGGTCGGGTGCTTTGGCGGCGCGTGGGTGGCCTCACCCGCCAAAACATCGAACAGGACGTCCTCCTTGCCCTGGAGGAGGACCGCGGCGGAGTCGGTGTGGCGGCTTCCCGGCCGTTGCCCACCGCCCAGTAATCCTCGTTCCGCGTCCGTTGCGTCGACGCGGGTGCTCCGGGTATCCTCCGGGCATGCAAAGTCCCTCTGTGAGCACCCTACTGATCCTCGACTGCGACGGGGTGCTGATCCGCTCCGAAGCCGCCAACCTGGCCTACTACAACCGCCTGTTTCGCGAGTTTGGCCTGCCCGAGGTGCGGCGGGAAGACCGCGAGCCGTTCCTGCAGTTGCACACCCTGTCCACCCCCCAAGTGATCGACGTGTTCTTCCCGGCGTCCGCGCGTGAGGGCGCGCGGCGGTTCGCCGACGGCTTGGGCTTCGAGCCGTTCGTGTCCCTGGTGGAGCCGGAGCCGGGGTGGGGTCTGGTGCTGGATCGTTGGCGGGCAGCGGGGGGCGTGGTGGCCGTGGCCACCAACCGGGGCACCAGTGCCTCTGCCGTGCTGTCCGCGGTGGGTCTGTTGTCCCGCGTCGACCACCTGGTGACGATCCGGGATGTGGCCCGCCCCAAACCCCACCCCGATCTCTTGCTGCAGGTGTTAGAGCGGGTCGGACGGGAGGCGCGGTGCAGCCTGTATGTGGGGGACTCGGAGTTGGACCGGGAAGCCGCCGCCCGGGCGAAGGTGCCGTTCCTGGGATTTCGCCTGCCCGGCGGGGCGATCGCCAACAGCGCGGCCGAGGTGGAGCTTTGGTTGAGCGGGCTTGCCTCGCGAGAATGCTCTGCTACCCTGCTAGGCGCTGCAACCTGAACCCGAACCGAATGAGGAGGAATTCATGAGTCAAAAGGACATGTTCCACAGCGACAGCAATACCCTGAAGCGCGGTTGCCAGGTCGCCGAGGCCGAAATCGAAGCCTGTCCCTGCGGCTCCAAGGAGTCGTTCGCCAAGTGTCACGGTGCGCCTTGCGATTGCGGTTCCGGCAAGCCCCGCTTCAAGTGCTGCAAAACCGACGATTTCTGACCGCTCCCGGCGCGGCGTGCCGGCCCTGTGCGGCGCCGCGAGAGGTTGTTACCGCCCCGTTCGGCAGCCGGCTGACGGGGCGGTGGTTTCTGTGCGCAGCGGCGCCCTGGGCCGGGCAATGGCTAATGGGAATGGTGGTGGCGGACGACAGGAGGGAGAGGGTGAACGACGGGCAACGCACAGGGGTTGAATGGGCATGAGTCACACGGTGCTGGTGGTGGAGGACAGCCAGACCATCAACGAGTTGGTGTGCGAGACGCTGCAGACCAGCGGCTTCGCGTGCGCAGCGGCGTTCGATGGCGAGGAGGCTCTGCGTACGTTCCGCCGCATGCAACCCGACGCCGTGGTGCTCGACCTGAACATCCCCAAGGTGCACGGCATGGAGGTGCTGCGGGAGATCAAGGGGAAGTGCCCGTTTACCGTGGTGGTGGTGCTCACCGGTCACGGCTCGGACCAGACCGCGATGCAGGCCCTCCAACTGGGGGCCGACGATTACCTGACCAAGCCGTTCCGGCAGGCCAAACTTGCCCAGGTCCTGCAAGTGCACATCGCCCGGGCCGGTCTGCAGCAGAGCCTCGATCTGCCCGCTGGCTGCCCCGGGGAGTTGGAAGAACACAACCTGAGCCGGGTGTTCTTCCACGCCCCCGCGGCGCTGTTGCACGCCGACGAGCGCCTGGTGATCCGGGCGGTCAACCGTGCGGCGGCCCGCCTGCTGGCACGCACCCCGGAGCAGTTGATCGGCGGTTGCCTGGGGGATGTAGCCGCTCCTGATGTGCGCGCCGGGTGGATCGCCACGGTACAACAGGACGCTCCCACCCCGCAGGGCTACGAGGGGGAGGTACACGTGCTGCGCGGCAGCGAGACGTTTCCGGCTCACGCAACCGCGGTGGCGGGGCCGGATCCAGGTCATCTGGTCCTCAGCCTGCGCGACCTGACTCGCCAGAAGGTGTGGGAGGAGCGCTACTTCGAGTCGAAGAAGTTGGCCAGCCTGGGGCGGGTGGTGGAGGGGGTGGCCCACGAGGTGCGCAACCCGCTGATCTCCATCGGGGGGTTCGCCCGCAAACTGTTGGAGCGGGCCGCCCCGGGTTCCCGGGACGGCTCCTACCTGGGTGTCGTGGTGCACGAGGTCGAGCGCCTGGAACGGATGGTGAACGACATCGAGGACTACGTCACCTTCTCCCGCCAGAACCGGCCGTGCTTCGCCCCGGTGTGCCTGACCGAGGTGCTGCGTGAGTCGGTGCGCCGCCACGTCGAGGGCGGTGGCACGGTGGAGGTGACGTTCGAGAGCCCCGAGGACCTGCCGTTTCTCTATGCGGACAACGCCCTGCTGCGCGAGTTGTTCGACGGCCTGGTGGAGAACGCCGTCGATGCCATGCCCGGCGGCGGACGCCTGGAGATCGCTCTGCGCCTGGCGGATGGGTGGGTGCAAACCCGGGTGGGGGACACCGGGGTTGGCATATCCCCCGACGACCTGGAGGAGATCTTCGACCCGTTCTTCACCTCCAAGACTTCGGGGGCGGGGTTGGGGTTGGCCAAGGCGTTCCTGATCGTGGAAGACCACGCCGGCACCATCGACTTCGAAAGCACCGTGGACCAGGGGACCATCTGCACCGTGAGTCTGCCCCTGGACCGGCGCAGGGTGGCGCGCGAGAGATGAACGAAACCGCCCGCAGCGTCCTGCTCCTGGGGCCCGAAGGGGAGGTGACACGAGTCGCGGAAGCCCTCTCCTCCGAGGGCTACCACGTCCTGGGTTTCAGCGAATTCAAGGCGTTCATGGCGCTCCTGCTGAAGACCACCCCCCAAGCGGTGGTGTTGTGGGACAACCGCTGTCGGGAGGAGTTGGAGGCGGCGTTCGGAGTGTTGCGCCACCATGTCTGTTCCCGGCGCAGCCCGCTGATCCTGGCGCAGGCGGCCGGAGAGACGCAGGGCTGGATGGCCCGTGTGGCCAACGCAGTCGTCTCCGTGCCGGTGGACCCGGAGGAGCTGTGCGGCCTGCTCGACCAGTGTCTGGAGGCCGAAGCCGAGTCCCAGGATCTGCTCCGGGTGCTGGTGGTGGACGACGACGAGAACATCGTGCTGCTCGGCTCCCACGTGGTCTCCGGCCTGGGCATGATCCCCCTGGTGGCGTTCGACGGCCCCGAGGCCATCACCAAGGCCAAGCAACTGCGCCCCGACCTCGTCCTGCTCGACATCAACATGCCCCAGATGGACGGCTTCGAGGTCATCAAACGCCTCAAGGCCGACACCACCACCAGCATGGTGCCGATCATCGTGTTCTCGGCGCGGCAGTCCGAGGAAGACAAGGTGCGTGCCCTCAAACTCGGCGCCGACGACTACGTGACCAAACCGTTCAACATCCTCGAACTCGGCGCTCGCATCGACCGGCTGCTCAACCGCACCCGTTCCGGAGTGAGCGCCTCCAGCACCACCGGCCTGCCGGGCAGTGTGAGCGTGGAACAGGTGCTGGTGGAGAGGCTACGCGCTGCGCAGCCGTTTGCCGTCCTGTACGTGGATGCCGACCGTTTCAAGGCGTTCAACGACTGCTACGGGTTCTCCCGGGGAGACAGCGTGATCCGCCAGATCGCCGACCTGATCACCGATGCCTGCCAGAGCGAGGGGGGAGAGAGCGTTTTCGTGGGCCACATCGGCGGCGATGATTTCGTCGTCGTCACCGACCCCGATCGGGCCGAGGCCGTCGCTCGCGGGATCATCGAGCGTTTCGATCGGATCATCCCCTACTACTACGACCCTGCCGACCGGGAGCACGGGGCCATCGTCACCACCGACCGTCGGGGGCAGCGGGCCGAGTTCCCCCTGATGACGTTGTCCATCGCGGTGGTAACCACTGCCGTGCGGCCGTTCCACCATGCCGGCGAGGTGGCTGACGTAGCCGTCCAGCTGAAGAAGGTAGCCAAGAGCCGCCCCGGCAGCGTTTGGGTCATGGATCAGCGCACCGATGGCTGAGCGGCGCAGAACCGCAGGGCTCCTGCTGGGAACCCTCCTCGCGGCGGCCGGCGTGGCCCGGGCCGACGTGTACCGAGCCGCCGGTGCCGACGGCAGCATCTCGTTCACCGACACCCCCACCGAACCGGGCTACGCCGTGGTGATCCAAGAAACCCCACCGGTGTTGCCCTGGCGGCAGGTGGTGGGCCGGGAGGCGGAGCGCTACGGCCTCGACCCCAGACTGGTGCGTGCGGTCATCTACGTGGAGTCCGGGGAGGATCCCGTCGCCGTCTCCCCCAAGGGGGCCCAGGGCCTCATGCAACTGATGCCCGGCACCGCGGCGGAGGTGGGGGTGGATCACCCCCTGCGGCCCCGGGACAACATCCGCGGCGGGGTCGGCTACCTGGCCACCCTGGTGCACGACTTCGACGGCGATCTCGAGCTCGCCCTGGCGGCCTACAACGCCGGCCCCGGCGCCGTGCGCAAGTACGGCGGCATCCCGCCGTACCGCGAGACCCAGAACTACGTGAAGAAGGTCCTCGACGTCTACCGCCGCCAGGGGGACTGACGATTCCGCGGAACAGCGGCCGCTCTCGCCCATCCTGCGCTGCGCGGCACTCGCCCCTCCGTGGGCAGCGGAACCGCACGGCCGAAGGGCCGCCCGGAGGGCGAACCCCCAGGACGGGGGGGAGTGACATCGCCCTTGACAGTCCCGGCGTCGATATGGATAATTCGGCCTCCACCGAGCGGGAATAACTCAGTGGTAGAGTGCGACCTTGCCAAGGTCGAAGTCGCGGGTTCGAATCCCGTTTCCCGCTCCATAAAAAAACGCCCTGATATCAAGGGTTTAGCTCCATTTAGACCCCCGTTTTTGCCGCACTGACCCCTGAACTGACCCTTGAAATT
>JARGFW010000098.1 GCA_029211085.1 Deferrisomatales bacterium | reverse complement strand
AAAGCGGACAATTCATTTGCTACAGAACCGGACAATTCTATTTGTTGCCAACACGCGGGCGAGAGTTCTTGAAGGTCTGATTCCACGGGGATAGAGTCGTGATCCGTGACCCATCCAGCCGGAGCCTCTGTTGCCCTCTTCCGTTCAGGTCTTCCTGGGGTTCGCAGCCTACGCGGTGGTGCACTCGGCGCTGCTGACAGAAGGGGTGCGCTCAGTCCTGGAGGCGGTGCTGGGCGCGCGTGGGTTTCGGGGGCTGTATCGCATCGGTTTCACGGTACAGGCGGTCGTCCTGCTGGCCGGGTATGTGGTGTGGATAGCGCACCTTCCCGATGCGCAGTGGGGCGAGGCTGAGGGGCTGTTTGCCTGGGTCCTGTGGGGTGTCAAAGGGGCGGCACTCCTGTTCATCCTGGGGTGCGTATCCCAGATCGGGAGCGCGGAGTTCCTGGGCTGGGCCCAGTTTCGCGCCTGGCGACGGGGGGAGGCCATCGAGGGCGACGGAGTGGAGTCCGGGCGACTGGAGGTTTCCGGACCCTATCGCTTCGTTCGCCACCCCATGTACGGTGCCCTGCTGGTGGCCCTGTGGGCTGAACCCCACTGGTCGGCCAACCGCTTCGCGTTCGTTCTGGCGGCCAGCCTGTATCTGTGGGCCGGATCTCTGCACGAAGAACGGCGTCTGACACGCTTCTACGGGCAAGCCTATCTCGAATACATGGCGCGTACTCCCCGGATGGTGCCGGACCTGCGGCGTCGGCAGCCGCTCCTGCGCATCCTGCGGCCGCGGCACTCGCCCATCCGTGGGCAGCGGAAGAAGCGTTGACTTCACGCCGGGGTTTGATAGGCTGCGGGATCGTTCTCCCGCGGTGGCGGGGAATTGTCCGTTGCGTGTTGCATCCCATGGGCGGCTGACTCGGAGGAAGTCATGTTCAACTTCGCGGTGTATCGCAAGTTCGTGAATCTCAACAACGGCCGCCGGGTGCTGCTGCGCCCCCTGCTGGCCGAGGACGAGCAGCGCTTGTTCGAGTTGTTCCACAACGCCTCGGAGGAGGACACCCGGTTTCTCAAGGACGAGGTGAAGAAGCCGGACACCGTCGCGCGTTGGATCGAGAACCTGGACTACGACCGGGTGATGCCCCTGGTGGCGTACTGCGACGACCGCCTGGTGGGAGACGTGGCGCTGTACCGGGGGGTGAAGACGGTGCGCCACATCGGCGAGATCCGCATCTTCCTGCACAGCGATTTCCGCGGGGTGGGGCTGGGCAGCAAGATGATCGCGGAGACCTGCGAGATCGCCAAGAAGGTGGGGCTGCAGTACCTGCGCGCCGAGGTGGTCTTGGACCACGTGAAGGTCATCAAGGCGTTCCGCCGGCTGGGTTTCGATCTGCGCTGCACCCTGGACGACTATTTTCTGCGGCGCGACGGGGTGAGCCACGACATCGCGTTGATGATGAAGCGCCTGACCCGGCCCGAGGAGTATACGTTCTAGCTCATGATCCTGTTCGCTCGGTGTGGAGAGGGCTTCCCACTTTGGGAAGCCCTTTCTTCCCCGAGAGCTGTCCGATCAGCATGGACCATGGGGTGTCGTCAACTCTAGGCCTTTGCACCAGGCGATTTCCCTTCGCGAGAAGTGGTGCCTGCGGTCAGGCCGGATTTTTGCATAGGTCCTTGAATTTTGCAGCAGACATGGGAGACCAACTCCAGCTGGGGCCCAGGGACAGGAGAAGAACCATGCGATGGACGATCGGTAGGCGCCTCTTACGGCCCGTTTTGGCGGTGTGCTTTGCCCTGTTGTCTGGCTGTGGCGGGGGTGGGGACTCCGGGAGCACGGATGTTGTCGCGCAGCCCGCGGGTGCCGGGCGAGTGGCGATCTTGCTCACCGACGCCCCCACGGCGGCGTTCGACGAGGTCAACGTCACGATTACGGAAGCGTACCTGCTGGGGGACGATGGCCCGGTCCAGGTGTTTGGGAGTGTAGGGGAAACCCACAACCTCCTGGACCTCAGGGACAGCGCGAAACTGCTGTTCGACGTCGCGGAGGTGCCGGTGGGATGCTACGACAAGATCCGTCTGGTGGTGACCCGGGTGGAACTGGTCCGCTACGAGCGGGATGCCGCGGGGGATGTCGTCTTCGGCAAGGACGATCTGCCCGCACCCGCTGCAGGGTTCCCCGCAGAGGCCAAGCTCTCCAGCAACAAGATCGACCTGAACCCCCAGGGAACGTTCTGCGTGGTGCCCGGGGAGACCCTGGTGCTGCAGCTCGACATGGAAGCCAACGAGAGCATCCACGTGGTGGAGAAGAAGGGCGGCACGGAGTACAACTTCCGCCCGGTGGTGTTCGTCACCGTGCTCGACGGGGGTGACGATGTGCTCGGCAAGCTCGTGCGCCTGAGCGGCCGGGTCAGCGGCGTAGGGACGGATCGCTTCACCCTGTGCGAAACCACGGCAGAGCCCCTCGCGCGACAGGCCGCTGGGGACCCGGTGTGCACGGAGGTGTTGGCGCCGCAGGGGGGCACTTCCCTGTTCGAACTGGACGGCACTCCCATTGACCGTGCCGCCGAACCGTTGCTGGAGACGGTGATCTTCGAGGGCGACTTCGTGCGGGTGGTGGGTCGCTACACGTTGCTGACAGCCTCCGATGGCGACTGGGACGAGGTGGACCGGTCGCTGGGGCGGTTCCAGGCCGAGGTGGTGGAGGTCGGGGTGAGCCCCCAGACCTGGGGGCGCTACGCGGGTGAGATCACCGAGGTCGGCGGTTTGCCCGGCTGCGAGGGCGTCTTCCGGTTCCTCCTGGACGCGGGACAGGGGCTCACCGGACAACTCGATATCTCGGTGCATCTGTTCACTGCCTCAAGGATCTTCGACCGCGACGGCGCGGCGCTGGGCTGCTCCGCCCTCCAGGTGGGGGCCCGGGCGGTGGTGGATGCGGTGGTGTACCGCGTGGACGGCACCAACCAGTTGGACCAGCTCAACGCCGCGGTGGTGGTGACCGGATCGGTGCTGTAGGGGACCACCGGACCCCACGGGCACAGGGAATGTGGGGCGGGCCTTCGGGCCCGCCTTTTTTTGTCGCCAACGCCGCCGCGTTCTGCCCGCCGGCGGCTTTTCTTCGGGTACGGGCTGGGCACCTTGCGCTCCCCCCGCCCTTGTGCTGTATTTCGCAGGTGCCGACCCGGGGTAGATTAGCGTCTGGCCGGCAACCAGAGCACACATCGACGGGACAGGGGATTGGCGATGCAGCAGATACCCATCCACACCGAGTTCATCCGCCTCGACCAGTTCCTCAAATTGGCCCAGGCGGCGTCCGGGGGCGGTGAGGCGAAGCTGCTGGTGCAGGACGGCGCCGTGCGGGTGAACGGCGCCACGGAGACCCGGAGGGGACGCAAGTTGCGGATCGGCGACCGGGTCGAGTGTGGAGGGGCGATGTACGAACTGCGGCAAGAGGGGTAGCGCCGCAGCGGCTCCGCCGCCCCGCGAGGGGGGGGGAGGTGGGCCGGGTGCTGTGGGGAGGGGACGATGCGCGGGGACGGGACCGACCGGGCCGGCGCAGAGGCGGTGCGCCGGGACAGGGACCGGCTGCACGCTCTGCTGGACGAGCTGGAGGTACAGGTGGCCGATCTGGACGCCCGGGGCTGCTATCGCTACGTCAACCGCAGCTACGCCGAGGGCACCGGCCTGCCGCGGGAGCAGATCGTGGGCCGCTCCTGCCGCGAGGTGCTGGGCGGCGAGAGCTACTCGGTCATGGCGCCGCGCCTCGAGGAGGCCCGGTCCGGCGGGCCGGTGTGCTGCAGCGTGCAGCTACCGAGCCACGGCGGCGCCCTGTGCACCTACGAGATGCGCCTCTCGCCCGTGACCCGGGACGGCCGTGGGGACGGTCTGTTCTTGGTTGCCCAGGACGTCACCGGGCATCGGCGGGCCGAGGAAGAGCGCAACCTGTTCGAAGAGCGCCTGGCCCAGGCCCAGCGTATGGAGGCCCTGGGCACCCTGGCCGGCGGCATCGCCCACGACTTCAACAACATCCTCGGCGTGGTGATGGGCTACACCGAGCTGAGCCTGCTCAAACTGGGCGGCGCTACCCCGGTGCGGACCCACCTGGAGCAGGTGCTTGCCGCCGCGGACCGGGCCAAGAACGTGGTGCAGCAGATCCTGGCGTTCAGCCGTGCCTCGGAGCAGCGGTGCCAGCCGGTGGCGGTGGTGTCCCTGGTCAAGGAGGTGCTCAAGCTGCTGCGCGCCACCCTGCCCAGCACCATCGAGATCATCGGGACCCTCGATCCGGGCACCAGCCAGGTGGTGGCCGACCCGTCCCAGCTCCATCAGGTGGTGATGAACCTGTGCACCAACGCCTACCAGGCCATGCGCGACCACGGGGGGCGGCTGGAGGTGGGGCTGCGCGACGTGCAACTCAGCACCCCCGGGGAGACAGCCGAGCAGGGCTACGTACAGCTCAGCGTGGTCGATACCGGCTGCGGCATGCCCTCCCAGGTGCGCGAGCGGGTGTTCGAGCCGTACTTCACCACCCGCCCGGTGGGGGAGGGCACCGGCATGGGGCTGGCGGTGGTGCACGGTATCGTCACGGACCTGGGTGGCAGGGTGGCGGTGGCGAGCACTCCCGGAGAGGGAACCGCCTTCCAGGTCTACCTGCCGGCCCGGGTGCGACCCCAGCGAGCTGCCCCCGTAGAGGCCCGGCTGCCGAGGGGCACCGGCGAGCGCATCCTGTTCGTGGACGACGAGGCAGCCCTGGCCCACCTGGGGGCGGAGCTGCTGGGCACCCTGGGGTACCGGGTCACGGCCACCACCAGCAGTCTGGAAGCCCTGGAACTGTTTCGCGCCGACCCGGGCGGGTTCGACTGCGTGATCACCGATCAGACCCTGCCGCGCATCACGGGTGCCGAGCTGGTCACCCGGCTGCTGCGCTTGCGCCCCGACCTGCCGGTGGTCCTGTGCACCGGCCACAGCGACCTGATTGACGAGGGCGGGGCCAGGGAACTGGGGGCCCGGGAGTTTCTGCACAAACCCCTGGAGCTCAAGCGCCTGGCTTGTGCGGTCGCTGCCGCCCTGGGACACCGGCAGCCGTAGGTCCGCTATCTGGCCCCCACGCCCGCGGTTCGCCGGCTCTCGGGGTCGTCGGGGCGAACCCCGTGTTGCGAGGCGGTGGAAGACCAATATCTTCTTTTTTGGACAGGATTACACGGATCACGCGGATTGAGAATCGAACCCCTGGAGCGAGGCCTCGCTCTTGAACTTCCATCCGTGAAATCCGCGAGATCCTGTCGAAAGACGCCTTTGCCTTTCGTGTCTCAGCTCCAAACGCTCCGGCAGGGCCAGCCCCGCCCGAATCGCAGGAACACAAAAAAGGGCCCCGCCTGGCACAGGCGGGGCCCCTTTTCGTCACGGACTACGGTGATGGCGGATCAGGCCGCCAGACAGGCCTTGAGATCCTCGTCTACGGTACCGATGGGCTTGATATCGAAGTTCTCCACCAGCACGCCCAGCACGTTGGGGGTGATGAACGCCGGCAGGCTCGGCCCGAGGCGGATGCCTTTGATCCCCAGGCTCAGCAGGCTGAGCAGGATCGCTACGGCCTTCTGCTCGTACCAGGAGCAGATGATCGACAGGGGCAGGTCGTTGACGCCGCACTCGAAGGCGTTGGCGAGGGCCACGGCGATCTGCACCGCGGAGTAGGCGTCGTTGCACTGGCCCACATCGAGCAGGCGCGGGATACCGCCGATGTCGCCGATCTTCTGGTCGAAGAAGCGGAACTTGCCGCAGGCCAGGGTCAGCACCACCGTGTCCTTCGGGGTCTTCTCCACGAACTCGGTGTAGTAGTTGCGGCCCGGCTTGGCGCCGTCGCAGCCGCCCACCAGGAAGAAGTGCTTGATGGCGCCGGCCTTGACGCCGGCGATCACCTTGTCGGCCACGCCCAGCACGGCGTTGCGGGCGAAGCCCACCATCACCGAGTCGCCGGCCTGGTCGCCGGGGAAGCCCGGCATTGCCAGGGCGCTGGCGATGACCGCCCCGAACTGGCCGTTGGGTACGTGGGTCACGCCGGGCCAGCCCACCAGGCCGGTGGTGAACAGGTTGCCCTTGTAGCTCTCGGCCGGCTCCTGGATGCAGTTGGTGGTGAACAGGATCGCCCCCGGGAACGCCGGGAACTCCTTCTTCTGGTTCTGCCACGCGGTGCCGTAATGGCCGGCCAGGTGGGGGTACTTCTTCAGCCCCGGGTAGCCGTGGGCGGGCAGCATCTCGCCGTGGGTGTAAATGCTGATCCCCTTGCCCTCGGTCTGCTTGAGCAGGTCCTCCAGGTCCTTGAGGTCGTGGCCGGTGATCAGGATCGCCTTGCCGGCCTTGTGCCCCAGGGAGACCGAGGTGGGCACCGGGTGGCCGTAGTGGCCGGTGTTGCCGGCGTCCAACAGTTCCATGGCGCGCAGGTTGTCCTTGCCGGTGTCCAGGGCCAGGCCCACCCAGTCCTGGAGACCCAGGCTCTTGTCGGCGAGTTGGGTCATCTTCTTCTGGATCGCGGCGTACAGTGCGTCGTCTTCCTGACCCAGCACTGCGGCGTGGTCGGCGTAAGCGGCGACGCCGCGCAGGCCGTACAGGGTGATCTCCTGCAGGCTCTTGATGTCCTCGTCCGCCTCCCAGTTGATCGGCAGGCGGACCTTCTCTCCCTGGGCCTGCAGGCCGGCCAGGTCGGCAGCGGGCTGGTAGCTGGCAGCGGGGTCGGCGTAGGCGGCGGGTCCGCCGGCGGCGGCCACCTTCTGCTGAAGGGCCCCGCGCAGCTTCACGGTCTCGCGGATCAGGCTGTCGAACCGCGCCGGGTCGAAGTCCACGTTGGTGAGGGTGGAGAACACGGCCTTGGCGGTGAAGCGGTTGACCTTGGCGTCGGTGACGCCGACCTCGCGGCCGGCCACGGCGACCTGGGACAGTCCGCGCACGGCGTAGGAGAGCAGGTCCTGGAGGGCAGCCACCTGGGGGGTCTTGCCGCAGACTCCGTGCTTGGTGCAGCCGGTTCCCTGGGCGGTCTGTTCACACTGGTTGCAGAACATGGGTTGCTCCTTTGCTTGGGTGAAGGAAGAAACGACTCGGGTTGATTGTGGGGCCTACCATAGGCGAATCTCCCGGCCGGTCCCTTGAGCCAGGTCAAAAGCGGCGGGGTTGTGTTGCGGATCTGCGGCGCGGCGACGGTCGGTACGGTGGGCCCACTCTACCGCAGGGGTTGAGAAAGGAAAGGGGGAGTCGCCGTTTTGTCGGGGATAGGTAGGGCTGGCCTGGCGTGTGGGTGACACCTCACGTCGGTGGCCGGACCCCCGGGGGGCCTGGCAGTGAACCGGGAACAGGGAAGCGTCGTGTCAACACCCGGGTCAGTACCCGTCGCCCGCGGCAGCGGACAAAGCCGATGGAGAAATCCGCGTCGCCCGGACATGGACTTGAGAGCGGTCGGGCGCGTGGAAGGAGTGGCCGCAGCGCCTCTGGAGGGGGCGCCAGATGGGGCGTCCCTCCAGAGGCCGTCTCGGATGGTCGGCGCGTTACGCTTTCCAGTGGCCGTGCAGGTTGCAGTACTCCCGGGCGGTGACTTTCGCGGCATCGGTTGCGAACACGGCCTCGGGGGCCGCGCCGGGCTTCAGGTACTGACGCAGGATCCGGTCGCCGGCCAGCACTTCGATCCACTCGATGTAGTGTTTTTCCTCCATGGGATGAGCGACAGACCCGACCTTCACCTTGAAGCCCCCGGCCACCTTCTCGATCACCGGCACATGCTTCTCCTTGGCGGCGTCCACCGTGTTCTCGCCCTGCAGTTTCATGGGCTGGCCGCAGCACACCAACTCTCCGTCGCTGCCGTGAAGCAGTTCGACGATATTTCCGCAAAGTTCGCACTTGTACACCTGGTTTCTCTTGGGCATGGGGCTCTCT
This sequence comes from Deferrisomatales bacterium, assembly GCA_029211085.1. GTDB lineage: Bacteria > Desulfobacterota > Deferrisomatia > Deferrisomatales > JARGFW01 > JARGFW01. The sequence goes on along the minus strand of JARGFW010000098.1, from coordinate 9,401 downwards.
CCTTGGTTGGGGCGTGGCCGGTTGGGCGGCAGTGTGCCCGAAGGGGGACTGCAGAATTGCAGGGGGGACAAGGTACCGGTTTCGACGAGGCTGTCAAATCACCGGTCCGCCCACGGTGGGCTCCTGGCAGGGCCGGATTGCGCCGGCAGGGGGTTCGGCGGCATGCTGTGGCAGGGCTGCCCCGACCTGCGGTGCACCTTTGCCGAGTCCAGCGGGCGGCGGAAGGGAGAGGCTGAACATGCAGATGGAGCGGTTGCCGGCCCCGGTGCGGTGGCTGGTGGGGTTGGCGGTGCTGGTCGCCCTCGCCCCGGTGTCGGCCGTGGCGGCCGACCCCCACGCGGTGGTGTTCATGTACCACCGCTTCGGGGAAGACCGGTACCCCAGCACCAGTGTGCGGCTCGAGCAGTTCGAGTCCCACCTGCAGCACCTGGCCGAGGGGAACTACCAGGTGTGGCCCCTGGAGCGGGTGGTATCCCACCTCGCCACCGACATGCCCATTCCCGAGCACACCGTGGCTCTCAGCGTCGACGACGCGTACCTTTCGGTCTACACCGAGGCGTTTCCTCGGTTGCGGGAACGGAGCTGGCCGTTCACGGTGTTCGTGGCCACCGGCCCCGTGGACCAGGGGCTGCAGGGACAGATGTCCTGGGCACAGATGCGGGAGATGCAGGCGGCTGGCGTCACCTTCGCCAACCACGGGGTCTCTCACGCCTACCTGATCCGCCGCCACCGAGGGGAGAGCGAAGTCCAGTGGCGGGTGCGGATGCGCGACGAGATCGAGACCGCCCAGCGGCGCTTGGTGGAGGAACTGGGCGCGGCTCCCCCACTGTTCGCGTATCCGTATGGGGAGTACGACGAGCCCCTGGCGAATCTGGTGAGGGAACTCGGGTACACGGCGTTCGGTCAGCAGTCCGGCGCGGTGGGGCGCTATTCCGATCCGCGGGCGCTGCCCCGCTTCCCCATGGCGGAGAGCTACGCCGAGTTGCAGGAGTTCGCCGCCAAGGCGCGCATGCGGGCCCTGCCGGTGGTGGCGCACACTCCCTGGGACCCGGTGCTGGAGGGGACGCGGCGTCCGGAACTGGTGGTCACCCTGGGGGATGGGCAACTCCTCCGTGAGGAGTTGGCCTGTTTCGTCAGCGGGCAGGGGAGCACCCCGGTGCGCTGGCTCGACGCGGGGCGCAACCGCTTCGCGATCCAGGCCCGGGAGGATTTGCCGCCGGGGCGCAGCCGCTACAACTGCACGGTCCCGGACCGCCAGCGCAACTACTACTGGTTCAGCCAACAGTGGGTCCGGTCGTCGGACCGTTGAGGGATGCAGCCAGGGTCCGTGGGGGGCTGTGTCGTGGAGCCGTCCGCCCGGGGGCATCGCCCTGCCTGGGTCACGCAAGACGCACGTGCACATGCGTCTTCTGGACAGGATTGACGGGCTTTCACGGAGCGGAAGAGCAATAGCACCGCGCCGGCGGGGCTAGGCCCGCCTCCTTTATGCCGGCAGCATGATGCGCGCGTCGGCGATGGCGATCCGCTCGGGGCTGCAGAAGACGGGGTTGCAGTCGATGGACTCGACCCGGGTTCCCAGGTCGTGGGCCATCTCGGAGAACCCGACCAGCAGGTCGATCAGTCCCTCGCGGTGCACCGGAGGGGCTCCCCGGTGCCCTTCGAGAAGGGCGCGGGCCTTGAGCGAGGCCAGGGCGGCATCGGCCTCGGGCCGGGACAGGGGGGCCATGCGGATGGCCACGTCCTGGTAGATCTCCACGCCCGTGCCGCCGATTCCGACCAGCACCACCGCGCCGAACTGGGGGTCTTGTTTGGCCCCCACGATGAGTTCCACCCCGCGGACCAGTTCGTCGAGCAGCACCCCGTCGAACGCCGGCAGGGCCGCCATGCGCCCAAAGGCCGCCGCCAACTCGGTCGGGTCTTTGATGCCCACCACCACCCCCCCCGAGTCGGACTTGTGGAGGACGGCAGGCGACACCACCTTGACCACCAGGGGGTAGCCGATCCGCACCGCCTCGGCGAGGGCCTGCTCCGCGCTGCGCGCCCAGGCCGAGCGGGTGACCGGCAGATCGTAGGCGGCGAGGATCTGCCGTGCCAGGGGTTCGACCACCCAGCCGGCGGGCCGGGCCGCCGCCAGGATGGTTGCGACCTCCGATTTCATGACCGTCCCCTGTGGGAGAGGGCCCGGGCCATGTGGACAGCGCCCTGCACCGAGTGCGATACCGGCACCCCGTTGGTCTCGAACCCCTCGATGAAAATGCCGTACTTCTCGATGTGCGGTACGTAGGTGACCACCGGCTTGTTCGCCTCGTGGCTGATCTGGGCGATGCGCGCGCCCACGTCGGGGGTGATCGCCGGCAGGTAGGGCAACAGCAGAACCACCGCGCCGTCCACGTCGTCCCGAGCCAGGAGATGTCGGGTGGCGACCAGGAAGTCGTGATCCGACGCCGAGCCGGTCAGGTCGATCGGGTTGCCCAGGGAGGCGATGCCGCGGATGCTGGGCGAGAGCTCCCCGCGCAGGCGCTCGGCATCGGCGTCGGACACCCGGGGCAGTTCCAGTCCTGCGGCGTAGCACTCGTCGGAGGCCACGGCGCCGTGGCCCCCGCTGGCGGTGATGATCGCCAGGCTGTTCAGGGGGCGGACCGGGCCGTAGGAGAGGGCCTCACAGAAGGAGACGAACTCCGACTCGCTGCGGGCCTCGAGGGCCCCGCACTGGGCCAGCACGTCGTGGAGGACCCGGTAGTCCCCGGCGACCGAGGCGGTGTGGGAGGCCACGGCCCGCGAACCGCCCGGCGTCTTGCCGGACTTCATGAACACCACCGGTTTTTCGGTCTTCCGGATGAGCTCCACGAAGTCCCGCCCGCGTCCCGGCAGGAACCCCTCCAGATACAGACCGATGACCCGGGTGCGGGGGTCGTCGGCCAGGAACCGGATCAGGTCCACCTCGTCCACGGCCGCCCGGTTCCCGATGCTCAACCCGCGGGCAATGCCCGCCCCCTCCTGGGTGAGCTTGATCATCAGATCCACCAGGATGCCGCCGCTCTGGCTCACCAGGGTCACCCCGCCGGGCCGAATCTCGATGAGGCGCTCCGGAGGCAGGAAGAAGGTGTCCATGGCCGGAGGCGAAAACACCCCCAGGCAGTTGGGCCCGATCACCGGGAAGTCGTTGTCCCGCGACAACGCAGCCACCTCGGCCTGCAGGTCGCCGCGCCCCGTCTCGGCAAACCCCCCCGAGATCACGATGGCCCCCGCCAGGCCCGCGGCGATGCACTGGCGCAGGACGTCGGGGACGAGTTCTGCCCGCACACCGACCACTGCCGCATCGACCGCGGCGGGGATCTCTTCCAGGTTCGCGTAGATGGCCTCTCCGTAGAGGTCGCCGCCTCGCGGATTGATGCCGTAGGTAGCCGCCCGGTAGCGCAGGCGGTTCTTGTGGTAGATGACGTTGGTGGGGTGGAAGGGGTTGGTGAGGGACACCCCGTAGATGGCGATGGCTTGCGGATCGAACAGTCGGTTCAGCTCGCTCATCGGTGCGTACCGGCGGCACGGGTGGATTGCCGGGGTTCGAGGTCGTGGTCTATTCCGGGCAAGTTACCACACAACGGCCCACGGTGTATCTCGCCGTCGAGCGGGGTGGGCGCGAGCAAGTGCCGGAGTTCACCCGTGGGGCCTGGCCAAAGAGGTGCGCGGACGCAACCGGCAACCCCACGGGTTGCCTCGGTTCCATCTGGGGAGCCGGATGCGTCAACCGGCTGGCTGGTAGCATTTGCCGGTGGATTCGATATGCTGTGCACGAGTATCCGGATGCAGGTTTGGCTGTTCCGTGGAGCGCTTCGTATTGATTGCACCCCTATCGGGAGGTGATCGGAGATGCCTGATGCCCCATCTTTTCACCGCTGGCGACCGCACCCCTGGCACGGGCTCAGTCCGGGGCCCGAGCCGCCGCGGGTGGTCCACGCCTATATCGAGATCACGCCGTTCGATCTGGTGAAGTACGAGGTGGACAAGGAAACCGGGTACCTGCGCGTGGATCGTCCCCAACGCACGTCCGCGCAGCCGCCGGCGCTGTATGGTTTCATCCCCCAGACCTACTGTGGGGACGGCGTCGGGCAGCTGTCTCCCAACGCCCACGGGGGGGACGGGGACCCCCTCGACATCTGCGTGATCAGCGAACGCCCGGTCGGCAAATCGGAGGTGATCCTCAACGCGCGGGTGGTCGGGGGCCTGCGCATGATCGACGCGGGGGAGGCCGACGACAAGATTGTAGCTGTGCTCCACAACGACGATGTCTGGGGAGGGGTCCGGGACATCGAGAACCTGCCCCCGGTCCTGGTGGAGCGGCTCCGCCACTACTTCAGCACCTACAAGCTCATTCTCGGGGCGCCCTGCACGGCAACGGTGGAGGCGGCGTACGGTCTCGACCACGCGCTGCGTGTGGTGGAGGCTGCCCTCTCGGACTACCGGCAACTCTTCTCCCTGCCGTGAACGATTCCGGTCGTGCCGGAAGGTCCCATCGACCGCTGCCCATGGACCGCCTCGGGGTGGGGATCAACTGAGTCTGGCAGCCGCGCTGCGCAGCCACTCGAGGGCCTCGTTCGTGTCGCGAAAGACGTTGGTCTGCGGGTGGATCTGGTCGGTGAGCGCCATGTACATCCTGGCCATGCCGTACTCCACGTCGGAGGACACCACAATGGCCGTCGGACCGCACTTCAGTCGACTGGCGTTGCGCGCAACCCGCTCCGCCATGCAGTGGACCCGCTCCACCGAGTCGGCAGGTTCGATCTCGGTGGCGTCCACCAGCACCGGGATCCCCACGGTGACGGCCGGATCGGCCAACCGCGCCTGGAAACTGGCTTCATCCTCCGCCGCCAGCACGGCCCCGTTTCGTCTGACGCGGAGGATTCCGGCCGTTTCGTCGACGAAATAGGTGGCGGGCATGTCTCCCTTTCCGTGCCAAGCTTTTTCGGTGGCGTCGCACTGCCCACAGGGTAGCCCCGTAGGCCGGGACGGCAAGGGCTCCGCCCACCAGAGCGCCGCCCACCAGCAACACCAGGAACACCTCGCGGCCCATCAGGAACAGGGATCGGAACTGAGCCGGAACGTCGAGAAACCCTTCGGCGGTCAGCGACGCGACCAACTGAACCAGGAGCTCTCGCGCCTCCCCCAGGGAAGGGCCGGGGACCAGCAGCAGGCCCGCCCGGTAGGTCAGGGTGAACGCGGGCAGGGCCGTCAGCGGGTTGGTCAGGAACACGGGAGCCACTGCCGCCGGGCGGTTCGCCCCCAGCAGGGTGGCGAGCAGCAGCGCCACCAGGGCCTGCACGCCCGCCGTCGGAGTGAACGCCACGAACACCCCGATGGCGACCCCCAGGGCGATCGCTTCGGGCGATCCCCGCAGTTGGAACAGCCAGCGGCCCAGCCGTCGAAGCAGGTCCCAGCGCCCGGAGGCCTCCGCCCTTGGGCGCCCCGTGGTACTCACCCTCCCTCCAGGGTGTAGCGCACCCCGACATAGCACGCGTAGGTGAGCAGGAACACGGCACCCTCCCACCGGTCCAAGCGTTTCCGGCCGCCGGAGAACATCGCCGCGAACAGCAACAGGGAGCCGAGTGCCGCGGCGGCGACGTCCACGTTTCCCCTCGGGTCGAAGGCCAAGGGACGCACGGTGGCGCTGGTCCCCAGGATGAAGAACCCGTTGAAGATATTCGAACCGACGACGTTGCCGACGGCGATGTCGAGTTGACCGCGTTGGGCGGCAATCAGCGAGGTCGCCAGTTCCGGCAGGCTGGTCCCCCCGGCCAGGATCGTGACGGCGATCAGCCCTTCGCTGACCCCGAGCGCCCGGGCCAGGGCGGCCGCCGAGTTCACCGCCCAGGAGCCCCCCAGAATCAGCAGGGCGAGTCCGCCGACGCACAACAGGGTCGAGGTTCCGGGGCCCGGTCCGCTGTGGGGGCGCGCAGCCGGGGCTCCCCCATTGCCGGCGAACACCGCCAGCAGGTAGGCGAGAAACACGGCGAAGTACCCCAAGAACAGCAGCCCGTCTCCCCGGGACAGGGTGGACACGGTTTCGCCGCTCAGCCACACGTCGTTCCCCGCGGCGCCCACGGCCAGGGCGGCGAGAAGACTGAGGGGGATCTCCTTCCACACGGTGCTCGAAGCCACGGCCAAAGGCCGCACCAGGGCGCACAGGCCCAGGATGAAGAACACGTTGAAGACGTTGGACCCGACGGCGTTGCCGATGGCGATATCGCCACTGCCCCGGAGCGCGCCCCCCATGCTCACGACCAGTTCCGGCGTCGAGGTCCCGAAGGCAACCAGGGTCAGGCCGATGAGCAGCGGGCTCATGCCGAACCTCGCCGCCAGCGCGGACGCCCCGCGCACCAACAGCTCGGCTCCCAACACGAGGACCCCCAGTGCGGCTGCGAGAATGGCGAGATCCAGAACCATGCGCCGGTCTCCTCTGCGGTTGTCAGGGCGAACCAACCGCGCCCAGGGTACGGGAAGAACGCTGGGGTGCACATCCGGGGCGAGTTCGTCCAGGGGAACCCATGCCGCCTACCGGAGCAGCATCGTCAACCCCCTGCGGATGATCATAACGGCGATCGAAGCCAGGAGCAGGCTCGACAGCTTCGAGAGGACCTTGGTCCCCGCGGTGCCCAGCAGCCGATGGATCGGGCCGCCGAGGACGAACGCCAGGGCCACGAGCCCGATGTTGGAGACGATCGCCAGCGCCGTCCATCCCAGGCCGTATTCGTTGGCGAGAAGGATCGACGACGTGAGCACCGCGGGCCCCACGATCAGGGGCACGCCGAGGGGGACGGGCCCCAGGCTTTCCGGATCCACCTGCCGGAGCCGTTTCTGCACGGTCAGCAGGTCGCCCACCGAGATCACGAAGAGCAGCACGCCCCCGGCGACCATGAAGTCGGCCACGGTGACGCCCAGGAGCGCAAAAACGTTCTGGCCAATCCACAGGAACAGGAGCGCGACAACGGCCGCCGTGACCGTGGACTGCAGGGTGACCTTGCGGATCTGCTCCCGGGAGAGGCCTTCGGTGAGCCCCAGGAAGATCGGCAGCACCCCGGGCACGTCGACCGCGATGAACAGGGGGACGAAACACAGCCAGAAGGTCTTCACCGGTTGTCTCCAGTTCCGCCAAACTACCACACAACGGCCTGCGGTCTATTGCGCAGGGCTCTTCATGCCGGTCAGCGCACCAGGGAGATGCCGAAGCGCAGCGCCTCGGAGCGTTCCCGATAGGCGATGAGGCTCTCCGCCAGGGCGTTGACGTACTGGGCGTGGGCGTACAGGGCGAAGTTGCGGAACACGGAGCGGTGCAGGGGGTAACTCAGGTCGATCCGCAGCGACCCGCCGGCCCTGGCCAGTCCGAGGTGGGTCTCCAACACCAGACTCTGGGCCTGGCCGCATTTGACCTCCAGGTCGAAGTAGCCGCGGTAGTCTTCCAAGTCGGGGTTCGCGGCCTCGTCATTGCCCACGTACAGCCAGAACCGGGGCGCGAGCTGGAGCCCGGTCAGGGTGTCGCGCCACAGCCAGATCAGGGTGGGTTTGCAGTAGACCACGTTGGTGCTCCGGGATAACTCGCCCCCGAGGCCGTTGGACTCGTGTTGGACACCGCCCTGGACGAACACGCGCAAGCGGGTCTCCGCCCCGTGTCGTAGGTTCCCGCTCAGGAAGAACAGCTCCGGCTTGTAGCTGGTGTCTTCGAACGGCTTGCTGTCGGACTGGAGATCCCAGAGGGACGTCTGGGTGTAGGCCAGGTGGAAGCCGTTGACCCAGGGGTGGCTCTGTGCCAAAGGTCCCGCCGCGTTCAAGGGCCGGTACTGGAAGCTGAACTGGAACTTGCTCTTCCGGGGCCGGGTCCCCACGAGGAAATACATGGGCTCGTAGGCGCGGATGTTAGGCAGATACGGCTGGTAGAGGGTGAAGATGGACTCCAGGGATGGGTACGGCTCCGGCCCGGGCCGGGTCTCGGCGTCCGCGCCCCGGGCGAACAGCAAGACCAGGGTGAGAGCGATCGCCACCGGCGCACCGCACCGTCTACCCTGGCCCCCGCTACTGGCGTTGACGCCCGTGCGAATCATCTTCATATCTTCTCACCGGGCTGGGTTGGTTCGGGCCCGCGTCGGACGGGATCGAAGACGATGCGCGGCACGGCTCATCGATCCACAGCCAACGCACGCCGAGTCTACCGGGGGCGGGGCGACCGGGAAACCCTCCCGAGAGGTCCCCGAAGCCCGGGGCAGCGCTTTGCAACATCGATTCGACCGGGGGGGCTGCCTTTGATACCCTTTCTCCAAGGTATTCCTTCCTGCACGAGGCACTCCCCGCGTGAAACGGACCCTGAAATGGTGCGGCGTCCTGCTGGCGGCATCCATCGGCCTGCTGCTGGTGGCCTACGCTCTGCGCAGCGTGATCCTCGCCCCCTGGATCGAGCGGGCGCTGGTTGCGACGGTGGCAGAGCACACAGGGCTCGGCCTGAGGGTGGGAGCCGTGGGTGGGAGTTACCTCACGGACTTCACCCTCTCGGACGTGCGCACCGTTCGGCCTGCCCAGCGGGGTCCCGTCCGTTCCGCCGAGATCCGGGGACTGCGGATCTCCTACAACCTCTTCACCCTGTTCTCGGGTACGGACCCCTTCCTGGCCTCGATCGCCCTCGACCTCAACGGCGCGAGGGTGGAGGTGGACCTGGGGTCGGACGCCCCGGGTGGCAGCGAAACACCCGCAGGGGAAGAGGCAAGCGGCCCGCTCCTCCTGCCCGGTGTCCTCTCCGCGGTGCGGGTGAGCGATACCTCAATTTTGTTGCGGGGCCCCGACTACCGGGTGGAACTAACGGAGGTCACCCTGGACGTGCAGCCGCACCTCGGCTCCCCGACGCCGATCCGCGCTACCGTCTCCACATTGTCGTGGGAACATCCGGCCGTTCGGCCCGGGGCCGCTGCGGTTACCGCCGAGCTGGAGTACTCCCCCGCGCAACTGGTCCTCCGCGCTCTCGCCGTCGACGGACACCCCCTGGCCGAGGATGTGCAGATGGGGCTGTCGGATCTGCCCCGCATGCTGCCCGTGAGCGGCGTGCTGCGGGCATTCGGCGGTGCAGCGGAGTTTCGCGCCCGGGTGGAGCAGACCCGGCTCGATATCCAGTTGGCCCTTGCCGGCCTGGAGCTGGAGGAGGCCGCGGCCCTGCTGCAGCCTCCGACGCTCTCCGTAGGTGGCCGCCTGTTCGCGGACGCTTCCGTCCAACTGGACTGGGCCCGCCCTGAACTCCTGACCGCCGTCCTGGCCGCCCGGCTCGAAGGCGGTCGTGTGGAGGGCGCGCCGGTGGAGCGCCTGGCCATCGAGGCCGGGGCGGCCGACGGGCGCGCCCGGGTGGAGAAACTGGTGGCCCGGCTGGGGGG
>JARGFW010000097.1 GCA_029211085.1 Deferrisomatales bacterium | reverse complement strand
CGGCGGCACCTGGCTCACCACCCGCTTTCCCGGCGACACCTACAGCACCCCGGCCCTGGCCCTCAGCGAGGGAATGGACGGCAGCCTCGCCGCCCTTGTCTCCGGGGCCGAAGACCCGGCGGGCAATCCCGTGACGCCTGGCGGCGGCGGATTTGCGGCGGAGCTGGATGCGACGCCACCCGCCAACCCGGCAGCGTCGGTGAGCAGCACCACATGCAGTACGGCGACACTTACCTGGTCCGGCTATGCGGCGCCGGGAGATCTGGCCGGATTCCAGCTCTACCGCTCCGACGCGCCCTTTACCAGCGTAGACGGGCGGTCGTTTGCGCAGCTTGCCCCGGCCGCTGCCCGCAGCGCCACTCTGGGCTCCCTGTCTCTCGACACCACCGTTCACCTGGCGGTGGCGGCCACGGATCGGGTGGGGAACGTGAACCCCGGGGTGGTTTCCCAGGCGGTGCGCATCGACCAGGCGGTGCCGCCCCCGGTGGCCGCCGCACTGCAGCCCGCGGCCGACCCGTCCACGGCAGTGCTCATCTGGCCGGGGTACGCCACCGCTGACCTGTGCGGGTTCGCAGGTTTCGAGGTGTATCAGCAGGAGACAACCTTCACTTCGGTGGCCGGGCTCACGCCGGTGGCCGCCCTCGACCCGGCGGCGCGGGCGTTCACCGTCCCCGGGCTGGACCGGAGCAAGACCTACTTCTTTGCCGTTGTCGGCGTGAACCGCGCGGGGGCCCGCAACCCTGCCGTGACGCCGGTCGCCTGGTCGGACCCCTACGCGGGGGAGATCACCGCGGACGCCACCGTGGGCGGAACGGGCGTGCCCGTGGTCGACGTGCTCCAAGCCGTGGTCGTCCGCGGAGGCGCGACCCTGACCGTGGTGCCGGGTACCACCCTGCGCTTCGCCGCCGGAGCATCCCTTGCGGTGGAAGCAGGGGCACTGGTCGCCGAGGGCACCGCCCTTGCCCCGGTGGTGTTCACCTCGGCGGCCGACCGGGCAGGCGGCACTCCTGCCCCGGGCGACTGGCCAGGCCTCACTTTGGGGAGCGGGGCCGCGGCCTCGCGGCTCAAACACGTGTTCGTGCGCTACGGCAGCGGGCTCACCCTGGACGGGGTAGCGAATCCCACGGTGGAAGCGTTCACCGCCGAGTACAACCAGGGCGCCGGGCTCACGGTGGCGAACGGCGCCAGCCTGACCACCGCTGAGGCACTGCTGCGCTTCAACACCGTCGGCGCCCGGGTGGAGACCGGCGGGGCACTCACCCTAACCGGCTCGGTCGTGCGCAACAATACCGGGTACAACGGCTCCGCCGACGGCAGCGGCAGCTTCGCTGCCGCCGGCAACTGGTGGGGGGCTGTGGACGCCGCCGGGGTGGCCGCCACGGTGACCGCGGGCGTCGACACCACCGGCTTCTTGGATTACGAGCCGGTGCTCACCCCGGCCCTGGCACCGGTGGACGGCCGCACCCAGGTGGGCGCCCGGCTGGTCAACCTGGCCCTGGCCGGCCGCAACGCCGAGGAGATGCGCCTCTCGGAAGATTCCACCTTCGCGGGGGTCTTCTACGGTCCGTTTGCCCCGGTCACTTCGTTCCTCCTCTCCGCCACCGGCGGGGAAAAGACCCTCTTCGCCCAGTTCCGCAGCCCCACCGGCCATGGGTCGGCAGCCCTTCCCTTGACCTTGACCTACGTAACCGAGGGCCCGGTCATCCAGAACTTCAGCGTAGTGGAGGGCCAACTTCTCGGCCGCCCGCTGCCGGTGACCGGCCAGGCCACGGCGGCCCTGGGACTGACCTCCCTGGCGTTTTCCGTCGACGGCACCCCGGTGGCGCAGACCGCCGAGGGCAGCCTGTCCCTGCGCTGGGACGTGCGCCCCCTGGCCAGCGGGGTCCACCGGGTGCAGCTCTTGGCCACCGATACCGCGGGCAACGCGGCGAGCCTGGAGCGCAACGTGGTGGTGTCCCCTGCCCCGCCGCCGGCCCCCGCCCTCACCGCGCCCGCGGACGGCACGGCGACCCTGGTCGCCACGGTTGCGGTGACCGGCACCACCGAGCCCCTGATCCCGGTGCGGCTGCGCCGCAACGGGGCGGTGGTGGCGACGCCTACGGCCGGCGCGGACGGCGCCTTCGCCGTCGCGGGGATTAGCCTCGCGGAAGGAGCCAACACCTTCGTTGCCACCGCCGAGGACGCGGTGGGGGTGAGCCCCTCCTCCAACCCGGTGACCGTGACCCTGGACTCGGGCCCGCCCGCGGCTCCGGTGTTGGTCTCGGCCACCGCCGTTGCGGGGCGCGGCGTGGATCTCCTCTGGCGCTACGCCGATACCGGGGAACGACCCACCCGGTTCCGCCTCTACCGGGCCGCGGCAGCCTTCGCCGCGACCAACCAAGCCACCCTGCTGGGCGCCGAACGGACCGGCCTCGCGGCCACCGACCCCACGCCGCCGGAGGGCACCTACTACTACGGACTGGTCGGGCTCGACGGAGCCGGCAACGGGAGCACACTCTCCAATGTGCTCTCCGCCACCTACGACGGCACCCCGCCGTCCTTCTCGGTCGCCTACGCGCCGACGTCCCCGGTGGGACCGGGCGACGTGGCCGTCACCCTGACCGCCAGCGAGGTCCTGGCCGCAGCGCCCAGCTTCACGGTACGTCCCAGCGGCAGCGCCACGCCGGTGACGGTGGGGCTCACCCGCACCGCCGAGCGGACCTACACGGGCACTCTCGCCGTCACCGCCGCCATGGGCTCCGGCAACGCCGCTGTGGCGGTTTCCGGCCGGGATCCCGCGGGCAACCTCTTTTCCGGCACCCCGGCGGGACCGGCCCTGTCTCTGGATACCCGCGGTCCTGCCGGTGCCCTGGCCTTCGACCGGGTGCCTCCGGTGCAGGTGACCGGGGCGGTGAGCCTGGGGGTGACCCTCACCCTGGACGAGGCGGCCAAAGTGTTCTCCGTGCCCCAACTGACCTTCACCCCGCCCGCGGGCGCTCCGGTCACGGTGGCCCTGGTGGGCGCCGGCACGAGCTGGAGCGGCACCCTGCCCCTGACGCCGGCCGTGGGGAGCGGGCTGGGCGAGTTCGGGTTCTCGGCCGAAGATGCCCTGGGCAACCCGGGCACCACCCTGACCGCGGGCGCTACCCTAGAGCTCTACAACACCGCCACCCCGGAACCCACCGCGGCGCCCGCGACCTTCGCGGCCGTGGCCCGGACCGGAGGCGAAGTGGCCCTCTCCTGGAGCCGCGTGGACCTGGCGGAAACCTACCGGGTCTACCGAAGCAGCGGACCCTGCGGCACCCCGGCGGAGTTGCTGGCCGACGCTTTGACCACGCTGACATCCCTGGATCTACCCGCCGCAGACGGCACCTACTGCTACGGCGTCGCCGCCGAGCGGCGGGGCGCGGAGAGCCCTCTCTCCACCCCCAGCCAGGCCGATTCGGACCGGCTGCCTCCGGGAGCCCCGGAGAACCTGGCCGTGTCCCTGGCCGCCCGGGGGGTGAGCGTAACGTGGACTGCGCCGCCGGCTGGCGAAGTTCCCGCGGGCTACGCGGTGTACCGCGACGGCGCAGTGATCGGCACCGTGGCCGGCGGGGTGTTTTCCCTCACGGATTACCCGGGGTTGGGAGGCTCCTACGTTTACGCCGTGGCGTCCCGCGACGCCGTGGGCAATCAAAGCCTTAGCGCCCCGGTGACCTTCGACCTCCTGGTCGGCGCGGTGACCCAACTCGAAATCTTCGTGGACCAGGGGGCGGCGCCGCTCCTGAGCTGGCAGAGCGCCGACTCCGCGGCAGTGGGCTTCAACGTCTACCGGGGCGGGCTCAAACTCAATGCCGCACCGCTGGCGGCGACCACCTTCGACGACGCGACCTACGCCGGCAGCTCCCGGGTGGAGTACGCGGTGCGGGCGGTGAACGGTGCCGGCCAGGAGAGTCCTGCCCGGGTGGCGTGGGTGTACCCGGTGGCCCTGCAGGCGGCGGCCAACCCAGACGCCGCCGGCGCGAGCCGCCCGCTCATCGCCCGCTACTTCAACAACCTGGCGGTCTCGGTCGCCAACGGCGACGCCACCGAGGCCTTGCCCCTGGGCCGGGTGGACCTGCGCCTCACCGCCGACGGCGTGGAGCAGTTTGCCCAATCGTTGCCAGCGGCCTCGAGTCTCGCCCCCGGGGGCGTGTTGGCGGAGGTTGCGGTGGTGCCGGTGGCGGCCACGGACCGGGACCACCTGTTGCGGGTGACCGCTGTGCAGCGAGCGGACGGCGGCGTGGTGACCTACCAGCGCCACTTCCTCTTCTCCGTGGTCCAGCCCGGGGGAATGGTTGACCTAAAGACCCGGGACCTGCCCCTGGCGGGCGGGTACTCGGACATCGAGCTGTGCACCACCAACCTCGGCTACGCCGACGCGGATATCGTGGTGAACCGGGCCAGTGGGGCCGAGCCGGGGGACCTGTATGTGGCCATCTTCAGCGCGGATGGCCTGGAGTTGAGCCGGGCCTACTACCAGGGCTACCCGCCGGGGACCTGGACCTCCTCCGGGGTCGGCTATGTTACGCTGGCTCCCGGCGCGCAGCTCTGCGTGGACGTACAGATCCTGGTGCCGGCGGCCCTGACGGAAGGGGCGGTGCTGACCTTCACGGGAGTGGTGGAGCAGACCAGCCACGCCCTCGGGGCCGGCGCCCTCGCCAGCGCGGCGGGGCTCCACGGGTCCATGCAGTCCGGGATCACCTTCGCGCCCTACTCCGGCACCGCCGCGGCGGACCGAGACGGCTACGCCGACGACGCAGCCATTACCATCACCGGGCAAGCGCTAGACCGGCTGACCGGGTTGCCGAAAGCCAACGTGCCCCTCAAGGTGGGTTTTCTCCTGCGCGGCTACAAGTGGTTCGCCGACGTCGCGACGGACGGGGCCGGCAACTACACCTACGTCTATCAACCCGGCGCCGGACTGAGCGGCGAGTTCACCGTCTGGGCCGCCCACCCGGACGTCTACGACTCGATCGACCAGGACCGCTTCACCCTCTACCGGCTCTACTCCGTGCCGGCCCGGGGCGACATCCGCTCCGCCAAGAACGACACCCTGAGTTTCCGGGTCGCCCTCCTGAACCCCGGGGGCGTCACCCTCACCGGCTTTGCCTCGGCCTTCCGGGCCTACACCGTCGACGCCGACAGCAACGAGGTGCCGGAGCCCCTCCTCACCGGCCAGGCCGCCTTTCCCGCAGGCTTCACCCTCAAGCCGGGGGAGCGGCGCGAGGTTGACCTTCAGCTCACCGCCGCTATCGACGCCCCGGATGCGGCAGGCGTGGAGTACACCTTCACCACGGCCGAGGGCGCCTCCGTGACCTTCTGGGGCGCGGTGACCCTGGCACCGGCGATCCCGATCCTCACCGTGGAGAACCCGTCGCTCGGTTGGGTGGAGGTGAGCCTGGACCGGGGGAGCGTGCGGGCGGCGCAGGTCACGCTGCGGAACCAGGGCCTGCGGGACTTGAACGACGCGGAGCTCTCCCTGCCCGAGAACGTTATCTGGATGTCCACCAACCTCCCCCGCAACGCCCAGGGGAAGGTGCCCCTGGGGACCATCCCGGTGGGCGGAAGCCGCACCGTGGACGTGCTCTTCTCGCCGCCGGCCGACGAAATTTTTGGGTACCACCGGGACAAGATGGTGGTCACCGGGTCGAATGCCGTCTCTCCCTTCGACATCCATCTCTTCGCCCTGGTCACCTCGGACCAGACCGGGTCGGTGCTCTTCAACGTGGTGAATCACCTGGGGCAGAAGGTATCCGGCGCCACGGTGCGGCTCCGCAATACGGCCATTCGCCGCGACCTGGGCCCGGTGACCACCGATGACCAGGGAGCAGTGACGGTGGCGGGCCTTCAGGAGGGCGACTGGTCTTACCAGATCTCCGCAGCCGGTCACTCCACGGTGGCGGGAATGACCACGGTAGCGGCCAACCAGACCGTACTGGTGGAGGCGTTCCCGGTGCGCAGCCTGGTGACGGTCACCTTCCGGGTGGAGCCGGTGCCGTTCACCGACCGCTACGAGATCAAGATCGAACAGACCTTCGAAACCCACGTGCCGTCCCCGGTGCTGGTGATCGACCCGCCCCGGGTGGCTTTTCAGGACGTCCGGCCCGGCTTCGAGACCTTCTTCACGGCCCGGGCCACCAACCACGGGATGATCTCCATCTTCGACCTCACGATCGAGGGCACCGAGCTGGGCAACGGCCGGCTCGAGCCCCTGATCACCTATCTGCCGGAGCTCAAGGCCCAGCAAACGATCGAGGTCCCCTTCCGGCTCACCTACACCGGCGCCGCGCCGACCCTGCCGGGGGGCGCGGGGAGCGCCTTCGCCCACTGCATGACCGGCGGCCTCTTCGACGACGGCGAGGGCGGGCTGGGGAACGACCTCGTCAACCTGGCGGCCGCCTTTGCGGGCCGGGCACCGTGCTACTACACCCCCGCGGAGGCAGGGGCGCTCCTCGGCGTCGCGGCCGGGCTCTACGCGACGCTGCGCATCGCCTCCACGGCCAGCACCATCGCCGGATTTGTCACCGCCCCCCTCAGCATCGCCGCCTCCGTGGCCAGTTGCCTGGCCTCGGCCCTGGGCTACGCGGGGTTCACACCGCCGTTCGCGGTCCCGTTGCCGTCCCTGGGCCCGACCACCACGTTTACCGGAGGACCGGGCGGGGCCTGCTTCGCCCCGGGCACCCCGGTGCTGATGGCCGACGGAAGCTTGAAGTCGATTGAGACCGTGGCGGCCGGGGACCGGGTGCTCTCCTTCGACGGCGAACCTGCCCCGGTGACCGATGCCTATCTGCGGGAGACCGATCACCTCCGGGACCTTCGCTATCGCGTCGCGGCAACAGCGGGAACCGACGTCGGCGAGCTGCGCCGCCTCCTGACCACCGACGAGCATCTCTTCTGGGTGCTGGGCCGGGGGTGGACCCCCGCGCGGGCGCTGGGTCCGACCGACACCCTGCTCCTGCCCGACGCCGGCAGGGCGCAGGTGGCTTCCAACGAGCGGACGGCGGGGCAGTTCCAGGTCTACAACCTGGACGTGGCCGGCTACAGGTCCTACTTCGCCAACGGCGCCCTGGTGCATCAGCGGTGCGGCGGGGCGGCAGAAGAGCCCCTGGACGAGAGGCTACGCGCATGGGCAGGAGAGGCAGAACAATCCATACAACACGCCCGGACCGGCGGGGAGGGTTCCCGATGAAGCCGCGCAACTTCCGGCTGGGTTTCCTGGGGCTCTTGGGGCTCGTTGGCCTCCTCTGGCCGACCGCTGGATTCTCCGCGCAGCAATTCCAGGGCGTCTGCGCGGTGGTGAAGATGGAGATCCTCCAGGAGCTGGCCCTGGAGCGGGTGGGCTTTCTGGCCACCCTGGAGATCACCAACAACGAGGGAGACGCCAGTATCACGGACTTCTCGGCAGCCTTGACCTTCGAGAACCCGGCCCTCTCCACGGCGGGGGCGCCGAACGACGCCTCCGGCGCCTTCTTCGTCCAGCCTCCGGAACTCTCCGGCATCGCGTCCCTCGACGGGGCCGGGATCATCCGGCCCGGCGAGACGGCGGTGATCCGGTGGTTCATCATCCCGAAGCTCGCGGCCGGAGGCACGGACCCCACCGGCCTCCGCTATCGGGTGGGCGCCCAGCTCGCCGGCTCCCTGTACGGCAACCCCATCCCGGCGGACACCCTGGCGGTGATTCCCGACACCATCATCGTCCGGCCCGATCCCCAGTTGGAGATCACCTACTTCCAGCCCCGGGACGTGGACGGGGACGACCCCTTCACCCCGGACCTGGTGGAGACGCCCATCCCCTTTACCCTGGGGGTGCTGGTCAAGAACAGCGGCTACGGCCTGGCGCGCTCCGTGCGGATCGCCTCCGAGCAGCCCCGGATCGTGGAGAACAAGCAGGGGCTCCTCCTCATTGCCCAGCTCCTGGGGGCGCGGATCGACGACGCGCCCACCGACGGCGCCAGCCTCACGGTGAACCTGGGCGACATCCAGCCGGGCCGCTGCCGCAAGGGCGCCTGGGACATGATCACCTCCCTGTCCGGGGAGTTCATCGAGTTCAAGGCCTCCTACACCCACGCCTCGGAGCTGGGGGGCCGGGACACCTCGATCATCCAGGACCTCAACGCCTACTTCATCGTGCGCGAGGCGCTCAACGACCAGCCGGGGCGGGACAACCTGCTGGACTTTTTGGCCGACACCGTGGGCGACCCGGAGCGGATCCCGGACACGCTCTTCGAGAGCGACTGCTCGACCCTGCCGGTCAACCGCTTGACCGACGTCAGCGTGGAGGAGTTCACAGGGCCCACGGCCCGCCTCCGGGCCCGGGCCGATTTCGAGAACTGGGTATACTTCCGCCTCGACGACCCGGCCCAGGCCAAAGCCCCGATCGCCAGCGTGGTGCGCTCCGACGGCAAGGTCTTGAACCCGCGGAACTACTGGACCGAGGTCCGCTACCGGCGCCCGGACAACGCCAAGCTCACCTATTTGAATCTCTTCGATTTCGTGGCCCTGGGGGACTACGAGTACACCGTCACCTACCGGCCCGCCGCCGCAGACACCGAGCCCCCGGTCACCCGGCTGCGCTTCTCGGGTGCGGTGGCCGAGGCGGGCGGGACCTTCTACGTGCTGCCCGAAACCCAGCTCTACTTCATGGCCGAGGACGCGAGCCCGGTGGGCACCTTCTACCGGCTCGACGAGGCCGGCGAGTTCCTGCCCGCCTACCCGTTCCAGGTGCTCACGGCCGGCGCCCATACCCTGGAGTACTACTCCCGGGACAGCGCCAACAATCAGGAGGCGACCCAAACCGCCGCCATCGCGGTCTCGGACCGCTACCCGGAGGTGGCCAGCCTGGCCACCGACACGGCGACCCTGTTCATCGCCGGGGATTCCCTCTCGGTGCGGCCCACCGCCGTCGCGGTGGGCTTTACGGGGGTGACCACCGCCACCGGGCTCACCGCCCAGGTGGAGGTGTTCCGCGGGGTCTACGGTGCTGCCACCCTGGCCGGAGTGCCCAGCTCGCCGACGCCCGACACGGCAGCGACCCTTGCCGTGGGGGGCGAGAACGTGGATTTCTACCGCTATCGCCTAGGTGCCGAAGCGTGGAGCGCCGAGGCGCCGGTGAGCGCGCCGCTCGCGCTCACCGGGCTCTCAGGGACGGTGCAGTTGGCGGTTCAGGGGCGCAGCCAGTACGGCGCCTACCCCGCGGACGCGGAGGCGGTGAGCGCCGCCTGGACCGTGGGCGCCAGCCTGGGGGCGAGTCTCGCCGGTACCCCGGCCCATCCGTCCCGTTCCGGCGACGCGACCCTCTCCGTGACCGGCAGCGACCGCTACTGCTACCGGGTGGACGGGGGCTTCTACCGGCCCGAGGCTGCGGCCGGTGCGCCGATTGTCTTGACCCGCCTGGCCGACGGCGCCCACGGGGTGGAGGTGCTGCCCCGGGCCAGCGCGGCCGAGGCCTGCCCCGGCAACGTGCCGGGGACGGCCATTGCCTGGACGGTGGATCGCCAGTACGGCACCCGCCTCGCCGCCGGGACGCGGGTGCGCCAGGTGGATCTGGGGCCGGGAGGCGGGCCCCGGGTGGAGTACGCCTGGGACGGCCGCGACGACGCCGGGGCCGTGGTCCCGCCCGGGTGGTACAGCGTGGTGGTCGAGGTGGCGGACGGCCTGGACCGGGTTACCCGCCAGGTGCGCCTGGTGCAGGTGGGGGATCTGTTGGCCGACGGCGCTCCCCTGGCGGACGCGGGTTCGGCCGGGCAACTGGAGGCCCAGGCCTTTGGCCGGTGGGCCGTGTGGCAGGACCAGCGCAGCGGCACCTGGAACCTGTGGGCCCGGGAGCTGGCCGACCCGGCGGCGAGTGCCGCTGCGGTGGCGCCCGCGGCCCGCAGCCAAGAGCGGCCCCGCACCGACGGGCGCCTGGCGGTGTGGGAGGAGCGCCAACCCGACGGTTCCTGGGATATCTGGGCCCGGGAGCTGGGCAGTGCGGCCGCGGCCTTTGCCGTGACGGCCACCCCGGCGTTCGAGGAGCGCCGGCCGGTGGTGGAGTGGCCCTGGGTGGTATTCCAGCGGCGGCCGACCGCCGATCCTGCCGCTCCGTGGCAGCTCCGAGCCGAAAACCTGGCGACCGGTGCGGGCGAGGCCGTGGACCCCACCACCCAGGCCCAGCTCGACCCGGCTCTCCAGGGAGGCCGGGTGGTTTGGCAGGACTTCCGGGATGTGGGCTATGGGGAGATCTACCTCAAGGACTTGGACCGTGGGCAGGTGCTGCGGCTCACCGACAACCCGGGGGGCCAGTACCACCCGGCGCTCTTCGACCAGTGGGTGGTGTGGGCGGACAACCGCAATACCCAGTTTGACCTGTACGGCTACAACCTGCTGCGGGGCGTGGAGGTGCGCCTCACCGACACCGCGGAGAACGAGACCCGGCCGTCCCTGAGCGGCCCGTGGGTGGTCTATCAGGAGGACTCGGCGGGCCTTACGACCGGCAACCTGCGGATGCTCCACCTGGCGAACCGGGCGAGCGTGCAGCTCACCAACGCCGGGTCCCCCAAGGACAAGCCCAGCCTGGCCGCGGGCCAGGTGGTGTGGACCGAGACCGTGGGCGGACGGGGGCAGGTGCAGAGCGGCAGCCTGCCCGACCTGCAGCCCGTGTTCCGCGAGCGCAACCTGGTGGCGATCACCGCCGGCATGGCAGCCCACCAGGTGGACGCCCACACCCTGCTCGGCTTGTGGAACCGCGAGGCCGGGGTCACCGAGCTGACCCGCTACACCGCGCTCGTTCCCAACCCGGTGGCCGAGACCGTCACCTGGCAGGGCGGCGGGCCCGTGGGCGCCAACTTCGCCCTGGAGGCGGGCAGCTTCCTCTGGGTCAAGTTCGCCACTGTGGAGGTGCTGGATCTGGGCCAGGGCGAGTGCGACACCCTGCACCTGGCCGCAGGCGCCAACGCTTTCGGGTATGCCTGCTTTCCCGACCACTACTCGGCCTATCAGCTGATCCGGGAACTGGGACAGGACCGGGTGGTTGGCTTGCGGCTGCTCGACGCCGAGACCGGGAGCTGGAGGGCGGTGTCGGTGGTGGACGGCCGGATCGTCGGCGAAGACTTCCCGATTCCGGGAGTGTCCGTACTTCTGTTGGAGCTGAGCGCGCCCGCTGACCCCTGGGCGCCGGGAGGTTGACCATGCAGCGTAGCCAGTGGCTGAAGACAACCGGACTGCTCCTGGTAGCCGGGGTGTGCGCCGGGCCCGGTGCGGCCCACGCCCTCACCGCCGCCGAACTCCGGGGGCTCCTCGAACGGCGCGAGGCGGTGACAGTGCTCGACGTGCGCAGCGCCGGGGCCTACGCCCAGGGTCACCTGCCCGGCGCGCTGAGCCTGCCGGTGGAGATCGTGGCGCAACGGCGCCTGCCGCCCCTGGGCCGGGTGGTGGTCGTCGGCGACGGCGTGCGCGGGGACGAAGAGCGCCGCGCCGTCCTCGACCTGAACGCCAAGCCCGGCATCCGGGCCGAACTCCTGGAGGGGGGCTTTCCCGCCTGGGAGGGAGACGGGGGCGCCAGCACCCGGTCCGGCGGCCTGGAAGTAGAACAGTTGCGGTTCTTGTCCTACCAGGAGTTGCAGGCAATCGCGGCTGGGGCCCGGGATCTGGTGTTGGTGGATCTGCGTAGCGGGGAGTCACCGCGCACCGAGCTGGCGAGCCGGTTTCCGGAAGCGATCCAGTGGCGGCCGGAATTAGCCGGCTCCGGGTCGCCGGAGGGGATGGACCTTGCCCCCCTCCTTGCCATCAGCCGGCCGGCCAAGAAGCTCCTGGTCCTCCTCGACAACGGGGCAGGCGACGACACGGCCGAAGCGGTGGCGCGGCGTCTGAAGGCCGCCGGCGTGGGGCGGGTGGCGATGCTGGCCGGGGGTGAGGCCAGCCTGAGCCGGGCCGGCCGCACCGGGTTCGGTTCGGTGGAGACGGGGAGCGCCCAGTGAGAATCCCTGCCTGGCTCCTTCTGGCTGGCCTGGCCCTGCCGGGCCTCGGCTTCGGCGCGGTCGCCGAGACCGTCTCCGGCCGCCTGGCGGCGGCAAACGGGGTGGCCTGGACCTACGCCTACGACGCCGAACTGCGCGACGACCGGGTGTGGGTGCGCCTGGGCATTCAGCTCATTCCCGCCAAGGACGTGACGGTGCCCGAGCTGGCGCGGGTCAAGCCCGGCTGGGAAGCAGCCATCGAGGCGGCGTGGAGCGGCCGGTTCGCCCTGGAATCCCCCGCGGGCCAGCTCTACCCCATCTGGGTGGACGTGGACTTGCGGGGACCGACGTTTCACCACACGGTGGTGGTGCGCCCGGGCCGGGGGCGCACGGATCAATTGGATTGGCACCTCCTGGACGGCCCGGAGCTGGTCGCCCACGAGGCCGGCCACGCCCTGGGGGCCTTCGACGAATATCCGGGGGGCAGCCTGGCAACTGCCGATGGGGTCATCGACCCGGCGAGCCTCATGACCAGCGACCCCGGGCCGGGCTGTACCCCCCGGGCGCGACACTACGAGAAGGTGCGGGCCTGGGCCGAGGGCAGCGCAGGGGCCCAGGGCTGGTCGGTAGTTCCCTGGGTCGGTTCCGCGGCGCAGGACACGGAGCGTGTCGCCCGGCAGTGAGCGGGCCGGACACACGGATAGGATGAGACAAGGCATGGCGAGAAGACACCTCGGCGTTGGGTTCCTCCCCCTGCTGGTGGCGTTGGCGGCCGGTACGGCCGCAGCCGCGCCGCCAACCTTTGAGGGGGTGCGCACCACGGACGTGACCCCGGCCGCTTTCGCGGTGGACTGGCGCGGGTCCGAACCGGCCGCACCCGGCATCGCGATTTTTGCGGACTCGGCCGGGACGCTGGAGGTCACCGATCAATTGGAGGTCACGCCCTTTCCTCTCCAAGGGGGCGATCCAGGGGCAGCGGACACCTACGCGGCGCGGCAGGCACGGGCGGCGCTTGCCAGCGCCACCCGCGCCCAGGGCCGCTTGCGCCTGGCGGTGCAGGGCTGCGTACCCGGCACCACCTACTACTATCGGGTAACGGCCGCCAATGACAGCGGCGGCGAGACCGGCGCCTGGCCCGTGGCGGGTCTGGTGGCGGTGACCACGCCGGCCGAGAGCGCCTTCGTGGCCGAGGCGGTACAACTGGCGGTGAGCGTCACTGACGCCGGAACTCCGGCTCCGGCCGGGTGGCTGGTGGCCGTGTCGAGCCCGGAGACGGGGTTTCCCGTCGCGGCCCTGGTGGGCGATGGCGCCCCGGCCGGGATGGCGGTGCTCAACCTGAGCCGACTGCGCGGGGCGGACGGCCTGAACTGGGCGCCCACCGGCGCCAAGACACTGGACCTGGAGGTCTGGGGACCGGCCGAGGGGCCCTTGCACCAGAGCGTGGAGGTGACCTTTTCGGGGGACTTCCGCGTGGCCCGGGCAGTGTCTGTGACGGCGAGCCCCACCCCGGCCAACCGGGCGCCGGAGCTCGTTGACATTGGACCGAAGAGCGTGGCGGAAGGTGAGGAGATGAGCTTTGCCGTGACCGCCAGCGACCCCGACGGGGACGCGGTAACCTTCTCGGCCACGGGTCTGCCCAGCGGCGCGGCCTTCGTTGCCGGAACCTTCACCTGGACCCCGGGCTATGCCCAAGCGGGTGCCCATGAGGTGACCTTCACCGCCTCCGACGGGAGTCTGACGAACAGCGAAGTGGTGACGATCACGGTTACGGACACCAATCGGGCCCCGGTCCTCGTGGCGATCGGTGCGCAGAGCGTGGCGGAAGGCGAGGAACTAGGCTTCTCAGTGGCGGCCAGCGACCCGGACGGAGACGCGGTTGCGCTCTCGGCCACGGGTCTGCCCAGCGGCGCGACCTTCGCCGCCGGAACCTTCTCCTGGACTCCCGGTTTCGACCAGGGCGGACAGGACTACTCGGTGACCTTCACCGCTGCGGACGGGAGTCTCACAGACAGCGAGGCAGTAACCATTGCCGTGGCTGACACCAACCGGTCGCCGGTGCTCGTCGCCGTTGGTGCAAAGAGCGTCGCCGAGGGCGCTATGCTGAATATTGCGGTGACCGCCAGCGACCCGGACGGCACCACACCGACCCTCTCGGCCACGGGCCTGCCCACTGGTGCGAGCTTTACGGCCGGCACCTTCTCCTGGACCCCTGACTTCGACCAGGCGGGGAGCCACACGGTGACCTTTACAGCGTCCGACGGCAGTCTGACGGACAGTGAGGCGGTGGCGATCACCGTGACCAACACCAACCGGCCGCCGGTGCTCGTTGCCATCGGGGCGAAGAGTGTCGCCGAGGGTGCGAGTCTGACCTTTGCCGTGACCGCCAGCGACCCGGACGGCACCACGCCGACTCTCTCGGCCACGGGCCTGCCGGACGGCGCAACCTTCAGTGGCGGCGCCTTCACCTGGGTACCGGACTACACCCAGGCGGGGACGCACACGGTGACCTTCACGGCTTCCGACGGAACCCTCACGGCGAGCGAGGCGGTGACCGTCACGGTCGGCAATGTCAACCGGGCGCCGACTTTGGCGGCCATCGCCCCGCAGACGGTGGCAGAGCACGCTGCGCTCATCTTCGCCGTGACCGCTTCGGACCCGGACGTCGGCGACGTGTTGACCCTCACCCCCGCGGGCCTGCCCGCGGGGGCGGCCTTTGACGGCAGCACCTTCTCCTGGACGCCCGGCGCCGGCACCGCGGGCGACTACTCGATCACCTTCACCGTCACGGACCAGACGGACTCCGACTCCCTCACGGTCTCCCTCACGGTGACTCCCGCCGCTGCGGGGACCCCGGTGGCGGCTGCCGGGCCTGATCAGGCGGTGGACGAGGGCACCTTGGTGGTGCTGGACGGGTCCGGCTCTTCGGATCCGGACGGTGGGGCGCTGACCTACTCCTGGTCCCAGGTGGGGGAGGCTACGGTTGCGTTGACCGATGCCGGCCAGGTTCGGGCCGGTTTCGCCGCACCGGCGGTGGGGCCGGGCGGATCGACTCTGGTGTTCCTGCTGGCGGTTTCGGACGGGGACTCCAGCGCCAGCGACACCGTCTCGGTCGCCGTGCGGGACGTGAACCTGCCGCCGGTGGCGGACGCGGGCCCCGACCAGACCGTGGGCGAGGGTGCCCCGGTGACCCTGGACGGGTCCAACTCCCGCGACCCCGACGCCCCCAACCTCGGCTCCTTTGCCTGGGTGCAGACCGGAGGCACCGGGGTGACCCTGGCCGGCAGCCAGGGGCCGCAGCCCACCTTTGCGGCGCCGGCCCTCGCCGGAGCCGGCGAGACCCTGGTGTTCGAACTCACCGTCACCGACACGGCAGGGGCCACGGACACCGACGTGGTGCGGGTCAACGTCACCCGCGGCAACCTGCCGCCGGTGGCGGACGCCGGCACCCCCGTCACGGTCCTGCCGGGTGCCGCGGTGACCCTGGACGGCACCCGGTCCTTCGACCCCGAGGGGCAACCCCTGACCTACGGGTGGTTGCAGACCGCAGGCCCGGGGGTGGCCTTGACCGGGGCTACCACCGTGAACGCTACCTTCGCGGCTCCGGGAACCGACGGGGCGAGCCTGCGCTTCGAACTCACGGTGGTCGATGCGGTTGGGCTCTCCGGGGCGGCGACGGTCACGGTGAACGTATCCGCGGGCAACCTGCCGCCGGTGGCCGACGCCGGGCAGTCACAGACGGTGGCGCCCGGTGCCACCGTCACCCTGAGCGGCGCCAACTCCTCTGACCCTGAGAACACGACCCTGACCTACGCCTGGGTGCTGGTTGGGGGTCCGGTGGTGGCCCTGTGGGAGGCGGACCAAGCGGTCGCCACCTTCCAAGCGCCGGATGCCGGCCCCTCGACACTCACCTTCACCTTGACGGTGACCGACGCGGCAGGGCTCTCGGCTTCGACCTCCGTCGCCGTTCGGGTAACGGCCGGCGACCAGCCGCCGGTGGCCCGGGCCACCGCGCCAGCCCAAGTGGCCGAGGGCGAAGCGGTTACCCTGGACGGGGCCGGGTCCTCGGACCCGGAGAATACGGCGCTCACCTATCTGTGGCGCCTGCTGGACGGACCCGCAATGGTCCTGTCCGACCCCACCGCCGCACAGCCCA
Organism: Deferrisomatales bacterium; assembly: GCA_029211085.1. GTDB lineage: Bacteria > Desulfobacterota > Deferrisomatia > Deferrisomatales > JARGFW01 > JARGFW01. Next base: position 1,344 of record JARGFW010000097.1, on the reverse strand, counting down.
CGTTTACCGCGCCCGCGGTCGACGCCGCGGGGGCCTCCCTGGTGTTCGGCCTCACCGTTACCGACGGCGCCGGACTCGGCGACAGTGCGCAGGTGACCGTGAACGTAGTGGACACGAACCAGCCTCCGGTGGCCGATGCCGGCGCGAACCAGCAGGTCGAGGAAGGCACCACGGTCGTTTTGGACGCCTCCGGCTCGGCAGATCCCGAGGGGGCCGCGTTGACCTACCGCTGGGAGTGTACGTCCGCCCCGCTGGTGGTGCTCTCCTCCTCGGCGGCGTCGAACCCGTCGTTCGTGCCCCCGCCGGTGGGCGCCGAGGGCGCCACCGTGGGCTTCCGTTTGACCGTGCGCGACGCCGACGGGCTGGAGCACAGCGACACGGTAGAGATCGGGGTCGACGATAACGGCATCGCCGGCTTCCCCCCCACCGCCGTGGTGGTGCGCACGCCCACCGGGACGGCTCTCGGTTTGCTGCCCGGCCCTGGTGCGGCGCTCATCGCGGTACAGGCGGGTGATCCCGACACCTTGGCCAACCCCACCGGCCGGCCGGTTCGACTCCCCTACGGCTACGTGGATTTCACCCTGAAAATCGCCGACACGGAGGGGGACGCGGTGGTCGAGGTGGTTTTGTTGAACACCCTGGCTGAGGACGAGGAGTGGATGCAGTACACCGCGGCAGCGGGCTGGAGCGACTTTGCCAATCACACCGTATACGACGGCGGCGGCCGACGGCTGTTGTTGACCCTGACCGACGGCGGCGCCGGGGATGAGGACGGTGTCGTGAACGGGGAGATCCGTTTCCGCTCTGCGTTGGGTGGGGAAGCCCCCGATCCCGGGATCGTCACCGGGGGCGGTGGCGGAGGGGGGGGGGGCTGTTTCCTGCGGTCGCTGTGGCGCTGAACCCGATGCCAACCCGCTGGGCAGGAGAGGCGAGTGCCGCGGAGCCCAGGGATGGCTGAGAGACACCGCTGGGTAGGTTTTGGGCCTTCAGAGCCGCTCCAGGGGGGCGCCCAGATCCACCAGAGCGGCCAGCAGAGTCTCTGCTGTGGCGCCACACCCGGTATCGATGTGCAGGTGGTCGAGCACGGCAGTCGTTGCCTCGCTGGGGGAGGGAGGCGGGACGCCGTCTCAGGGTAGCAGCGGCTCCGGGCCCTGGCCACGGTGTTGGACTCAAGAACCGGCGACAGATAGACGATCAGTGCCCCAAACGTGGGTCCCCCCGTCGTACCAAACCGTAGGGGGCCCGAAGGGAGGCCTGCAATGATCGATTACGCCGCTCAGAGACGCTATCCACGGATCGAGTCCGAAAACTCCCTGCTGGTGCGCTGCGTGGGCGCGTGCAGCC
>JARGFW010000401.1 GCA_029211085.1 Deferrisomatales bacterium | reverse complement strand
TTGGCCCGGGTCTCGGCGATGACGATCTTGCCGCTCAGGCGCTGGCCCTTGTTGATCGTCACCTCCTTGATGATCCCGTCCCGCACGGCCACGACGTTTTTCACCTGCTCGCCGTCGAGCAGCACCGCGATCACGTCGCCCTTCTCGAAAGAGTCGCCGACCTTCACCTTCACATCCATCACCATGGCCCCCATGATCTCGTCTTCGATGGGAGGCGCCACGATGGCCTTGCCCTCGAAGAGGATGGCTGGGGTGAAGGCGAACAGCAGCGGCATGACGTAGAGCAGCTTGGCGAACTTGAACGAGGTCCAGCCCGTCTTCCAGGGGTCGGAACCGGCGATCGCGGCCCCGGCGTAGGCGGCCACGCACACTGGCGGGGTGATGTTGGAGTCCTGGCTGAACCAGTACACGATCATGTGGGCACAGATGACCACCACCCCCATCTCGGCCAGGGGCGGAACGGCCAGCACCGCGGTGATCAGGTAGGCCGCGGTGACCGGCACCCCCATGCCCAGCACCAGGGACGCCAGCGCCACCAGGAACACGGCGGCCAGCAGGTTGCCCCCCGCCAGGGAAATGATGATGTCGGAGAACTTCAGCCCGATGCCGGTGAGCGAGATACAGCCCACGATGATGCCGATCACCCCAAGGGTCGCGCCGATGATCAGGGTGTTGTTGGCCCCGGTGAGGATCGCCTCCCAGATCTCCTTGGGACCCATGCGGGTCTCCTTGCGCATCCAGCTGATGGCGATGCAGGAGAGGGTCGCCCAGAACGCAGCGTAGCCCGGGGAGCGGCCCATGATCATCAGCACCGTGATGATGATCAACGGCAGGGAGAAATACCACTCCCGCTTGAGCACCACGGTCCAGTGGTCCATGTCGTCGCCGACGATCCCGGTGATGTTGTGCTTCTTCGCCTCGAAGTGGATCATGCAGAACACCGAGAAGAAGTAGAGCAGGGCCGGGGCGATGGCGATGAGCATGATGTGGGCGTAGGGGGTCTCGGTGAGTTCCGCCATGAGGAAGCCGCCGGCACCCATGATCGGCGGCATGAACATGCCGCCGATGGAGGCCGCAGGCTCGATGGCCCCGGCCACATGGGGTTTGAACCCGGCCCGCTTCATCAGCGGGATGGTGAAGGCGCCGGTGGACACGGTGTTGGCGATGGCGCTGCCGGAGACAGAGCCGAAGATTGCCGAGGCGATCACCGCCACCTTGGCGGGCCCGCCGGTGGACTTGCCCGCCAGGGCCATGGGCAGGTCGATGAAGAACTTCCCCGCCCCCGACTTGTGCAGGAACGCCCCGAAGAAGATGAACAGGATGACGTAGGTGGCCAGCACGTTGGCCATCACCCCGAACACCCCGTTGGTGGTGAGGTACAAGAACGTGCATAGCCGCTCCACCCCGAACCCCCGGTGGGCGATGACTTCGGGGAAGTAGGGGCCGAAGTAGGCGTAGGCTAGCAGCCCGACCCCGATGAGGGTCATGGACCACCCCAGCACCCGCCGGCACACCTCGAGGGAGAGGAACACCCCCACCAGGCTGATGAATGCGTCGAGTTCGGTCTCGGCCCCCGCCCGGTAGTTGAGGGCCTCGAACTCGTGGACCCAGTAGTACACCACCGAGGCGGACAGCACCGCGAGGAGGACATCGGAGAGCACCGGGTTGCGGGGCCAGCGCTTCACCATGAAGTCGTCCACCACCCACAGGGCGGCGGCCGCTGCCACCGCGCCCAGGATCAGGGGCCACAGGGCTGCCGCCTGCCCCAGGAACGCCCCGGTCCCGTCGTCGGACCAGGCGTCGAACACCACCATGAGCCGTTCGTGAAACGCGGTGACGTCCGGATAAAACCGAACGGCCACCAGACAGGCGAGCACCGCACCCAACAGGAGCGACAGGGGGGCGCGCATCCACGTGCTGCCGGCGGGGTAGACGAGAAACACCAGCACGTAGGTGATGAACACATACACCCCCAGGTGGTACTGGGTCGCCACCGACGCGATCCCCGCGGCGTAGAAGTAGAAGACCACCATGGCCACGCCGAGGGTCGCCACGATCCATTTCCACACCCCCGTGCTGCGGCGGCCCGACTTGGCGTCCTTCTCCATCAACGCCTTGAGCTTCGCCTGGTTTTCCTCGTCGACATCGACCAGATGTTCCAGTTCCTCAGACATACCGCCTCCCTGGGTGCCGCAGCCGGTGCGGTGACGTGCGAGCGGGGCCCGAAGGCCCCGCTCGTTCTTGTTCTAAAGGTGCTTCATCCCTGTGCCTAGCGAGCCGACTGTTCGGCGGTGATCGTGAGTCCTTTGTCCTTCCAGAACGCCTCGGCGCCCTTGTGGATCGGGGTCACGATGCCTTTCAGCGCGCCTTCGACCGACATGGACTTGGCGGTGCTCTTCACCTTGACCATGTACGCCAGGCCTTCCTTGGAGTAGATGTCCTCCAGGGCCTTGGTGACCAGTTCCGCCT
>JARGFW010000096.1 GCA_029211085.1 Deferrisomatales bacterium | reverse complement strand
TGGCCCTGTTCGCCGGGTCGCTCTTGACCGCGGCCATGATCCTCTACGCGGCCCGCATCGGGGTCGAGATCCTGCGCTCCTGGGACCTGGCGTCGGGCAGCGAGGCGCAGCTGGTGCTGGAGCGCAAGACCTACCTGGTGTCCACGATCCTGACCTGGCTGTTCGCGTTCCAGCTCCTGTCGTTCTTCCTGTTCGTCTACACCGCCGACGGCCTGTGCCACCTGTTCGTGGGCGCCATGTGTGCGGCGGGCACCCTGCACGTGAACGGCTTCGGCTACCCCACCCTCGCGCTGAAGATCCTCACGTTCCTGCTGGCGGGCACCTGGATGCTGCTCAACCACCTGGACCGCCAGGGCCGCGACTACCCCCTGGTGCGGGTGAAGTACGCCCTGCTGCTGGCCATGGCCCCGCTGCTGCTGGCGGAGGTGTGGCTGCAGGGCAGCTACTTCCTGGCGCTGACCCCCGACGTGATCACCTCCTGCTGCGGCAGCCTGTTCGGGACCGAGGCCCGCACCCTGAGCTCCCAGCTGGCGGCCCTGCCCCCGGGGGCCATGCGGGTCGCGTTCTTCCTCGCCGAGGGGCTGGTGATCGCGTCCGGCCTGTACTACCTTGGCGCCGGGCGCGGGGGGTACGGGTTTGCCGCCCTGGCCGGGGCCGCGTTCGTGGTCGGCCTGCTGTCGGTGATCTCGTTCATCGGCCTCTACGTGTACCAGCTGCCCAGCCACCACTGCCCGTTCTGCGTGCTGAAGGCGGAGTACGGCCGGGTGGGGTACCCCCTGTACGGGCTGATCCTGTTCGGCGGGTTGGCCGGGATGGGCACCGGTTTGTTGTCGCTGTTCCGGGGCATCCCGAGCCTGCGGGCGGCGGCGCCCGGGGTCCTGCGGGGGCTGGCGGGGGCGGCCGTGGCCTGCCACCTGCTGTTGACGGCGGGAGTTGCACTGCTGATCCTGACCAGCGACATGCGCCTGGTCCCATGAACCACATGCGCCACCGAAACGAGTCCTGGCGGCTCACACAACCGGGGGCGTCGCCACCCGAAGGAGGTTCCATGAACACCAAGATCGTGTCTTGCATCGTCGCGGCCGGACTGGCCGGCAGCGCCGCCTTCGCGGCGGACCTCAAGCTCGAGACCGAGGACGACAAGATCAGCTACAGCGTGGGGTACCAGGTGGGGGGCGACTTCCAGCGCCAGGGGGTCGACCTGAACGCCGAGGTGATGGTCCAGGGGGTGATGGACGCGGCTGCGGGGGCGGCCTCCCAGCTGGCGCCGGATGAGATGAATCGGGTTCTCGTGCAGTTGAAGCAGAAGATCATCGCAGTCCAGCAGGAGCAACGGGAAGGGCAAGCCCGGCAAGCGGCCAGAGAGGGAAAACGCTTCCTGGCAGAAAACGCCAAGAAGGCCGGGGTGCAGGTCACCGGCAGCGGCCTGCAGTACGAGGTGCTCCAGGCCGGGGAGGGACCCAACCCGGGCGCCGCGGACAAGGTCTCGGTCCACTACCGGGGCACGTTGATCGACGGCACCGAGTTCGACAGCTCCTACAGCCGGGGGCAGCCCGCCACCTTTTCCCTGGATCAGGTGATCAAGGGCTGGACCGAAGGGTTGCAGTTGATGAAGAAGGGGGCCAAGTACCGCTTCGTGATCCCGCCGGAACTGGGCTACGGACCGCGGGGCGCCGGGAAGATCCCACCGAACAGCACGTTGATCTTCGAGGTGGAGCTGCTGTCGGTGGGGGAGGGGTGAAACACCGCGCCGCGGCGGGTTGCCCGGCCGCCTCGGCAAGATGTTTGGTTCTTTATGATTTGCCATGGTTTACGACCACCTCGCGGCATGAAGCGGGGTGGTCGGGGGAGCGGGGGCGGGGCCCGCCTTCCGGCGGACAAGAATCCTCCACCTCGCTGGGGTCACTACCGAACCGACGGGATCCAGGGGTTTTGGCCGTGCGGCGAACCCGTGGCGCCAATGCGCTTGTCCGCTCTCCAGGCAGGCCCCGCCCCCTTCGTCGGATCGGGTGGCGAGTTTCTTTGTAGTCCAAGGAGTGTAGCCAGCGATGGGCAGATGGTGCTTCGCAATGATGGTTGTGGCCGTGTTGCTGTGCTCGGTGCCCCAGGCCCTCGGGGCGGAGCCGGAGCTGCCGCCCCCGGGGCCCAAGGACCGCTGCCCGGTGTGCGGCATGTTCGTGGCTCCCTACCCCGACTGGACCGCGGCGGCCCGCTTTCCGGACGGCACCCTGGCATACTTCGACGGACCCAAGGACATGTTCCGCTACGCGTTCGCGGTGGGGAAGTTCGACCCGGCGCGCAGAGACCAGAAGGTCGAGAGCCTGTGGGTGACCGAGTACTACACGGCGACCCGGATGCCCGCCGCAGAGTTGTTCTTCGTGGCGGGCAGCGACGTGCTCGGACCCATGGGTCACGAACTGGTTCCGATCCGCGGCGAAGAGGGCGCCCGCACGTTTCAGGTGGACCACCACGGCAAGCAGGTGCTGCCGTTCGCCGAGATCACCCCGGCGGTGGTTTCCGCGCTGCCGTGAGGCGCAACGACGTGATCTACGCTGCGTTCAGCACCGCGCCCGGGGCGTTCCCACAGGGGCCGTCCCTGTGGGTGTTCTACGGGGGGTGCTGGCGGTGGCGAGGGGGACATCCGAGGCGATGAGCGCGGGGGTCTCGGCAGCCGGGTCTTCGCCGGTCTTTCCGCAGGGGTGAACTTCCCCACGGGGACCGCCATCCGCCCTGGCAACCGCGCTGAAACTCGATCAAGTGCTTGTGGGCATCGAGGTCAGCGAAGATACTCTCCGCCCTGTCGGTGCCACGTCCGTCCATCCCCATGGGGGGCATAATGGCAGTCTTCGACGGCTCCTCGCCAGGCACGGAACGGATCCCATGGATCCCATCCCCCTGCGCACTGCACTCCGTGGGGGCGCCCGCGAGGGGCGGCACGCGCCGGTGAAGCGCCTGGTGGTGAACGCCGACGACCTGGGGGCCGACCCGGCGCGCAACGCGGGCATCTTCGCGGCGGTTCGGGGCGGTGCGGTGACCTCGGTCAGCGTGCTGGTCAACGGGCCGGCGTTCGAAGCCAGCCGGGAGGAGTTGGCGGCGCTGTGCCGGCGCGGGCTGTCGGTGGGGCTGCACTTGAACCTCTCCGAGGGGAGGCCGCTCGCCTCGGGACTGCGCCGTCTGGTCGGGGTTGACAGAGCGTTTCTCGGCAAGTGGGCGGCCCACGCGCGGCTCGAGGACGGCGAAGATGCCGAGCTGGCTCGCGAGGTGTCCCGGGAGACGGAAGCCCAGCTGGGGGCCCTGGTGGCTGCGGGGCTCTCCCCTGACCACCTGGACGGCCACCAGCATGTGCACCTCTACCCGGCGGTACTGCCCCTCGCTCTGGAGGCGGCGAGGTGCGCTGGCATCCGCTGGTTCCGGGTCCCCGACCAGCACCTTGCTCTCGAACGGCAGGCATCTGGGTTGCCGCCCGGAGCGGCCCGCTTCGCCACGTTGGCGGCCCGGGCCCGCCCCGCCGTGGAGGCGGCTGGGCTGCGCTGCGCGGACCACTTCCGCGGGCTGGACCTGGTAGGCCGTCTGGACCAGGAGACCCTGCACCACGTGGTGGCTGCGCTGGACGAGGGCGTGACCGAGTTGATGGTCCACCCCGGCCATGCCGGGCCGGACGTCGGGCCGTTCTCCCGGTTCTCCTCCCCCGCTCGGGACACCGAGCGGCTGGACCTGCTGCGCCCGGGGTTCCGCCGGGCGCTGGCCCGGGCCGGCGCGGTTCTGGGCCCTTTCCCTGGAGAGGACGATTGAGCGGGTTTCTGCGCATCCTGATCCTCACCCCGGGGGCGCTGCCCCAGATCTCGGGAAACGCGGTGACCGCCGAACGCTGGAGACGCGGCCTGGCCGGGCTCGGACACGAGGTGCGGGTGGTGGCCAGCGAGGACCTTGCCCCGGCGGAGCTCTCCGGTTGCGCGCGGGCGTTCCGCCCCCAGTTGCTCCACGCCCACCACGCCTTCAAGAGCGGACGCCTGGTGCTGGCTGCGGATCTGGCCCACCTCCCCGTGGTCGTCTCCCCGGCGGGGACCGACCTGAGCCTGGACCTGCCGGACCCCGATCGAGGCGCCGTGGTGCGCCAGGCACTGCAGCGTGCCGGCCGGATCGTGGTGCAGAGCGAAGACGCCGCCCGGCAGGTAGGCGAGGCTCTGCCGGGGCTGCGGGAACGGATCGTCGCGGTACCCAAATCCCTGGCAACCCTGGGTGACGAGCCGTGGGACCTGCGCAGGGCCTGTGGCGTGGGGCCGGAGGAACTGCTGTTCCTCCACCCTGCCGGGGTACGGCCGGTGAAAGGCAATCTGGAGGTCCTGGGGGAGCTGGTCGAGCTGCAGCGGCGGCGGCCCAGGGTTCGTGCGGTGTTCCTCGGCCCTGCCCTCGACCCGGTCTACGCCGCCCGGTTCGAGGCCGCGGTGGACGCGGCGCCGTTTGCCCACTGGCTGCCGGGCGTGTCCCCCAACCGCATGCCCGCGGCGTACCGGGCCGCCGACGTGGTGCTCAACGCATCCCGGGCCGAGGGGCTCGCCAACGTACTGTTGGAGGCGGCGGAGGCAGGGGTGCCGGTGCTGGCCTCGGACATCCCCTCGAACCGCTGGGCGGTGGGGGGAGAAGCCGGGGGAGCGCCGGGAGGGTTGCTCTACGACCCGGGTGCGCCGGGTGGTTTCCTGCGCCAGGCGCTGCGGTTGGTTGATGAACCGCCGCTGCGCGAGGCGTTGAGCCGCGCGGCCCTGGAGAGGGCCCGGCGGTTGCCGCGCCCCGAGCAGGAGGCGTCGGCCCTGGCCGCTGTCTACCGGTCGGTGCTGGGAAGTGGGGCGGTGGCGAGGACCGGGTGATTCCCAAACCCCGCGGATCCCGGCTGTGGACGCGGGCACCGTCGGCGCCCGAGCGGCGTGGGATTTCCAGACACCCGACCGATTCCGGGATGAACCGGCCCCGTGGGACGGGCTCAACAGGGACCCACCTAGAGGAGTCAACGGATATCGTGCCCGAAGAACAACGTGTGCTAGACATCTTGCGGCTCGAAAAACACGGCGCCGACACGTACGTGGGTGAGAGCCCCCGCTACGGCTGGGGTCGCATCTACGGCGGGCTCGTGATCGCGCAAGCCCTGCGAGCCGCGATGCACAGCGTGGACACCGACCGCCATGTTGTCCACTCCCTGCATGCCTACTTCATTCTCGGTGGCAACCCCGAAGAACCCGTGCGCTACGAGGTCGACCGCCTGCGCAACGGCCGCAGCTTCAGTACCCGCCAGGTGGTCGCCCGTCAGAGCAGCGGCGCCATTTTGAACCTTTCGGCGTCGTTTCAGCGCTACGAGGAGGGGCCCGACGTCAGTTCTGTGGCCTTCCCCGACGACGTTCGGCCACCGGGCTCGGGCAAGCCTCTCGAGTGGGGAGTCGGGCTGGAAGCCCGTATCGAGCTGGAGTCGAGCGACCCGGCGCGACACCGGGTGTGGGCTCGCTACACAGGGTCCCTCGCGGACGCCCCCGACGATCACTTTGCCGCGCTGGCGTATCTGTCGGACGTCAATACCATAGACGCAGTGATCACCGCCCACCCAGTACAGCGCGGCGAGCGGGATTGGGACGAGGTGTACATGTCGGCCAGCCTCGACCACGCCATGTGGTTCCACCGTCCCGTGCGGGCTGAGGAGTGGCTGCTCTTCGACCTGCGCCCCCACCAGTTCATCGGCACCCGCGGCTTGGTCGTCGGCGATGTGTTCACCTGTTCCGGCGAACTGGTGGCGACCGTGGCCCAGCAGGGCTTGGTGCGCGTGCGCACCTAGACGGCCAGGAGAGTCTTGAGACACTCCTCGGGCCCGATCCGGGTCCCCCCGGCAGGGCGCATGCTGAAGCAGTTGCTGTGCAACGGCGCTGATCCGAGCGGGAGATGATACGGGAACGAACCCGTGCGAACGGAAGCTGCTCAAGCAAACCGTTCCCGAGCCTGGTCCACAAACCGCCGTCACTCAGGATTGCCCTGTCAGGGGGCTCGTTCTTCCCGTCTGGGTCGATACTGTATACACAAGCGGACCCTGTCTTGGCTCCGGGCCCCCAGCTCGGCTCACCAGGACCCCGATGGTTTCCACAGGATTTACTACTATGGGATAAATGTTTTTGTATTTTCCGAACGGCGCTTTCTCTCACACACTGTTTTGTTTCTGCAATTCACGCTTGACCCCGACGCGAGTTGCGGCATAGCGTATACACTGTAAATCGCGCCCCGGCGACTGAACGCTCATTCCCTTCTCTGGAGTTCCATGGCCGAAACTGCGGGCGGTGGCCCCTTGCCGGCTTCGTCGATTCGAGAGCGGGTCTACGAGGAGATCAAGGAGCGAATCGTCAACGGTGCGGTCGGGCCGACCGAGCGCTTGGTGGAGACCCGGCTCGCAGAAGAACTGCGCGTTTCCCGGACCCCGGTGCGTGAGGCTCTCCACGTGCTCAAGATGGAGGGCCTGCTGGAACCCGTGGCGCGAGGGGGCTACCGCGTCCGTCGGATCCGGTGGGAAGAGGTAGAGGAGATCTGTGAGATCCGGGCGGTGAGCGAGAGCCTGGCGGCCCGCTGGGCGATCGAGCGAGCCTCCCCGGAAGATCTGCTCTTCTTGAAGGAGCAACTGGATGCGGTGGAGGTCCAAGTTCGGGAGGGCCGCCCGGAGAGCTTCGTCGACGGCGATGCAGAGTTTCACGAGGCGCTCGTCCGCGCGAGTGGGAGCAAGCGTCTGTTTGATATCTGCCAGTCGCTTCGAGCTGCGATGCTGCTCTATCGAATTGAGACGCTCTACGACCCGGAAATTGCGATGCGAGGCATCTCCGGGCACCGGCGAATCCTGGACCGGCTCATAGACCGAGATCCGGTTGGCGTGGAAGCCGCGATTCGCGAGCACCTCGCGCAAGTGAAGCGCGATATCTGGGAGTTCGCGTTCCTGAAGAGCCGTGCAAGGTGAAGCCGAGCGTCGGCGTCAACGGAGGTTCACCCGTGTCGGTGTTTCCACGAGGGCGAGAGAGCTCCAGCCCCGAATCGCCCTTACTCTCACGAAAAGGAGGAATAGTCATGGGACGAGTCTTCACGCGCCTCGGTTTGGCCGCGGCCCTGGTGGGCCTTGCGGTGAGCGCCGCGACCGCCGGTGAGGTGACGCTCAAGGCGGTCAGTGCCTTCAACGAAGGGACCGCTTTCTCTCGCAACTTCGAACGGTTTGTGAAGAAGGTCAACGACGAAGGGAAAGGCTTGGTTCAGATCAACTACGTCGGCGGCGGGGGGAAGGTGATGAACCCGTTTGAACTCGGCAATGCCCTCCGCTCCGGCGTCGTCGACATGGCTAACGATACCGGTGCGTTCTACACCAACCTGGCCCCCGAAGCCGATGCCTTGAAGCTGTGCGAGGTCTCTTCCCAAACGTTGCGGAAGAACGGCGGGTGGGAACTGGTGAACGAGCTTCACAACAAGAAGCTGAACGGGTACTACCTGGCTCGACAGGGCATCGGGGTCCCCTTTCACCTGTATCTGACCAAGCCCATCAGTAAACCGGACCTGACGGGGTTCAAGATCCGGATCACGCCGGTCTACCAGGCGTTTTTCGAGAAACTGGGCGCCACCGTGGTGCGCACGGCCCCCGGGGAGGTGTACACGGCTCTCGAGCGTGGCACGGTGGACGGGTACGGGTGGCCGATCCAGGGGGTTCTCGACCTGGGTTGGCAGGAAGTGACCAAGTATCGCGTGGACCCCGGATTCTACAACGTCGACGTTGGCGTGCTGGTCAACCTCGACACCTGGAATGGCAAGCTCGACGATGCACAACGTGCGTTCCTGGTGAAGATGGGCCTTTGGCTCGAGTCGCTCGACGAGGAGGCCCCTGCGATCAACGAGGCGGAGAGCCAGAAGCAACAAGCAGCCGGGATCCAGACGATCACCTTCACGGGAGACGACCGGTCAGCCTACCTGAAGGCGGCGTACGAAGCCGGCTGGGCCAAGATCATGGCGGTGAGCCCGGAGTATGGTCCGAAGCTCAAACAGGTGTTCACCAAGTAAGCCGTCCGGAGCGTGGGCGCAGACGCCGGGTGAGGGTCTGCGCCCCCATGCTCTGAGGGTGCGAAGGACCGAGCAGCCATGGGATTCCTGAGCCAGGCCTACCAGAAACTCCTCGCCGCCTCCGGCCTCCTCGCAGGGGTGCTGGTGGCCGGTATGGCCTTGGGGGTGACCGTGGACGTGGTCTCGCGCAACCTCGGCTTCGGTGGGCTGCCCTGGATGATCGAGGTCTCGGAGAACGCGCTCTACATGGCGACCTTCCTGGCGGCCCCTTGGGTGCTGAGCCTGGGGGCCCACGTCCGGGTTGACCTGGTGCTGAACGTCTTGTCGCCGGGCGCGGGACGGGTGCTGGAAATCGGGGCCGATCTGTGCGGGCTCGGTGTCTCCCTCGTCTTCGTCTGGTTCGGTTACGACGCCACGGCGGACGCCGCCCGGCTCGGCTCCATGATCGCGAAACAACTGGTCATCCCCGAGTGGTGGTTGCTCTGCGTCATCCCCCTCTCGTTTCTGTTCATGGCCGTCGAGTTTGTGCTTCGGCTTCGTCGAGCCGTTTCCGCCTTCAAGCCGGCCGAGGGCTAATCCGGACGGCGTCCGAGGAGTCGATCCATGGAGTGGTTGCCTGCGCTCTGTTTGCTGTTGGGGACCATGGTCATTTTCATGGGCATGGGGCTGCCGGTTGCTTTTTCGTTCCTGTCCGTCAATGTGATCGGGGCCGCCGTGTTCCTGGGTGGCGCCCCGGGGCTGAGCCAGCTGGCTCGCAACTGCGTGGCGTCCCTGACCAGTTTCACCCTGGTGCCGATCCCGCTCTTCATCCTGCTGGGCGAGATCCTGTTCCACACCGGCGTCGCCACCCGGGCCATCGACGCGGTGGAGAAGCTCATCTCGCGCGTGCCCGGCAGGTTGTCCATCGTTTCCGTCGTAGCGGGCACGATCTTCGCTTCCCTCTCCGGTTCTACCATCGCCAACACCGCGGTGCTGGGAAGCGTGTTGCTCCCCAACATGCTCAAGCAGGGGTATCACCCGTCCATCGCCATGGGTCCCATCATGGCCACGGGCGGCATCGCCATGCTGATCCCCCCGTCTGCCCTGGGCGTGCTGTTGGGGAGTCTCTCGGGGATCTCCATCTCCGGGCTGCTCATCGCCGGCATCCTCCCGGGGATGATGATGAGCGCGCTGTTCCTCGGCTACATCATCATTCGCTGTGTCCTGAACCCCGCACTGGCCCCTGCCCTGGACTCGGAGCGGCTCCGGGGGTGGCAGCGGCTCCGGCCGTTCGTGGTGTACGTGCTGCCGCTCATGAGCATCTTCGCGGTGATCGTGGGGAGCATCATTCTGGGCTGGGCCACCCCCACGGAATCCGCCGCCCTGGGGTGTGTCGCCTCGGCCCTCGCCGCAGCGGGCTACCGGAGCCTCACGCTTCGGTCCCTGAAGACCTCCCTGACCGAGACCGCAAAGATCTCCGTCATGATCCTCTTCATTATCGCGGCCTCGGTTACCTTTTCCCAGATCCTCACCTTCTCGGGGGCGACCAACGGACTGCTGCGGCTGATCACCGGCCTTGGGCTGGCCACTCCGGTGCTGATCGCGGGCATGATCCTGGTCCTCCTGTTCCTCGGCTGTTTCATGGACCAGGTGAGCATGCTCATGATCACCATCCCCTTCTTCATTCCCCTGGCCCAGAGCCTGAACATCCCCATGCTCTGGCTCGGGGTCCTGATGCTCATCGTGATGGAGGTGAGCTTTACCACCCCGCCCTTCGGCCTCATCCTTTACGTGATGAAAGGCGTCGCGCCGCGGGAGATCACCATGCGCCAGATCTACGCCGCTGCGGCGCCCTTCATTGGGCTGGAACTGGTCGTTCTTGCTGCGCTGTTCTTGTTCCCGCAGCTGGTGACCTGGTTGCCGTCCGTCGTGGGTCGGTAAGACGTGCGGACATCGCGGTTCGAGCACAGATCGCCGCCGGGTGAAAGGTCCTGGGCAACGGCCGGGGATGAGTCCGGGCCCGTTTGCGCCCTCGGTGCGACCCCCGCCTCCGCCGTCCGTTGGGTAGACGCGTCCCTGCGGGGCGCTGGTTTTCATGGTTCTGGAGATGCTCGCCAGGCCGCTTCTGGTGGTCTTGCCGGAAATCGCGCTGGGACGGCCCGGCGAGGTCCACTAACTGAAACCGGGTGACAACCGCATGTATGAGCTCAGATTCCACGGAAGAGGTGGGCAGGGGGCCGTGCTCGCTGCCAAGATCCTGGCCAAGGCTTTGACCGAGGAAGGCAGGGTGGCCAAGGCCATCCCGTCGTTCGGCTTCGAGCGCCGCGGCGCGCCGGTGTCGGCGTTTTTGCGGTTCGATGACAAGCCGATCCGCCAAACGACCAATATCTACCATCCCAACTGCATCGTGTGCCTGGATCCGACCCTGCCGCGGGCCGTCGACATCTTCGAGGGGGTGACACCGGGCGGGACGTGGGTCCAAGCCACCAAGAAGCCGTTGGACCAGTTGGCGGTCCCGGACTCGGTCATGGTGGTCGGCCTTTGCGACGCGGTGGGCTTGGCGCTCGACATCTTCGGCGGGTTCATCACCAACACCATCATGTTGGGAGCCCTCGCTCAGACGACGGGCATCGTCTCGGTGGACGCACTCAATGTGGGGATGAAATCGGTCGCCTTCAGAGATGCCGTCCTGGAGAAGAACGTCGAGGCGGTGCGGCGCGGATACGAGGCAACCCGCGTGTGCCGGACAGGCGGAAAGGAAATGCCGTGAAGCGCCAGGCGAAGCAACCTTTTGACCGGTCGAAGATCCCCGACGACCTGTGCCCGATCGCCTCCGCCACCGATCCCCTCGACGTCAACACGGGGGACTGGCGCGCTATACGACCGGTGATCAACCGCGGCAACTGCGTGAAGTGCGGGACCTGTTGGCTGTACTGCCCGACCCAGTGCATACGCGAACGGCCCCGGTGGTTTGAATCCAACTTGGCGGTTTGCAAGGGGTGTGGGGTCTGCGCACAAGAGTGCCCGCACCGGGCCATCACCATGATCGAAGAGCAGGAGGAGTAGCCGGCATGCCGACGGTGATCGTATGCGACGGAAACGAGGCGGCGGCATGGGGTGTCGTCCGATCGCGCCCCGACATGGTGGCGGTTTACCCGATCACGCCGCAGTCCTCCCTGGCGGAGTATATCTCCCAGTTCGTGGCCGACGGGATCCTTGACGCCGACCTCATGGACGTAGAAGGCGAGCACAGCGTGCTCTCGGTGCTGCAGGGGGCATGTCTGGCCGGGGCGCGCACGTACACGGCGAGTTGCGGCCAGGGGCTGGCGTTCATGTTCGAGCCCTATTTCCGGACACCGCCCCTGCGCCTGCCGATCGTGATGTCCCTGGTGACCCGCGACGGGATCTCGCCCCAGTGCGTCTGGGGCGGGCAGCAGGATGCCATGACCGTGCGGGAGGTGGGCTGGATCCAGATGTACTGCGAGACCAACCAGGAGATCCTCGACTCCATCATCATGGCCTATAAGATCGCCGAGGACCACGAGGTCATGCTGCCGGTGAACGTCTGCCACGATGGCAACTACCTTTCCTACGGCGTCGAGCGGGTGGAGGTCCCGGACGCGGAAGACGTGGATGCCTTCCTCGGGGAGAAGAATGTCAACTGGCACGTGGCGCTCGATCCGGAGCGACCCATGGCCGTCGACCCCCTCACCGGCGGGGCCCTGGGTGAAGGCCCCGGACTGTTCGTCCGCTACCGGAAGGGGACCTGCCGGGGGATGCAGAACGCGATCGAAACGATCACCCGGGTCCACGAAGAGTGGGCACAGCGCTTCGGGCGCCGCTACGCTCCCCTGGTCGAGGAGTACCGGCTGGAGGACGCCGATTTTGCCGTGGTAACCATCGGCGGCATGACCGGAGCGGCCAAGGAAGCGGTGGACGCCGCCCGCGCCGAGGGCGAGAAGGTCGGTCTGATCAAGATCAAGACCTTTCGGCCCTACCCGAAGGAAGCGTTGCTGCACGCCGTCTCCCGGGTCAAGGCAGTAGGGGTTGTGGACAGGTCGGTGTCCTTCGGGTGGAACTCGGGTCCGGTATTCCAGGAACTGCAGGGTACCCTGTACCAACTGCCGCAGCGCATCCCGGCGTTGAGCTTCATCGGGGGCCTGGCAGGGGCCGACCTCACGATCCCCCACTTTCGCCGGATCATCGACACCATCGGGCGGGCACTCTCCGGTGAGGTGCCGGAAGGCCCCATCTGGGTCAACGAAAGCGACGCCGACCTTGCCTGACGCAGGTTCGAGCACCACCGCGGGGTGGAATAGACAGGATGGATGAAGGAGCCATGACCGATCTGACACAGACCAAGTACTTGATCGTCGGCTGCAGCCACGCCGGACTGGCCGCCACGGAGGCCATCCGCTTGGCGGACGAGACCGGCTCGGTGGCCATCGTCTCCCGGGAAACCGGACCGGTGTACTCCCCCACGATCCTTCCCTACGTCATGTCCGGAGAGAAGGGGCCGGGCGACATCCACCTGCGGGAACCTGTGGATTTCGAGCAGCTTCGGGTCGCCCGCCTGGCGGGGGCCGCCGTCAAGGGCGTCGACGCCGCGCGACGAACGGTGCTGTGCGAATCGGGGCGCCTCATCGAGTACGAGAAGCTCTTGCTTGCCACGGGCGCGGACGCGACCGTGCCGCCGTTTCCGGGAATCGAGAGCGTGCCGTATCTGGTGGTGCGCACCCTGGAGGACGCCGTGCAGTTGCGGGAGCGGGCACGCACGGCGAAGTCGGCGATCGTGATCGGCGCAGGCCTCATTGCCATGCACGCCGCCGAGAAGCTGGCCGAGGCCGGGCTGAAGGTCACCGTGGTGGTGCGCAGGCCGGTGTCGCTGTTCGCCTATTTTGACGCCACGGCAGCCGGTGTGATCGAGGCCATCTTCGCCGACCACGGAGTCCGGCTCGCCACGGGCAGTGCCGTGGCGCAGGTTGCGCCGGCGGGCGGAGGGTGCGCCGTGACGCTCGCCTCCGGGGCCCGGGTGACCGGAGACCTGCTCCTGCTGGCGG
Source organism: Deferrisomatales bacterium (assembly GCA_029211085.1). Taxonomy (GTDB): domain Bacteria; phylum Desulfobacterota; class Deferrisomatia; order Deferrisomatales; family JARGFW01; genus JARGFW01. Next base: position 4,527 of record JARGFW010000096.1, on the reverse strand, counting down.
CGGGCGTGCAGCCCCGGATCGGATTCCTGGAAGGCACCGGCGTCGAAGTGGACCAGGGAATTCTGGTCGACACGTTCATGCGCACCTCGGTCCCTGGGATCTGGGCGGCAGGCGACGTGGCCCAGGCCCCTGGGTTCTTCGACCCGGAGAGGACCGTGAACGCAACCCTACCGAACGCCTCGGTTCAGGGTCGCATCGCGGGCATGGACATGGCCGGGGATCCAGTCCTCAAACCCTACGTGGGCAGCGGCGGGTGGAACACCTTCAACTTCTTCGGCAACCACGCGTTTTCCCTGGGGCGGGCCGGCGCGACCGAGTCCGCGGACGACATCGAGGTCGAAACCCTCCACCAGCCCGGTAGCCGCTGCTACCAGAAGCTGGTGTTCGAGAACGACAGACTGGTCGGAGTTTCGGCCATCAACGTCGAACTCGACCCCGGGGTGCTGCGCGAACTGATCGAGCGCCGGACCGATCTGGGGGCCGTACGAGAAGCGTTCGGACGGGATCCGCTCAATACGGGGCGCTTCCTGATGACCGAGCTGTGGCGGTGAGGGAAGGGGGACGTAACCCCCTGTTCTTGGCCGGTACGTCCGCGGCGGGCAGGGCAGAGATCGATTTTCGACGGAGGAGCATGAGGTCCCATGGCATTTAATACCATCGCGTTTTACCCCCGGAAGTGCGACGGCTGCCGCGACTGTGAGCTGGCCTGCGCCTCCCAGAAGGAACAGTCGTCGGACCCGGCGCACTCGCGCGTCCGAATCATGTCGGGTTCCGGACCCGGGTCGTACGGGATCGCCCAGTGCCGCCAGTGCGGAGACCCTCGTTGCGTGGAGGATTGTCCCGCCCGTGCGCTGAGGGTGGACGCAATTACCGGCGTCGTCGCCTGGGACGCGGATCGCTGTGTGAACTGCCAACTGTGTACCCTGGCCTGCTCCTACGCCGGAGTCACGTTGAACCCGAAGACCGACAGGGTCATGAAGTGCGACCACTGTGCCGGCGATCCCGCCTGCGTCAAAGCCTGCAAACCAGGAGCCCTCGAGTACGTTCGTGCCGGGGAGATCTACAAGACCTGGGGCGACCTGGAAGATCTGTTCGTCCCCGGCATGTCCTTTTGCCTGGGCTGCAACTCGGAGCTGCTGGTTCGCCACACCTTGCGGCGCATTGGCTCCAACGTCGTGGTGGCCACTCCCCCGGGGTGTGTTCCCGGCGTGGGGTCGGTGGGGGTGAACGGACGCACCGCGACCAAAACCCCTGTCTTTCACCCACTGCTCACGAATACAGCCTCGATGCTGGCCGGCGCCCGGCGCTACTACAAGCGGATCGGGCGGGACGTCACCATGCTGGCACTGGCAGGCGACGGCGGCACGGCCGATGTCGGGTTCCAGTCACTCTCCGGGGCTGCCGAGCGCGGGGAGCAGATGATCTACATCTGCATCGACAACGAAGGCTACATGAACACCGGCGTCCAGCGGTCGAGCACGACGCCCTACGGGGCGTGGACGTCCACGACGCCCGTGGGCGCCGCCCTGCGGGGCAAGACGCGCGACGCCAAGTATCTCCCGATCATCATGGTCATGCACAACTGCGAGTACGTGGCCACGGCGTCGCTGGCGTTCATGGAGGACTACTACGCCAAGCTGGACAAGGCGGTGGCGGCGGCCAAGCGCGGGATGGCCTATCTACACGTCTTCTCTCCCTGCCCTACCGGCTGGCGCTACCCGCCCAACCGCCTGATCGAGATCGGGCGCAAGGCGGTGGAGACCAACATGGTGCCCCTGTGGGAGTACTCAGCCGAAGAAGGAGAGGTCCGCTTCACCCGCCCGGTGGACGATCCGCGCCCCGTTCGGGAGCTCCTCTCCCTCATCGGCAAGTACCGCCACCTGAGCGATGAGCAGGTGGCCCATATCGAGGCCACGGTGGGAAATCGCATCCGGATGCTCAAGAGCTTTCAAACTCCGGAACACCCACAGGCCGCGGTGTGATCGGTCGAATGGCAGGATTTCGGTAGAGATCCGGGGCTTTAGGCGTGTGTTACTGTCCCCTGGACTCCGACGACCAGAAGCCTTTGGTGGAGGTGACCGTGCCGTTCCTGGGCGAAGCCGTCACCACGGCCATGCTCATCGTCTGGTGGGTCGAGCTGGGCGAGCGCATTTCGATGGGCTCACCCCTCTTCGAAGTGGGCACGGACAAGACCGTCTTCGAGGTCGCCGCGGAGCTGGACGGGACGCTCGCCGAGGTGCTCACGCCAAACGGCGGGACTGTGGCCTCAGGAGCGGTCGTAGGGCGGATCAGAGCAGCCTGATTCGGGCGCGCCCTGCGACAGCGGGCATTGCGGTGCCGGTTGCCCAGAACGTAGGGGCCGCCTAGCCATCAGCGCCTCTGCGCGGAGGCCTTAAACTTCAACCTGTTGCGGCTCTGTGGCCAGTGAGGACCTCGTGGAACCCATCGTCGCCGACAATCGTTTCAGCCACCTTTTCGAACCCTTCCAGATCGGTAAGCTCGAGGTCCGAAACCGGGTCAAGTACGCCGCCTGCTGCATCTCGAACTTCTGCACGCCGGAGGGGTTCACGTCCCCACGCGAGTTCGCGCGCATGGAGTCGATTGCCCGGTGCGACGCAGGCATCATCACCAACCAGGGCGCCTATCCGGACGAACGGGGGGAGGGGCGGGCCTACATGCGGCAGCTCGCCCTCTACTCGGACAAGTTCATCCCCTCGCTTTCCAAGGTGGCGGACCTGATCCATCGCAACAATTCCATTGCGTGCCAGCAGATTCTGCACGGAGGGCGCTATGGGGGGATCGAGCTGGACTACTGCATGCAACCGTCCAGTACCCCCCAGAGCCTCAAACACTTTCGCCCCCCCCGGGAGATGAACAAGACCGATATCCGAAGGGCCATCGACGACCACGTGCAGGCGTGCCGGCGCGCCGTGCAGGCGGGCTTCGACATGGTGGAGGTGACGAGTTTCATGGGCTATTTGATGGCCGACTTCCTCTCTCCCTACACGAACCTGCGCACCGACGAGTATGGCGGCCCGCTGGAAAACCGATGCCGGTTCATGGTGGAGCTGATCTCGGAAATCAAGGACCTGCTCCCCGAAACCCCTCTCGTCGTGCGGCTGAATGGGGTGGAGTTGATGGACGAATACGGTGGCAACTCCCAGGAGGAGTGCCTCGAGATCATGAAGATCGCAGAGAGCGCCGGATGCGACATGATCTCGCTGGTGATCGGCTGGCACGAGTCGCGCCAGGGTGCGCTCGGTCGCGACGTGCCCCAGGACGGGTGGCTTCCCATCTCGGCCGCAGCCAAGAAGGAGCTCGACATCCCGGTGGCGTTCGGTCCGCGGCTGGCCGACCCGTTCTTGGCGGAGAGGGGCGTGGCCGAGGGGCTGATGGATGTCTGGGAGGTGTGCCGGCCGCTCCTCTCGGACCCCCAGGCGATCGTGAAGGCGCGTGACGGAAGGCCGGAGGAGATCCGGCCGTGCATCGGCGACCTCACCTGCCTCGCCCACCTGTTTTCCGACATCCCCTATAAGTGCACCATGAACCCGAGGCTGGGCCACGAGGTGGAGCCCGAGTACGACCTCTCCCGAGCTGCACGGATCAAGAAGGTGCTCGTCGCCGGCGCCGGGCCGGCGGGGCTGGAATACGCCATCACCGCGGCCCAGCGGGGCCACGACGTCACCGTGTACGAGGCGCGGGACCGCATCGGCGGGCAGACGACGGCTGCGCTGCGTGAAATCAGCGGCGCCGACGCCATGAGCCGGGTCCACGCGTTCTATCGGACCATGCTCGCAAAACACGGCGTGAACCTCATCCTCGGCACTCCGGTAACCCCGGTACTGGTGAAAAAGCAGCAGCCCGAGGTGCTCGTCGTCGCGACGGGGGTTCGTCTGCCTGCGCTTCCCTTTGATACGAACGGCACCCAAACGCTGTCGGCGCTCGCGTTCATGGAGGGGGGGCTGGAACAGAACGAAGTGGGTGAGAAGGTGATCGTGGTCTCCAGCGAGCGCATCGGCCTCGTCACCGCCGAGTACCTGGCGGCCAACGGCAAGAAGGTCACCCTGCTGGAAGAGGGGAAGCAGTGGGGCCGGGACCTGGGGATCACGTTCCGCTGGCGCCACAAGAAGTGGCTCGACGAGCTTGGCGTGCGCGTGATCACCGAGGCCCGCCCCCTGGGCGTTGAGGGGGGAGGCATGCGCGTGCGACTGGCGACCGGCAACGAAGAGGTCGTCCCGGTCGACACCATCATCTCCGCGGGTCCCCGGCGGTCCGAGCAGGACCTGCTCCTCAGTTGCGAGTACCTGTGCGACGAGATCTATATCGTGGGCGACGCCGTGGCGCCTCGCGACATGCACAACGCCATCCGTGACGGATACCGGCTCGGCGTGCGAAGCTGAGGCGCGCCGCAAATCGTGAAGTTTTCTTAAAGGAGAGTTCCATGCTGGGAATTGAGAAGATCGACCACATCTGCATTGCAGTGAAGGACCTCGAGAGCGCGCGAAAGGTGTGGGAGCCCTTCCTTGG
>JARGFW010000400.1 GCA_029211085.1 Deferrisomatales bacterium | reverse complement strand
GGCAGCCGCCCCACCGCTGCGAGGTGCAGTTCGTGACCGAGCGGGTGGCCGGGGACATCGACCAGCTGCGCCGGCGCATCCGGGAACAGTACGAGGGGTTGCAGCGCTCCTACGCTGCGGCGGCCCAGGAGCTCGAAGCGATCTACCGAGTGGTGGAACACCTGCGCGGCATGGAGGACCAGATCCGCGAGGAGGCCTCCTCCCGCGTGGGCCGGGCCACAGCGGCCCGGACCCGGTCGCCGCGGTGAGGACCTCCATGCGAGCTCGTCCCGGCATTCTGTGTCTCGTTGCCGTCCTCGGTCTCACGGTCTTCGCCGAGGCTGCCCTGGCAGTGGACCTGGAGTACACCACCTACAACGGCTTCGAGGCGGTGACCCTGGCCTTTCGGCGGATCGCGCTGATCTTTGCAGCAGGCGACTTCACGAAACTCTTCGCCATCGTCTGCGGAGCGGGAATCCTGTTTGCCGGGGTCTCCCACTACGCACGTGCCTTCATTGGATATCACGCCTCGCCCTTCGCCTGGGCCGGCCCGATCCTGGTCGGGGTGGCGATCTACCTCGGCCTGTTCGCCTCCACCGGGTCCCTCACGGTCTACGACCCGGTGAAGAACCGGTTTGACCGCATCGACGGGATTCCCGACGCCATCGTCCTCACTGCCGGGGCCCTGAACAAGGTGGAACGTATCCTGGTGGACGTGGTGGATGCCACCGCTCCCGCCGGGGTGGGCTACAAGGACGGGGCTGGGGGGTTGGGGTTCTACGGGGTGCAGGAGACCCTGCAGCGGGGCGTGAAGGATACCTACCTCACCCAGAACCTGGGCGAGTACGTCACGAAGTGCCTTTCCTTCGAGCTGGTTCGTCCCGGCACCACGCTCCAGATCGAGGATCTGGTCAACAACACCACGGACTTCCTCCCCCAGCTGGCACTGGCGGCGAGCCCCTCGGTCTACTGCCTCTACTTCGACGCCGCGGCTCCCAATGGAACGGCGCTCACCTGCCGCGACGCCTGGACGGAGCTGCGCGCCTGGTTCGCCGACCCGGGGAACTACGCCGAGGACATCCGCCGAGCCGCAGCCAACGCTGGGTTCGACCCGACAAGCGCGGCCGAGCTCGCCCGGTACCGGTCCCTAGTGACGAACACATTGGCCGAGTACGCGGCACTGGCAGGGATCACCCCCGAGCGGGTCTCCCAGCAGGGGACCATCGCACGGCAACTCTTCGAGTTCGTGAAGGAGGGGGCGCCTTCGGTGGCTGTCTCTCTCCAGGCCAACAAGAATCTCGGGACCTCGCTCTTCGGGGTCGGTATCGTCGCCAACGAGTGGATCCCGGTGGTGCGGGCGGTGATGACCTCGGTCGCGGTGGGCATGCTTCCCTTCCTGGCGCTGTTTCTCCCGTCCCCGTTCTTCAAACGGGTGCTGTCGCTTTTCCTCGGGCTGTTCGTGTTTCTCGCCGCCTGGGGTGTGACCGACGCCGTGGCCCACAGCTTCGCCCTGGAGTATGCGGACCAGTACTTCGAGATGATCCGCCAGAGCGGGCTCGGCCTCGCCACCTGGCTCAACTTCCCCGACGTCACCACCAAGACCCTGGCTCTCTACGGCCTCATCCGCATGACCGGGGCGGTGCTCGCCTCGGTGATCGCCAGCACCTTGGTGGGCTTCGGGGGCCACGCCCTGGCGACGCTCGCCTCCCACCTCACCCAGCCGGTCCAGCACCAGGGAGCGTCTGCGGGGCAGGCGGCCCTCACCCCGGAGGGACGGGCCCACACCCTGGACACCGCGGGGCACGCCGCCGTGGCGAGCCGTGCCTGGGACAACGGAGGCAAGCACACCTTCACCAACGTCGTCGGCGCGGGTCTCAACGCGCGCCACTCGGCCATGGGCTCGAACCTGGGGTACGACGGGCCCGAGGACGCGTTCGCCACCTCCTTCACCGGTACCCGCATGCACGCGGGGACGGTGGGCGGCCGGGCGGCGGGGTTCGGCAACACGGGCTACGACGTGCGCGCCGGCAGCCGGCGCATGGCCCGCGGTTCGACGATCGAGGGGACAGCCCACCACGAGGCCCGAGACGCAGAAGGCCCCCTCCACGGCGGCCGGGTGGGCATGGAGCGAGCCGGAGCGATGCTTGGCGCGGCCCGGCTCGGCGGAGAGATCCGAGGCGTACAAGCAGCCGGGGGCCCGGACCGCTTCCGGGACGCCAAGGCCAAGGCAGCCGCTTCGTCCACGGCCCACGAGGGCACCCTGGGGCCGACGCCCGCAGACGCGGCGAAGCGGGCCCGTCGGAGAGGCGAAACCTCCTATGCGGGTGACGAATCCGACTTTGCCTGGAGGGACGGCCACGACGTCTCCGACCAGGAGTTCGGGCGGCGCACCGGACGTCTGGGTGCGCAGCGTTCCTTCTACGGCGCCCGGGCTGTGACCCGGACCGCTGGGGAGCTGGGCCTCACCGACGACGAGCTGCTGGAGCACAGCACGGGTACCGGGGCAGCCC